>SCTQ01000188.1 GCA_004322345.1 Aquabacterium sp. | reverse complement strand
AGCGCGGACGCGACCGCCGCCGCGGGCAGCTATTCGGTGGAGGTGCTCAACACTGCCTCGTCGCAATCGCTGGCCACGAACAAGTACTTCGCATCCGATTCCGCCGTCGTCGGAACGGGCACCCTGACGATCCAGATGGGCACCTGGAATGCCGACCAGAGCGCCTTCACCGCCGACGGCAGCCGCGCGGCCTTGAACATCACCATCGGGTCGGGCGAGAACACCTTGGCCGGCATCCGCGACAAGATCAACGCCGCCGGCGGCCAGGTGACGGCCTCGATCGTCACCGACAGTTCCGGCTCGCGCCTGGTGCTGCGCGGCCCCTCGGGCGAGTCGAACGGCTTCACGCTCGGCGTCAGCGGCGACAGCACCGGCACGGACACCGACGCCGACGGGTTGTCCGCACTGGCCTTCAACCCGGCCTCGGGCGTCAACTCGATGGCGCAGAGCCAGGCCGCGGCCGATGCCAAGGTCAAGATCAACGGCCTGACGGTGACGTCCAAGACCAATGAGATCACTGCGGTCAACGGTGTGTCGATCAAGGTCAGCCAGAAGACCACCACGCCCATCGGCGTATCGGTGGATACGGACAAGGATTCCATCAGCAAGGCCATCACGGCCTTCGCGACGGCCTATACGGCGGTGGCCAACCTGATCAAGACGCAGACGGCCTACAACTCCGAGACCAAGGTGGCCGGCACCTTGCAGGGCGACGCCACGGCGCGCACGCTGCAAAGCCAGCTGCGCACCCTGGTGGGCAGCGACTCCGGTGCGTCCACGGTCTACAAGCGGATGTCCGACATCGGGCTGTCGGTGCAGGCCGACGGCTCGCTCGCAGTGAACAGCAGCAAGCTCAACACCGCGCTGTCCTCCGGCTTGGCCGAGGTGAAGAAGCTCTTCGCCAATTCCGACGTCAGCAACGCCGCCAACGACGGCATGTCGCAGCGCATGCGCGCCTTGGCCGACAACGTGCTGGGCGCCGAAGGCTCGGTCACGACGCGCTCCGCCGGCATCCAATCCAGCATCGACCGCAACAACGACCGCCAGGATGAGCTGGAGGATCGCGTGGCCAAGGTGGAAGCCCGGCTGCGAGCGCAATACACGGCGCTGGACGCCAGCCTGGCCCAGCTCAATTCGCTGTCGACCTACGTGACCCAGCAGCTGTCCGTGCTGAACAACAGCAGCAGCTAACCCTTTGTTGCAGCAGAGGCGGGACAAGGTGGTGCACGACGTCTCCCACGGGCTCAAGTTGCCCTTGTAGTACGTCGAAAACAAAAGCAACACCCAACCGAAAGCTCGACCGATGTTTGCTTCTGCTTTCACGCCCCGCCGCCCGCAGCCCTACTCTCCTGCCGCCCTCTCCGGCCTGTACCGCACGGTCGGCCTGGAAACCGCGGTCTCGGGCGCGGATCCGCATGGGCTGGTCACGATGCTGTTCGACGGCCTGGTCGACGCCATGTCGATCGCCAAGACCGCCCTGCGCGAAGGCCAGATCGAGGCCAAGGGCAAGGCCATCGGCCGGGCGGTGCGCATCATCGAGGAAGGCCTCAAGGCCGGCCTGAACATGGAAGCCGGCGGCCAGCTGGCGGTCAACCTGCGCGACCTCTACGGCTACGTCGAGCTGCAGCTGACCCGCGCCAACCTGCGCAACGACCCGGCGGTGATCGACGAGTGCATCAGGCTCATCGAGCCGCTGCGCGACGCCTGGAAGGCCATCGGCCCCGAGGTCGCCCGCATGCGTGCAGTCGAGGTGGCTGCATGAGCGACGGCCAGCGTGGCAACGCCGCCGTTGCCGAAGAAGAGTCCCCCAACCCATCCGACGAATACGGACAGAAATTGCTGGGCTACTACGAAAAGATCGAACAGGCGAGTCTGAGCATGCTCGAAGCCGCACGCAGCGGCGACTGGGACACCGTGGTCAAGCTGGAAGGCGCCTGCGCCGTGCTGATCGCGCAACTCAAGCATGCGGCCACCGAATACACGCTGGGCCCTGACGAGCTCCAGCTGAAGACGCGCATCATGCAGCGCATCCTGACCAACGACGCCGAGATCCGCAATCTCGCCGAGCCCTGGATCGGCGACCTGGCTCGCACCGAGGCCACACAGGACCGCAGCCGGCTGCACTGAGCCTTCTTCCCAGCCTTCCCACCACGACGCCTTCGCGCAGAGCGATCCGCCATGGAAACCAGGCCGATGCCGATCGAGCTCCTGAAGGACCACTCGGTCGAGCTGTCCGAGTTCAGCGTCACCTCCGACGCCGAGATCGAGACCATCCTCAAGCAGCTGTGCGATGGCGGAGCCTTCGTCACGCTCTACGCCCCCGGCGGGCACAGCTACACCACGCTGCTGTGGGCGGTGGACGCCGAGCGCGGTGTCGTCTGCTTCAGCGCCGAGTCCAGCGACCCGCAGGTCTCCGCGCTGCTGGAAAGCGAGGAAGTCGTCTGCGTCGGCTACCTGGACAGCATCAAGGTGCAGTTCGACCTGCAAGGCCTGGTGATGGTGCGCGGCGGCAAGAACATCGCGCTCAATGCCTCCTGGCCCGAGGTGGTCTACCGCTTCCAGCGCCGCGGTGCCTTCCGCGTCAAGCCGCTGCACAGCGCCACGCCGGCCGTGCAGATGCGCCACCCGGGCGCGCCGGACAAGCCGCTGGAACTGCGCATCCTCGACATCAGCCTGGGCGGCATCGCCCTCTTCCTGCCGCAGGACGTGCCGATGATCCCCGCGGGCACGCGCATCGGCCGCTGCGTCGTCGAGCTGGACGCCGACACGCGGCTGGACGTCTCGCTGCACGTGCACCACGTCACCGTGCTGAACCCCGAGTCCAAGGGCGTGCGCCTGGGCTGCGAAATGCTGGGCCTGGACGGCTCGAGCACGCGTGCACTGCAGCGCTACATCGACTACACCCAGAAGAGGCGCCACGCCCTGGGACATCTCTGAGCCTCGCGGGCCCCGGCCCGTTGCGAGAATCGCCGGCGCAGCTGCCATCGGATCAGCGCAGCGATTTCCAGGGAGCCTTTCCATGATCAAGCTCGGGGCCTCGGCCCGCCTGCCCTTGGCGGCCAAGCTCGCCTACACGGCCTTCGTCGCGGTCCTCGTGCCGTTCTACTGGAAGGCCTACGGGCCGACCAACTTCCTCTACTTCTGCGACATCGCGCTGCTGCTGACGCTGGCGGCGATGTGGACCGAATCCGCGCTGCTGGCCTCGGCCTGCGCGGTGGGCATCGTGCTGCCGCAGCTGCTGTGGATGGCGGACTTCCTCGCCACGCTGGCCGGGCATCCCATCACCGGCATGACCGGCTACATGTTCGACGACAAGATCGCGTTGTTCGCGCGCTTCCTGTCCTTCTTCCATTTCTGGCTGCCGCTGGTGATCCTGTGGCAGGTGCACCGGCTGGGCTTCGACCGCCGCGGCCTCTACACCTGGTGGGGCATCGCCTGGGCCGCGATGTGGGTCTCCTACCTTTTCCTGCCCGCGCCGCCGCCGCCCGAGGCCAACCCCGGCCTGCCGGTCAACGTCAACTACGTCTACGGCTTCAACGACAAGGCACCGCAGAGCTGGATGCCGGCCCACGCCTTCTTCGCCGTGATGCTGGCGGCCCTGCCGCTGCTGATCTGGGCGCCCAGCCACTGGGTGCTGGGCAAGGTCTTCGCGCGCTCCGGCCGCCGCTGAGCGCCGCCGTCGCCGGGGGTTAGCATCGGCGGATGACTGCCGCCTCCCCCCCCGCTCCCTGGATCATCGCCACCCGCGAAAGCCGGCTTGCCCTCTGGCAGGCCGAACATGTGCGCGCCCTCATCGGCCAACGGCTCGGCCGGACCGTCGAGCTGCTGGGCATGACGACACGCGGCGACCAGATCCTGGACCGCACGCTGTCCAAGGTCGGCGGCAAGGGCCTCTTCGTCAAGGAGCTGGAGGTCGCGCTGGAGGAAGGCCGCGCGCACCTCGCCGTGCACTCGCTGAAGGACGTGCCGATGGACCTGCCGGAAGGCTTCGCCCTGGCCTGCGTGCTGGAGCGCGAGGACCCGCGCGACGCCTTCGTCAGCAACCGCTACGCCGACTGGGCCGATCTGCCCCGGGGCGCGCTGGTGGGCACCTCCAGCCTGCGCCGCCTGGTGCAACTGCGCGCACTGCGGCCGGACCTGCGCATCGAGCCACTGCGCGGCAACCTCGACACGCGCCTTGGCAAGCTCGACAACGGCGGCTACGACGCCATCGTGCTGGCGGCCGCCGGGCTGATCCGCCTGGGCCTGGCGGCACGCATCCGTACCGTCTTCCAGATCGACCGCATGCTGCCCTCGGCCGGCCAGGGAGCCCTGGGCATCGAGGTGCGCAGCGACCGCGCCGACCTGCTGGCCGCGCTGGGCACGCTGAACCACCAGCCCACGCGCCTGGCCACCGCGGCCGAGCGCGCGGTCTCGCGGGCGCTGGGCGGCAGCTGCAGCATGCCGCTGGCTGCCCATGCGAGCTGGCAGGGCGACACCCTGCAGCTGCGCGCCGTGCTCGGTCACCCGCAGGGCCCGCAGCCGCTGTTGCAGGCCGAGGCATCCGGTGCCGTCGACGAGATCCATTGCGCGGAGAAGCTCGGCGAGCGCGTGGCCGCCAGGCTGCGCGAATCCGGCGGCCAGGAGATCCTGGCCGCACTGGCGTGAGGCGCGCGCCGATGCCCGCCGCCATCGAGGTGCCACGCGTGATCGTGACCCGGCCGCAGCCCCAGGCCGACACCTGGGTGGCCGACCTGCAAGGCTGCGGCATCGACGCGGCAGCCCTGCCCCTGATCGCCATCGGCCCGCCAGCGGACCCGCAACCCGTGCAGCAGGCACGCGACGGCCTGGCCGCGCTGCGCATGCTGGTCTTCGTCAGCCCGGCGGCCGTGGCCGGCTTCCTCGATGCGGCTGCGATCACCTGGCCCGCCGGCACGCTGGCTGCGGCGCCCGGGCCGGGCACGGCGCAGGCCCTGCGCAACCACGGTGTACCCGAGGACTGCATCGTCGAGCCCGCGGCCGATGCCGGCCAGTTCGATTCCGAATCCCTATGGGCCGCGCTGGGTGCGCGGCCCGATGCGCCGGGCTGGCGGGGCCAACGCGTGCTGCTGGTCGGCGGCAGCGAAGGCGAGCAGCCCAGCGGCCGCCAATGGCTGGCGCAGCAGCTGCGCGAGGCGGGCGCAAAGGTCGAGCCGCTGGTGGCCTACCGTCGCACGGCCGCCGCGATCGACGACGAGGGCCAGACCCTGCTCAGGCAGGTCGCGGCCGATCCGCGGGCACACATCTGGCTGTTCAGCAGTTCCGAGGCCATCGGCCATCTCGAAGCCGCGGCCGGCCCCGCGCTGCCGCGGCTGCGCGAGGCCGCCGTGCTGGCCACGCATCCCCGCATCGCCGAACGTGCGCGGGCGGCCGGCTTCGTGGCCATCGTCGACGCCCGTCCCGCGCTGGATGACATCGTCGCGACGTTGCGGCGGGCGCACCACAGCCGCGACGGCGGCGGGGACGGGCCGACCCCGTCGATACAATCGTCCGCAACGTGAGCGAACCTCTACCGCCCTCCGCCTCCCCAGCCGCAACCGGCCCGGGCCTGCCGCCCGGCGACGCGCCGGCCGTGCAGCCCGCGGCCTCGCTCACGGTCCTGCCGGACATCACCCGGCTGCCGCGCTGGGTCGTGCCGTCCATCCTGGCGCTGGGCGTCGTGTCGGTGGCCAGCCTGCTGCTGGCCTGGCAGGGCAGCCAGCGCCTGCAATCGCTGGAGCAGGAGCTGGTGCTGCGCCAGGAGAAGAGCCAGAACGTCGCCAGCGAGGCCCACATGCTGGCCAAGGAGGCGCGCGATGCCACCCGCGACGCCGCGGCCCGCACCGCGCTGATCGAGGCGCGCGTCGCCGAGGTGGCCCTGCAGCGCGGCCAGCTGGAAGACCTGATCCAGTCGCTGTCCCGCTCGCGCGACGAGAACGTCGTCACCGACATCGACGCCGCATTGCGCGTGGCCCAGCAGCAGGCCGCGCTGACCGGCAGTGCGGAGCCGCTGGTGGCCATGCTGAAGTCCGCCGACGAGCGCGTGGCGCGCGCCAACCAGCCACGGCTGGAACGCATCCGCCGCGCCATCGGTCGCGACCTGGAGCGCGTCAAGGCCACCGGCCTGTCCGACATCTCCACGCTGGTGGCGCGCGTCGACGAGGCGATGCGCCTGGCCGACGAACTGCCGCTGATGCGCGACCGCCTCGCCGCCGCCGGACGCGAGCGTCCCGGCACGGCGTCGCTGGACAAGCTGCCGCCGACCTCGGCCGGAAGACCCGCCAGCAGTGCGCAGGCCGCTTCCGATCCGGCCTCCGCGGCGTCCGGTTTCGCCACCACGAGCTGGCTGGCCTGGGGCCAGGACGCCTGGGACCGCAGCAGCGCACGCGTGTGGCAGGAGATCCGCTCGCTGATCCGCGTCTCGCGCGTGGACCGTCCCGAGGGCATGCTGATCACGCCCGAGCAGGGCTTCTTCCTGCGCGAGAACCTCAAGCTGCGGCTGCTCAACGCGCGCGCCGCCCTGCTGGGCCGCCAGTTCACCACCGCGCAGGCCGACCTGCGTGCCGCGCTTGACGCGCTGCCGCGCTACTTCGACCCCGAGTCGCGCAAGACCCAGGCCGCACGCGACCTGATGCAGCAGGTGCTGGCGCAGAGCGCGCACGTCACCCTGCCCCGGCCGGACGAGACCCTGGCTGCCATCGCCGCGATCTCCGCGGTGCGCTGAGCCCGGCCCGCCATGCGCCTCGTCATCTGGACCCTGCTGCTGGCCGCCATCGCGGTGGTCGCTGCGGGCACGTTGGGCGCCAACGACGGCATCGTCTCGATCTACTTCCGGCAATGGGTCGTCGACCTGTCGCTGAACCTCTTCCTGATCGCCGTCGTCGCGGCGACCTTCGCCGCCTACACGGTGGTGCGCGGCATCGACAGCCTGATCGGCCTGCCGCGGCGCGCGCGCCAATGGCGCATCACCCGCCGCGACCGCACCGCGCAGGCCGCCCTGCGCGAGGCCCTGGCCCTGCTGCTGGCCGGACGCTACAGCCGCGCGCATCGCCAGGCACAACGCGCGGTGGAGATCCAGGCACTGACACCCGAGATCGAGCCCGATGCCGAGTTCACCGCGCTGGGCCAGTTGCTGTCCGCCGCGAGCCTGCATCGCCTGCAGGACCGCACGCGCCGCGACGAGCATCTCGCCCAGGCGCTGGTCCACGCGCAGCGCGGGCGCGGGGTGCGGCCGTCGGAAGAAGCGGCGCGGCTGCTGTCGGCCGAATGGGCGCTGGACGACCACGATGCCGAACGCGCGCTGCAGGAGCTGGGCGCCCTGCCCGCCGGCGTGGGTCGCCGCACGGCCGCCCTGCGCCTGAAGCTGCAGGCCGCGCGCTTGTCCAACCATCCGCTGGAGGCCCTGCGCACCGCACGCCTGCTGGCCAAGCACCAGGGCCTGTCGAGCGCCGCGGCCGAAGGCCTGGTGCGCACGCTGGCCATCGCCACGCTGCAATCGGCACGCGATGCCGACCAGTTGCGCCGCCAGTGGCTGGCCCTCGACGCCGGCGACCGGCGCGACCCCTACGTCGCCGCGAGCGCAGCGCAGCGCATCACCGAACTCGGCTTCCCCGAGGACGCGCGCGCCTGGCTGCGCCCCTTGTGGGACCGCCTGGCCAGCCTCACCGTGGACGAACGCGCCGTCGTCGCGCGCGCCCTCGCCGAAGCAATGAGCGGGCTGGATGCCGAGTGGCTGGCGCGGCTGGAGGCCTCGATGCTGGCCTTCCCGCGCGAACCCATGTTCACCTACACGGCCGGCTGCGCGCTGGCCGAACGCCAGCTCTGGGGCAAGGCCCGCCGCCTGCTCGAGAACGCCGCGCAGAACACCTCGCTGCCCGCCGAATGCCGCCGCGTCGCCTGGATCGTGCTGGCCCGTCTGGCCGAGCAGGAGCAGCGCGAGGAGGAAGCCGCGCAGTGTTGGCGACAAGCCGCACTTAGCGCTGTGGGTCTTTAATGACGCGATCTTCGCCAAACATGCTATAGTCGCGGTCTTCGTTGCGGCTGTAGCTCAGCTGGATAGAGTACTTGGCTACGAACCAAGGGGTCGTGGGTTCGATTCCTGCCAGCCGCACCAAGAAACTGCAAGTAGATCAACGGCTTAGGTGTTCACGCACCTGAGCCGTTGTTCGTTTGGGGGTGGCTTTTCCCGTCGCTTCCCGGCCGCGCGGCCTGGCTGCAAGCCAAGCGCTAAGGCGCCACGCCCTCTTGCGGCAGGCCCGAGGAGGATGCCCGCGCCCCGGCCCCGGCCAGCAGCTCGACCAGGTAGGCCGTCTCATAGGGCTTCTGCAGCACGGTGAAGCCGTCGGCGCGGGCCTTGTCGGCCTCCGAGCTGTAGCCCGTGGCCAGGATGACCTGGACGGCAGGCAGCATGCGCCGCACCTCGCGCGCCAGCATGACGCCGTCCATCTGGCCCGGCATCACGACGTCGGACAGCAGCACATCCGGCGCATGGCCCTGCCGCAGCAGCGCCAGGGCCTCGGCGGCGTCGCCCGCACTGCAAACCACGCAGCCGGCCTCCTGCAGCAGCATCACCGCTGCCTCGCGCACGTCCTCGTGGTCCTCGACCAGCATCACCTTGAGCCCGCGCTCGCCGATGGCATCCGGGGCCGCGGTGGCTTCCGCGGCCGGCTGCGGGCTGTCCTCGGCACGAGGAAAACGCAGCGTGACGACGGTCCCCTTGCCCGGCGTGCTGTCGATGCTCGCGCTGCCGTCGCTGGCCTTGGCGAAGGCATAGACCTGGCTCAGGCCCAGGCCGGTGCCTTTGCCCGGCTCTTTGGTGGTGAAGAAGGGCTCGAACACGCGCTCCAGCAGCAGTGCATCCATGCCCTGGCCATCGTCGGCAACGCTCAGCTCCACGCACTCGCCTGACGGTTCGTTGCGCAAGCCGATGCGGATCACGCCGCCGGGCGGCGTGGCGTCGCGTGCGTTGGTCAGCAGGTTGGCCAGCGCGACCTCGAGTTCGGCTGGGTCCAGGTGCACCGGCCAGGCGTCGGGTGAGACGTCGACCTCCAGCTTCAGGTCGGCCCGCAGCAGCGGGCCGAACAAGGAGACGAGCCCGGGCAAGGCCTGCTGCAGGAAGAGCGTGCGCGGCTGCAGCTGCCGGCGTCCGCTGAACAGCATCAGCTGCCGCGTGAGGCCGGTGGCGCGCTGGAGGTTGCGGCGCACGACCTCGACGTCGGGGTCGATGACCGCTCCGGCGCGGCGACGCATCAGTTCGACGCGCACGCTGACGAGTTGCATCACGTTGTTGAAGTCGTGGGCCAGGCCCGCGGCCAGCTGGCCGACGGCCTCCAGCTTCTGCGACTGCAGCAGCATGCGCTCGGCGCGTTCGCGCCGGTGGATCTCGGCTTGCAGCGCATCCGTCCTGCCACGCAGCACCTCGACCGTGTCGGCCAGCGAGGACTGCAGGCTGCGCAGGTGTCCGGACAGCACGGCCAGCAGGATGACGGAGGCCAGGATCCCCTCGATGCGGGCGCCGTACCAGCCCAGCGTGTAGCGCCCGCCGCTGTAGGTGCTCAGCCACAGGCCGACCGCATCTCCCACCAGCATCGGCATCAGCCAGAGGTACAGCGAGCGCGACGCCAGCCCGCGACGCCAGATGGCGATGACGGCCGCCGCGGAGACGATCGCGCTGGCATGCGACAGCAGCAGGCTGACCACCGTGAAGCGGCTGCTGCCCGAAGACGGGAAGTAGGCCGGCAGGTCCAGCAGTTGCGTCGCCGCATAGACGACCGCCACCAGCAGGACGGCCAGCCATGCGGGTGGTATCGCAGGCTGTGGCCTCGCCCCGGACGGCCCCGCCTGGATGCGTACGGCCCAGAGGATCCACAGCGGAAAGCCCGCGCGCCAAGCGATGAAGAGCCAGCCGACGTTGCCCGGCCCGCCCAAGGCGGCCTGCCCTGGCGCCAGCGCACCCGGGAAGGTCAGGACGTGAAGGATGGCGAGCAGGCCGGCATAGAGGTAGGCCGCCGCGATGACACGGTGCGCGCGCTGCGGGCCCGGCGTGCCGGACAGCAGCCAGAACGTGGCCAGGTAGGTCACGGCTGCCGCAGCGCCGTAGATGCCGGCGACGTGCGGCCAGGCCGGCCCCTGCCAGCCGGCGATCGGCGTCAGCACGGCGGCGGCCAGCACGAGCGCGGCACACAGGCCCAGCACCAGACGCTGCTGGCGCCTGCTAGCAGGCTGCTCGACAAGCTCGATGGCCATAGACGTCGCCGCTGCGGGCGCCTTTCCTTGATCGAGGCATTGTCCGCGGTTTGGCGCGGCACCCGAGGGCGTGGTTCAGGCGACGTCGTCGCCGCGTGCCGCGCGCTTGGCGCCGCTGAACATCGCGGCGACGAGGTTCTCCTGGTGCTTCACGCCGGTGGCCACGGCACCGCACACATGCAGCGCCACCAGGCCCAGAAGCAGCCAGCCCAGGGCAGCATGGAGTTGCTCGAGCCAGGCATAGCCCCAGAGCCAGTCAGTCGTATAGAGCCAGCCGGTAAGCGCCAGGCTGCCGACCGTGGCCAGCAGCGCCACGACCATCCAGCCGCCCAGCGGGTTGTGGCCGAGGTGGCGCGGCGCCCGGCCCCCGAGGACCGCACGCAGGTAGCTCGCAGTCTCGCGCGGGCCACGCACGAATTGCGCGAAGCGCGCGTAGGGGCCACCCGCGACGCCCCAGACCAGGCGCATCGCGACGACAGTGGCCGCGCCGTAGCCCAGCCATTCGTGCACGGGGCCGGCCATGCCGCCCGTGTACCAGGCGACGGCCACCAGCAGGACCAGGGTCCAGTGCAGCAGCCGCACCAGCGGGTCCCAGACCCGCGTCAGTTCATTGCTCTTCGACACGCTCGAAAGTCTTGGGATCGAAGAAGGCCTCGATGCGCTTGCCGTTGGGGTCCTTCGCGTAGACCTCGTAGCAGTTGTTGAAGATCTTCATCTGGCGGATGACCCAGCCTTCCTTCTCCAGCTTGGCCTGCAGCTCGGTGTGCGGCTTCCACTCCTCCTTCGGCGTGGCCGGGCACTTCACGTTGCCATGGGCCCAGGTGCTGCCGGCGGACAGGGCCAGCAGCAGGAGGGCGGCGGTGGAGGCGATGTTCTTCATGTCGTTCCTTTCGTTCGATGATGCTCAGGTCGCGGCCCAGCGCCGCAGGAGGTTGTGATAGATGCCGGTGAGCCGGAGCAGGCTCGCGTCGCCGGCCGGCACCGCGGGCGTCAGCTGCTGGATGGACTGGTCGAGGTCGAAGAGCAGCGCGCGCGCGCCCTCGTCGGCGACCAGGCTCTCGATCCAGAAGAAGGAAGCGATGCGTTCGCCGCTTTCCACCGGCGTGACTTGGTGCAGGCTGCTGGACGGATAGAGCACGAGATCGCCCGCGGCCAGCTTGACCTGCTGCACGCCGAAGGCGCCCTCGATCTCCAGTTCGCCGCCTTCGTATTCGTCGGGCTCGCAGAGGAAGAGCGTGGCCGACAGGTCGCTGCGCATCGCATCGCCGCTGCCGGGCAGCTGCATCACGGCGCTGTCGACGTGCGCGCCATAGGTGCCGCCGCCGGCATAGCGGTTGAACTTGGGCGGATAGATGCGCCGAGGCAGCGCGGCGGAGACGAACAGCGGATGCCCGGCCAGCTTGCGCAGGATGCGATTGCCCAGCTCCACCGCCAGCGGGTCGGCATCGTCCAGCTGCTGGTTGCGCTTGGCGTGGCGGGCCAGGGTGCCGGCCGTGCGAGCGCCATCCTGCCAGGAGGCCGTAGCCAGGCGCGCGCGGAAGTCGCGCAGTTCGTCGGCGTCCAGCACCTGCTCAATCGAGATCAGCATCGGTGTCCTCGTCGGTTCTTGCGTGGCGCGTCACGGGCAGCGCCGGCCCCAGGTGGGCGCGGCGGACATCGGCCAGCGTGGCGCAGCCGGCCTGGGCCATGCAGGCCTCCAGTTCCTCGTGCAGCAGGCGGATCATGTGCGCGACGCCCAATGCGCCGGCCACGGCCAGCGCATAGACCTGCAGGCGGCCGACGAGCACGGCATCCGCCCCCAGGGCGATGGCCTTGAAGGCATCGGTACCGCTGCGGATGCCGCCGTCCAGCAGCAGCGGGCAGGCATCACCCACCGCCGCTCGTATCGCCGGCAGGACCTGCAGGCTGGCCGGCGCGCCGTCCAGGCCGCGGCCGCCGTGGTTGGAGACGACCAGGCCCGCGGCGCCCCGGTCGCGCAATGCGACGGCATCGTCCGGGTGCAGCACGCCCTTGACCCATACCGGCAGCCGGGTGTGCTGCAGCAGCCAGTCCAGGTCGGCCCAGGTGGGCGCGGCCGCCATGGCGCCCTGGAAGATGCGGCTGGCACCTGCGGGTGGCACTGGCATGGCGACCGGCGCATGGGTGCACAGGTTGGCCGGCGTGCAGTCGGCCGGCATGCGGAAGCCCGCGCGCAGCGCGCGCCGGCTGGGCAACTGGATGGCGGCATCCAGCGTCAGCACGATGGCGCCGTAGCCCGCGGCCTCCGCGCGGTGCAGCAGGTCCAGCGTTGCCTCGCGGCCAGGCTGCAGGTAGAGCTGGAACCAGCGCCGCGGCCCGGCCGCGCGGGCGATGTCCTCCAGGCTGGCGGAGGACAGCGTGCTGGCGACGATGCAGGTGTCGGTGGCCGCGGCGGCACGCGCCGACTCGGTCTCCGCCGCCGGATGCACCAGCCGCTGGAAGGCGACGGGCGCCAGCATCAGGGGATGCGACCACTCCTCGTCGCCCACGCGCGTGCGCACGTGGCCCTGGCCGAGCTCGCGCAGCAGCCGGGGATGAATGGCCCAGGCGTCGAACGCGGCGCGGTTGGCGGCCAGGGTACGGTCCTCGCCACTGCCGCCGGCGATATAGGCCAGCGTGGGCGCGACGATGCGGCCGCGAGCCAGCAGCTCATAGTCCCGGGCGCAATGGATGCCCGGGGGAATGCTGGTCTGCGGCGGCACGGACTCGCTCATCACAAAGAAGAAGCCGGGCACGAAGCCCGGCGTCGATCAGGGTAGGCGGATTATCGATCCCCGCCGGTTCAGAACTCGTACTCCAGCGCGGCGCGCAGGGCACGGGCGTCGCCCTTGTACAGGAAGGCGCCCGAGCGGTAGACCGCCGTGTAGTAGTCCTTGTCGCCGGCGTTCAGCAGGTTCACACGCAGGTTCAGCTTCTTGTTGAAGCGGTAGGCGCCGAACAGGTCGTACACCGTGAACGAGGGCACCGGCTGCGAGCACAGGTTGCCGGTGTAACCGGCAGCCGTGTCGGGCTGGCCGCCGCACCGGCTGCTCTCGTGGCGGATCGTCGCGCCCAGCGAGAGGGCCTCGGTGATCTGGTACTTGCCCTGGACCGAGAAGGTGCGGTCGGCGAAGTTGCTCAGCGGCTTGCCGATGTTCGCGGCGGTGACCGAGTCCATGACCTTGGACTTCATGAAGGACGCGCCCGCCTGCAGGGTCAGCGCCTCGGTCACGTTGCCCGTCAGGCCGAACTCGACGCCGCGGACCTTGTTCGCACCGGTATTGAAGGTGCCGTCGGCTGCGTAGCCGGCAGCAGCACCCGTGACACCCTCCATCACGCCGCGCTTGCGGGTCTGGAAGGCGGCAGCCGTGAACAGCAGCTTGTCGTTCAGCAGGTTCCACTTCGTGCCGAGTTCCAGGTTGGTGGAGGTCTCGGGCTTGGCGCCGGCGATGGAGTTGTTGTAGATCACCGCGCCGCCGTAGCCGGCGCTGGTGCCGGAGTCTGCCTCGCCGCTGTTGATGTCCTGCGCGCTCGCCACGCTGGCATAGACGATGGCGGAAGGTGCGACCTTGTAGCTGATGCCCAGGTGGCCGTTGACCAGCGAGTCGTCGTAGCCGTAGTTGCCGGTGATCACGCCGGTGGTGTTGTTGCGCGTGCGCAGCTTCAGGTCGAAGGAGTCGGCGCGCAGGCCGCCGAAGACGGTGAGCTTGTCCGTCACGTCCACGGTGTCCATCAGGGACAGGGCGAAGGTCGTGACGTGCCAGTCCTGGCTCCAGCTGCGCCGCGTGTAGTAGCGGCCGGACAGGTTGCCCACGTTGGCGACGGCCGTGCCGCTGGGATTGGTGAAGCAGTAGGCGTTGTTCGCGCCCACACCGGTGCTGCTCTTGCAGTTGGCCGCGTTGGTGTTGGTGATGGCGAAGTTGCCGGAGATCACCTGGTGGTCGGTGAACTCGAGGCCCACGATGAACTCGTGCTTCATGCCCAGCACCGTGTTGTCCAGTCGGACATTGGTCTGGTGGGCGAAGTAGTCGACGTCCTGCCAGCCGGTGTGGCCGCCGTCGATGGCTGCCGTGCTGTAGGCCGTGCCGGTGGCGCCGTTGTAGCGCGTGCCGTAGGAGGCGCCGGTCGTGGCGTAGGAGTTGCGGGTGCTGCCGTAGCGGGTGAGGCTGTTGATGTTCGCCTGCGGCGAGATCTTGTACTTGATGCGCGCGGTGAAGGTGTCCACGTTGGAGCGCAGGAAGTCATTGGCCTGCGCGTACGTCGGCACGTCGGAGGCGGGCTTGCGGTTGGGCACGGTGCCCACCAGGTAGCCGCCCAGGTCCGGGCGGTCGTCCTTGGCGCGCAGGCCGTAGTAGTCCAGCGTGAGGGAGAAGTCGCGGGTGAACTCGTACAGGCCGGACAGCGCCAGCCCCTTGCGGCCGCGGCTGGACGGGCTGCGGTCAGGCACGTCCTCGTCGCCGTACAGCACGTTGGCACGCAGGGCGAACTCGTCGGTGAAGCCCTTGTTCAGGTCCGCGGTCAGGCGCACGTGCTTGTCGGTGCCCAGGGCCACGGACGTGCGATAGAAGTCGTAGTCCAGCGTGGCCTGCTTGGTGATCGCGTTGATCGCGCCGCCGGCGGTGCCGCGGCCGGCGAAGCTGGAGTTCGGACCCTTGGAGATCTCCAGTTGCTCGATGGCGAAGCTCTCGCGGGTGCTCATGCCGGGGTCACGCAGGCCGTCGACGAAGACGTCGCTGCGGGCCTCCTGGCCGCGGATGATGTAGCGGTCGCCGAAGGCGTTGCCGTTCTCGCCGGTGCCCAGCGTGATGCCCGGCTGCGCGCTCAGGATCTGCTTGAGGTCGGTCAGGCCGGAGTCGTCGATCGCGGACTTGGTGATCACCGAGATCGTCTGCGGCGTCTCGGCCAGCGGGCGCGTGTGGCGCGTGTCGCCCGAAGTCTTGGCCTTGTAGGGCACGCCGGGCTGCGCGTTCGGGTTCGGATCGATGGCCGTGGCCTTGATGGTCTGCGCGGGCAGGCTGGTCTTGGGCGTGTCAGCAGCTTTTTCCTGCGCCATGGCGGCCAGCGGCAGCAGCACGGCGGTCGACAGGCCCAGGGCCACGCCGGTCTTGGTCATGCCGCCTTCGGTACGCAGGCTGCGCGGCAGTCGGAGGTTCTTCATGTGCTGTTTCACGAGGCTTCCTTGGATCAGTAAGAGAGCAGATGCGGCGGCATCCGTCCACGCAGCGCACAGCCCCCTCTGCCGGGCGGCAATTGGCGCCACAAGGGCGAATGGAAAAAAGGGGTTGGGAGAGGGGAAGCCAGACGGCTGCACGGCGGCTCGACCGGTTCGCTTCCCTTCACCGGCTCGGCATGTTCCGCATGCGCGGATCGCGAAACATCACCCGAGGAATCCAAATGATAAGGATTCTCATTAGTTATTGCACCCCCTCGAACACGCCGAACTACGGGAAGCGCTCAGGGGCGTTGCACTGCAACCACATTCGCCCGGGCCGCCACCAGGCCGGGCAGTTCGACCTCCGGCCGCTGCCCGCTCACCACGTCGGCCAGGGCGCTTGCCGAGCCGCAGGCGTGGGTCCAGCCCAGCGTCCCGTGGCCGGTATTGAGGAAGAGATTGCGGATGCGCGTGGGGCCCACGCACGGCAGGTTGGACGGCGTCGACGGGCGCAGGCCGGTCCAGTAGGCCGCCTCTTCCGGCCGCGCAACGCCTGGGAAGAGTTGCAGCGCGCGGCTGACGAGCGCCTCGCAGCGCACGCGGTTCAAGCCGCTGTCGTAGCCGGCCAGCTCGGCCGTGCCAGCGATGCGCAGCCGCTCACCCAGCCGGGTGAAGACGATCTTGCGGCCTTCGTCGGTGACGCTGCCGGCGACCGCCATGGTCGCGTCGCGTATCGGCAGGGTGGCCGAGTAGCCTTTGGCCGGATACACCGGCAGCCTCAGCCCCAGCGGCGCCAGCAGCAGCGGGCTGTAGCTGCCGAGCGCACAGACATAGGCATCGGCCTTCAGCACCTGCGGCGGACCATCCGCCGGCTGCAGCTCCACGCCGTCGATGCCGGACGCGCCACCCAGCAGCCGCCGGATCGGCGTGCCATAGCGGAAGGCCACGCCCCGCTGCGCCGCCAGCGCGGCCAGCGCCTGCGTGAAGAGGAAGGCGTCGCCGCTCTCGTCGCTGGCCGTCAACGTGCCGCCGGCCACCAGCTGCCGCGCCTGGCGCAGCGCGGGCTCGATGCGCAACACCTCGTCGGCGTCCAGCAGCCGCAGGTCGCAGCCGTGCTCGCGCATCACCCGCGCGGGCTCCTGTGCGGCAGCCAGCGCGCGCGGGTCGTCGTAGACGTGCAGGATGCCCCGCTCCAGATGGTCGTAGCAGATGCCCGTCTCGCGCCGCAGCTCCTGCAGGCAGCGCCGCGAGTAGAGCCCCAGCCGCACCAGCCGCGCCGTATTGCGGCGCGTGCGCTGCGGCAGGCATTCGAAGAGGAACTGCAGCGCCCAGCGCCATTGCGCCGGATCGGCCTGCGGGCGGAACAGCAGCGGCGCATCCTCCCGGCCCAGCCAGCGCAGGATCTTCAGCGGCGCCCCGGGGTTGGCCCAGGGCAGAGCATGCGAGACCGATATCTGCCCGCCGTTGGCGTGACTGGTCTCCATGCCGGCCGCCTCCTGCCGGTCGACGACCACGACCTCGTGCCCGGCCCGGGCCAGGTACCAGGCGGTCGTGACCCCGATGACACCCGCGCCGAGTACGGCTACCCGCATGGCATGGCCCTCCTTGTCCGTTCGATTCTGTCTCTGCCGCCTGGCGCATGGCGCCGATGAAAAAGGCCGCCCGGGGTATCCCCGAGCGGCCTTCGTGAATACGGCTCGTTGGGCGGCTGGCGTGCGCTCAGGCGGACACCGCCAGCGCCTCACGCTCGCGCCACTTGATGGCGCAACCCATGCTGGGATATTGCTCGCCGGGGCCTTCGCCGCAATAGGCGATCAGGCGCATGGCGTCGAACAGCTCGCGTGGCGCGTCATCGGGGGCGGGCTCCTTGCGCGAGGCATCCAGCCGGCCGCGGTACTGCAATTCCATCTGCGCGTTGAAGCCGAAGAAGTCCGGCGTGCACACCGCGTCGTAGGCCTCGGCCACGGCCTGGGTCTCGTCGAACAGGTACGGGAAGGGCAGCGCGAGGCGCTGGGCCACTTCGACCATGTTCTCGTAGGAGTCCTCGGGGTAGGTGGTGGGGTCGTTGGAGTTGATGGCCACGGTGCGGATGCCGTGGCGCTCGAGCTCGGAGGCATCGCGGATGATGCGGTCCATCACTGCCTTCACGTACGGGCAGTGGTTGCAGATGAACATCACCAGCGTGCCGCGCTCGCCGCGTACGTCGGCCAGCGAATATCGCTTGCCGTCTACGCCAAGAAGGGAGAAGTCGACGGCTTTCCAGCCGATGTCGGCCAGGGGAGTGGTTGCAGCCATGGTCACCTCATTGGATCGGACAAAAGGGTTGCACTCGCCGCGCCCGGATGGAGCGCGGCACGGATCAGGGGATCGGCTCGCAGGGTGGTGCCCGCCGGTCTCTGCCAGGGGTGCTGCTTGTGGCGCAGGCACCTGGCGGCTTGGCACACGACCTGAACGGCATCGTGTGACAACCCTCACGGCTTAGCAAGAAGCGAACTCGCCCAGGGCGGTGCGAAATGCGCCCCTTCGGGGAAAACCATGAGGGCTGACCCGGATGGCGGCGCATGCCCCGTGCCCCTCAGTTGTGCTGGGCGCGCTTGATTTCCATCAGGCGCAGGATCATCGGCGTCAGGATGAGCTGCATCGCGATGTCCATCTTGTGGCCCGGCACCACGATGGTGTTGGCGCGGGACATGAACGAGTCGTGGATCATCGACAGCAGGTAGGGGAAGTCGATGCCGCGCGGGTTGCGGAAACGGATGATGACCAGGCTCTCGCCGGCCGTCGGGATGTCGCGCGCGGTGAAGGGATTGGACGTGTCCACCACCGGCACGCGCTGGAAATTGATGTCGGTCTCGGTGAACTGCGGGCAGATGTAGTGCACGTAGTCGGCCATGCGCTTGAGGATGGTGTCGGACACCGACTCCTTCGAGTAGCCGCGCTGCAGCGTGTCGCGGTGGATCTTCTGGATCCACTCGAGGTTGATGATGGGCACGACCCCGATCTTCAGGTCCGCGTAGCGCGCGAGGTTCACCTCCGGCGTCACGACGCAGCCGTGCAGGCCCTCGTAGAACAGCAAGTCGGTGTCGACCGGCGTGTCCTCCCAGGGCGTGAAGGTGCCGGCCTCCTGCGAATACGCCGCCGCCTCCTCGTCGTTGTGCAGGTAGTAGCGCGTGCGGCAGCGTCCGGTCTCGGAGAAGGAGCGGAACTGCTGCTCCAGCTCGTTCCAGATGTTGGCCTCCGGGCCGAAGTGGCTGATCGCGCGGCCTTCGCGCTCGGCGCGCACGCCGGCCTCCTTCATCTCCGGGCGCGTGTAGCGGTGGAAGGCATCGCCTTCGATCACCGCGGCGGTGACGCCCTCGCGGCGGAAGATGTTGTCGAAGGTGCGCTTGACCGTGGTCGTGCCGGCGCCCGACGAGCCGGTGACGGCGATGATGGGATGCTTGCGGGACATGGCGATGCGCTCAGGGCGAGGGCTGCACGAACAGCGAGCGGTTGCGGAACAGCGGCATGGCGACGTTCTCGCTCGGGTCCGCGTGGTAGGCCACGATGCGCTCCACCTCGTCCATCGAGCCGAGGATCACCGGCACCTTCTGGTGGATGAAGTCCGGCACCACCTCCAGCAGGTCCTGCGTGCCGGTGACCGCGCCGCCGCCGGCGTGCTGGACCAGCCAGGCCATCGGCGAGGTCTCGTACAGCAGGCGCAGGCGCCCCGGTTGTCGGGCATCGCGCGGATAGAGGTAGATGCCGCCGCGCGTCATCAGCCGATGCACGTCCGCCACCAGGCTGGCGACCCAGCGCATGTTGAAGTCGACGCGACGCGGGCCGGCTTCGCCGGCGGCGCATTCGGCCACGTAGCGCTGCACCGGCTTGTCCCAGTGGCGCTGGTTGGAGGCGTTGATCGCGAACTCGCGCGTGCTGCGCGGGATCTCCACGCGCGGCTGGGTCAGCAGCCATGCGCCGCTGGCACGATGCAGCGTGAACATGGCCACCTCGCGGCCACAGCACACCACCATCACCGTGCTGGGGCCGTAGACCACGTAGCCCGCGGCCAGCTGGCGCGAGCCGGGCTGCAGGAAGTCGGCCGAGCTGAGCATCGCGCCCTTGAGGCCGCGCGGCAGCACCGAGAAGATGGTGCCGAAGGAGATGTTGGCCTCGATGTTCGAGGAGCCGTCCACCGGGTCGAAGATCACCAGGTGCTCGCCGGCGGCCCCGTGGTTGGGCGAGGCCTCGGCCTCGTCCAGTTCCTCGCTGGCCCAGCCGGCGACGGAGGGACAGTCGGCCAATGCGGCGATGACGACGCCGTTGGCGTAGACGTCCAGCTTCTTCTGCGACTCGCCCTGGCTGTTGGTGGAGCCCGCCACGCCGTGCAGGCCGATCAGCGCGCCTTCGGCCGAGGCCGCCGCGATGTCGACGCAGGCGCCCGCGAGCGCCTGCACGATGCGCGCGATCGCCATCGGGTAGTCGGCCAGCCAATCGTTCAGCGTCGTGTTTCCCAAGGTGCTCATGGACGTCCCTCCTGGACATGCGCTGACTGGTGAGCGCTGTAGTGGTTGTGTAGGTACTGCGTCGTTCGGAGATCAGTTCGTCTGGAAGACACGGCTGGACAGGATGTCCTCCGCCGCGATCGTCGTCAGGTCCTCGCGCGTGAGCTCGCGGTCGCGATCGACGAACAGGCGGCTGGCCTGGCGCAGGCGCGCACGGTCGATCGCGTTGCGCACGCTGCGCGCGTTGGCGAAGTGGGGTTGCTGCACGCGTCGCGCCAGGTAGCCGGCAAAGGCATCGGCGGCGCCGTCGGCGAAGCGATAGTTCTGCGCGTCCAGCATCTTCCCGGCGATGGTCAGCAGTTCGTCCGGCGCGTAGTCGGGGAAGTCGAGGTGGTGCGCGATGCGCGAGGACATGCCCGGGTTGCTGCGGAAGAAGGTGTCCATGCGGTCCTTGTAGCCGGCGAGGATCACCACCAGGTCGTCGCGCTGGTTCTCCATCACCTGCAGCAGGATCTCGATGGCCTCCTGGCCGTAGTCGCGCTCGTTCTCCGGTCGGTAGAGGTAATAAGCCTCGTCGATGAAGAGCACCCCGCCCATGGCCTTCTTCAGCACTTCCTTCGTCTTGGGCGCGGTGTGGCCGATGTACTGGCCCACGAGGTCGTCGCGCGTCACGGCCACCAGGTGGCCTTTGCGCACGTAGCCCAGCCTGTGCAGGATCTCGGCCATGCGCAGCGCCACCGTGGTCTTGCCGGTGCCGGGGTTGCCGGTGAAGCTCATGTGCAGCGACGGGTTCTGCGCCGCCAGGCCCAGGTTCATGCGCAGGCGGTCGATCACCAGCAGCGCGGCGATGTCGCGCAGGCGGGCCTTGACCGGCGCCAGGCCGACGAGTTCTCGGTCGAGGTCATCGAGCACGCGCTCGACGTCGGTCTGGCGCAGCACGTCCCCGACGGTGCGCGGCGCGTCCTGGGCTGGCGCGACCGCCTCGTTTGCCGGCTGTGCCTGCTGCGGCTCGGGCGCAGAAGCGCCGCCCGGGATGCGATAGAGCGGCGCGTTCATGGCGTCGGTCCCTGCGCCGCTCAGGCGCCGTAGCGCTCGCCCTCGGGCCGGTCGGCCGAGTACGCACGGGCGGTGTAGCGGATGTTGCGGCTCGCGCCTTCCTGGCGCTCCAGGAAGAAGCCGGGCTCGGTCGCCGGGCGGTTGACGATGAAGCTCATGGCCACGCTCTCCACGCCGCGGCTGGAGTCGAAGGCGAGCAGGCGGATGTAGAGGTGGGGGAAGGTCTTGCGGCAGGCCTTGACCTCGGCCACGACGCCCGCGGCGTCCTGCAGGTCGAACATCGGGTGGCCGTACATGTCCCAGTAGGTGTTGCGCGGGTGCGGGTCGTCCGTGTACTCGACGCTCCAGGCGTAGCCGCGCCTGAGGCCGTAATCGACCTGCAGCGCGATCTCCTCGTCGGTGAGGTCGGGCAGGAAGCTGAACTGGCCCTGGGTCAGGCGGCCGGTGGGGTTGCTCAACATGGTCGTGCTCCTTGAAGAGGTTGGCTGCCGATCACATCGCCGGCGACGGCGTGGTGACGTAGTCGCTGGTGTCCGTCGATGCGTAGTTGAAGGTCACGTCCTTCCAGGTGTCCAGCGCCTGCTTCAGGGGGCTGCAGAAGGAAGCGGCCTTCTGCAGGATCTGCGGGCCCTCCTCCAGCAGGTTGCGGCCCTCGTTGCGCGCCTTGACCATGGCCTCCAGCGCGACGCGGTTGGCCACGGCGCCGGCCTGGATGCCCTGCGGATGGCCGATGGTGCCGCCGCCGAATTGCAGCACCACGTCGTCGCCGAAGAGGTCGATCAGCTGGTGCAGCTGGCCGGCATGGATGCCGCCGGATGCCACCGGCATCACCTTCTTGAGGTCGGCCCAGTCCTGGTCGAAGTACAGGCCGCGCTGGAAGTCCTGCTTGACGTAGGACTCGCGGCAGACGTTGTAGTAGCCCTGCACGGTCATCGGGTCGCCTTCCAGCTTGCCGACGGCGGTGCCGGTGTGCAGGTGGTCGCAGCCGGCCAGGCGCAGCCACTTGGCGATGACGCGGAAGCTCACGCCGTGCGTCTTCTGGCGCGTGTAGGTGCCGTGGCCCGCACGGTGCATGTGCAGGATCATGTCGTTCTTGCGGCACCAGTTGGCCATCGACTGGATCGCGGTCCAGCCGATCACCAGGTCGACCATGACGATCACCGAGCCCAGGTCCTTGGCGAACTCGGCGCGCTCGTACATGTCCTCCATCGTCGCGGCGGTCACGTTCAGGTAGCTGCCCTTGACCTCGCCGGTCACGGCCGCGGCCTTGTTCACCGCGTCCATCACGAAGAGGTAGCGGTCGCGCCAGTGCATGAAGGGCTGCGAGTTGATGTTCTCGTCGTCCTTCATGAAGTCCAGGCCGCCCTTGAGGCCCTCGTAGACCACGCGGCCGTAGTTGCGGCCGGACAGGCCCAGCTTGGGCTTGGTGGTGGCGCCCAGCAGCGGGCGGCCGTACTTGTCCAGACGCTCGCGCTCGACGATCAGGCCGGTGGGCGGCCCCTTGAAGGTCTTCACGTAGGCCACCGGCACGCGGATGTCCTCCAGGCGGCAGGCCTTCAGCGGCTTGAAGCTGAAGACGTTGCCGATCAGGCTGGCGGTCATGTTGGCGATCGAGCCTTCCTCGAACAGCACCAGGTCGTAGGCCACCCAGGCGAAGAACTGGCCGGGATTGTTGGGCACCGGCTCGACCCGGTAGGCCTTGGCGCGGTAGGTGTCGCAGGCGGTCAGGCGATCGGTCCAGACCACCGTCCAGGTGGCGGTGGACGACTCGCCGGCCACGGCGGCCGCGGCCTCGATCGGATCGACGCCCTCCTGCGGCGTGATGCGGAACAGGCAGATGACGTCGGTGTCCTTGGGCTGGTAGTCCTGGGCCCAATAACCCATCTGCCGGTACTTCAGGACACCGGCCGAATAGCGCTTCTTGGCGTCGGTGATCACACCTTGGTCGACTGGAGAGTTCATGGCGGCTCCGCGGACGGAAGAGGTTGAGGAATATTTCTCGTCTGCGGACCAGTCTAGGAACCGAGACACTTCAGGTAAATTCACATATCCTTAGTCGATAAATCAGGAATACCTAATGCGAGGTGTCACTTTCCGTCAGCTCCAGGTCTTCTCCGAAGTGGCCCGGCACCTCAGCTTCGCGCGCGCCGCGGCGGAGCTGCACCTGACCCCGCCGGCCGTTTCCATGCAGGTCAAGGAGCTGGAGGAGAACGTCGGGCTGATCCTGTTCGAGCGCAACGGACGCTCGGTCAGCCTGACCACTGCAGGTGAGTACGTACTCGTCTACGCACGCAAGCTGCTCACCACCTTGAAGGACGCGGACGATATGGTCGCCCGCCTGCGGCGGCTGGACATCGGCACGCTGTCCATCGGGATGGTGGGCAATGCCGAGTACTTCCTGCCCAAGCTTCTGGCCCGGTTCAGGCAGGAACATCCGGGCGTGGAAATCCGCCTGCGCGGCGGCAACCGCGACCAGCTGGTGCAGCTGCTGACCCGCAACGAGGTGGACCTGGCCATCATGGGCACCCCGCCGCGCGAGCTGGCAACCCGGGCCGAACCCTTCGCCGCCCACCCGCATGTATTCATCGCCCGGCCCGACCACCCCCTGACCCATGTGGGTCATCCGCCGGTGAGCACCCTGGAGTCCTACGACTTCATCCTGCGCGAGCCCGGCTCGGGCACGCGCGCGGCGCTGGAGCAGTTCTTCCAGGAGCGCCGTTTCTCGCCACGCGTCGGGCTGGAGATGTCCAGCAACGAGGCGGTCAAGCAGGCCGTGATGGCCGGACTGGGGCTGAGCGTGGTGTCGCTGCACACGGTGGGCATGGAGATGCGCCACGGGCTGCTGGCCATCCTGAACGTCGAGGGCGCGCCCATCGTGCGGTCCTGGAACGTGGTCCGCCACCTGAGCAAGACCCTGTCGCCGGTGGCCGAGGCCTTCCGCTACTTCGTGCTGGAGCAGGGCGAAGCCCTGCTGGCCAAGGAGTTCGGCCAGTTGCAGCCCCTGACGGCTGCCTGAGCGTTATCGGGATGCAGCTGCCGGCCTCGATAAGGCCGGGTGCGTCAGGCCATCACGAAGTCGTGGCGCGGATCGCCTTCGCGGGCGACGGCCGCGTGCACGGTGACGGCAGGCGCCGGATGGATGGGAATCCAGTTGGCGTGGACGCGGTGATGCTGGTGCTGGGCGTCCTCGAAGGTCTCGCGCGCGCAGGTCTCGCAGCAGCCGCAGCAGGTGGCCGCGCCGGTAGCCATCTGCACTTCCTCGAACGTGGACGCGCCTTCCGCAACGAGGCGGTGGATATCACGGTCGGAAACTCGATTGCAGACGCAGACGATCATGTTGGTGTCTTGGCTGGGCGCTTCCCAATTCGGCAACCGGGCAGCTGAGCGTAGAGCCAGTATAAACACAAACAATTCTCATTTGGTCATCTGAACGCGGGGGGCCCTCTCGGCAAAAGGCCTTTGAAATCACGGGGTTGCCTATTCGCTCACGAACAGGCCGACCCGTCAGGGCGCGAAGCGGGGCCGAATCAGCTGAGTTCGCCCAGTTGCGACTGCAGGTAGTTCTGCTCGCCGACCTTGGGCACGACTTCGAGCTGCGTCTCGAGGAAGTCGATGTGCTCCTCGGTATCCGTCAGGATGGCCTCGAAGATCTCGCGGCTGACGAAGTCGCGCACCGATTCGCTGTAGGCGATGGCCTCCTTCAGCGTGGCCTGGGCGGCGGTCTCCAGCTTCAGGTCGCAGCGCAGGACCTCGATGGGATCCTCGCCGATCATCAACTTGCCCAGGTCCTGCAGGTTGGGCAGCCCGCCCAGCATCAGGATGCGTTCGATGAGCTTGTCGGCGTGCTTCATCTCGCCGATGGACTCTTCGTATTCCTTCTTGGCCAGCTTGTCGAAGCCCCAATGCTTGAACAAGCGGTAGTGCAGGAAGTATTGGTTGGTCGCCGTCAGCTCGTTCTTGAGCTGGGCGTTCAGCCAGGTGATGACTTGTGGGTCGCCTTGCATATCGCGCTCCTTGGTTGCCGAGGAGGCGATTGTGCCGGCAGGCGCCGACCAGGCGCGGTTCAGGCGTGCGCGAGGTTGCGCAGATGCGTCGGTCCGACCCGGCGCTCGATCTCGACCAGCATCTGGCGATTCCAGCCAGCCGAGAACAGGGCCTCGGCGACGATGAACATCGGGCCCACGAGCAGGCCGATCAGGTCGTCGACAAAAGCCGGCTTGCGGCCTTCGTAGTAGTGGCCGAGGAACTGCAGCACCCAGCCCACGAAGAACAGGCCCAGGCCCCAGCCCAGCCAACTGCCGGTGGTGTGGCCGGCCAGGAAGACGCCGATCATCGCCAGCGCGCCGACGGCAGCGGCCGTCAGCAGCCCCAGCAGCACATGGCGAGTCAGGTACCAGACCGTGGCCAACGCCAGCGCGAGGTGGACGGGAGCCAGTTCCACGCCCTGCAGGCCGAACACCGGCCGCGACAGCAGCGCGCCAATCGCGCAGACGATCATCGGGATGCCGATGAAATGCGTAGCGATGTTGCGCTGATCGCGGTGGTAGGCGGCGTACTGGGTCAGCAGGTCGATGGCACTGCGCATGATCGAGGAACCTTGAGTGAGCTGAGGGCCGGGAGGCGGCACGGCAATGATGCTATGGGCACATTCCACCCCGTATTGTCAGTATCCCGAGCGTCACGTCCCGTCACGCAGGATGGAGCATGCAACGTGCCCGCGCGCCCCATTGCGGTTCACTGCGGGTCGTGCGGCATCGCGTGCCAGGGCGAGCCTTGCGGGATCAGCAGCAGCAAGTGGCCGCCCAGGCCGCCGGCCATCGCGCGGCAGACGGCGTAGTAGCAGCCCTCTCCGATGTCCACCCAGTGGTAGATGCCGTCCTCGCCGGCGCGCAGCACGGTGCGCAGCTCCTGCGGCAGCACCACCTCCGCCAGGCGGCCCACGGCGTCGCGCAGCCCCGGCAGGGAGCGCGCATCGGCGTTCAGGAAAACGATGCGGCCACCTTCGTCACAGCAGATGGCCGGCGCCGGAATGCTTTGCAGCACGTCGCGCACGATGGCCAGGCGCAAGTCGTCGGAGAAGGCCGCAACGGCCGACAGGCCGGCAGCGGGCGATGCCACGCCACGGTCGATGTCCAGGCCGGCCAGGGGGTGACGACGCACCAGCGAGCTACCGGTCAGGGGGGTGAAATCGCTGTCCGACAACGTAAGTCCTTTCGGGGTTCGTTCCAGGCGGCGCGCCAGTCTGGGGCGCACCGTCCGGGGCCTGCGGCAGAAAAGCCCCAGGTTGACCCTGTAGATCGGACTATTGGCCCAGCGATTTACGGCGGACGGGACATCGCGCACCGAAACCGAGAAATAGGCCACTGCAGCTCTGCACGAAAGCTCAGCTTGCTGCGGGTGCGGCATGCGATTGAGGCGACAGGAAGCCGCCGGCGCGGTAGGTCAGCACCAGCGTGTCGCGCCAGCCGGCCTCGCCGTCGGGCTGGATGGGCGTGGACTCATGGATCACGCGCTCGTCCTCCAGCAGCAAGGCCGACCAGGGCTCGCGCAGCGTGAAGCGCACGCCGTGGGCCCCGGCGATCTGGAAGACGCGTGTCTCACCGCCGCGGATGGCGTGGCGGTTCACCAGGATCACGACGACGAAGTCCACCCCGTCGCGGTGGGCGCCCTCGGGCGTGGGCCGGCCGACGCCCTCGGCGGTGTCGATGCGGAAGCTGTGGGCCTCGATGAACCAGCGGCGCTCGGCCGGGCGCTGGCCGAAGAAGAAGCGCCCCAGCCCCGAAACCAGCGCCGCGAAGTCCGGCGACCGGGCCATCTGCGGTGCCAGGGGCTCGAACCAGCGCTCCATACCGCCGTGCAGGGCGTTGTAGGTGGTGGGCTGCCAATGCGCCCGGTGCGGTACCTGCTGCAGCCCCCCATCCCGGTCCTGCACGAAGCTGCCGTGGCGCCGGAAGCGATAGTGGCCGCCATCGCGCAGGTGATTGTCCGGCGGCAGGTCGTCCCACAGCTCGGACAGTGCGGCCAGCCGCTTGGGATCGGCACCGGTGACCTCGGCCACGCGTTGCGCCGGCAGCACGCAGAAACCCTCCTCCTGCAGCCGGGCAGCAGGTGGGCGGGCGGCCGCGGGCGCGGCGGCGGCCAGGGTGAGGCGTTCCAGATCCTTGATGTCGGCGGGCATGAGCGGCACCTGCGCAAAGCGGGGACAGGATTGTCCCCTCGCCGGCAATGGCGGACGAAGGCCATGGGTACGCGAGGCCCGATGCATCCGCGTTATGGTCCGCCGCAGCACAAGCAACGGGAAGGAAGGTACGCATGATCCTGTGCGGCGACATCGGTGGGACCAAGACGCTGCTGGCCGTGGCCGAGGGCAGCCCCACGGCCCCGCGGCTGGTACACGAGCGGCAGTTGTTCGCAGCCGGCCACGACAGCTTCGACTCGGCACTGCGGGCCTTCCTGGCGGATTGGCAGCGCATGCGCGGCACCCCGCTGCAGGTGCAGGCGGCCTGCCTCGGCGTGGCGGGGCCGCTGTCGGGCAACGCCGTGCAGATGACCAACCTGCCCTGGCGGCTGTCCGGCGACGGCATCTCGGCGATGCTGGCACAAGGCGGACCGCTGCCGCCCGTACGACTGGTCAACGACTTCATGGCCGCCGCCACCGGCGTCGGCGTGCTGCCGTCCTCGTCCCTGGTCACGCTGCAGGACGGCGAGCCGGTCGCCCGCGCGCCGCAACTCGTCATCGGCGCGGGCTCGGGGCTGGGCGTGGCCCTGCGCGTGTGGACCGGGTTGGACTATCTCGTCATACCGGGCGAAGGCGGGCACTACGGCTTTGCGCCCAGCTGCGCGGAGCACGACGACCTGC
>SCTQ01000187.1 GCA_004322345.1 Aquabacterium sp. | reverse complement strand
CTAGCC
This sequence comes from Aquabacterium sp., assembly GCA_004322345.1. Taxonomy (GTDB): domain Bacteria; phylum Pseudomonadota; class Gammaproteobacteria; order Burkholderiales; family Burkholderiaceae_C; genus Aquabacterium. The sequence continues at coordinate 4,762 of SCTQ01000187.1, read as the reverse complement.
CTTGTCCACTGGCCTTTCCCACTGCGTCGATTGTCCTGGATCTCGGTTGCCAGCGAGTGAGCAGTAGATGGCCTGGGCAGGCTTGACCGACGCGCCCCGATAATCCGCCCCCATGCAAGTCTTCCGCGGCTTCCACCACGCGGCCTGGAAACCGGGCTGTGCCCTGACCATCGGCAACTTCGACGGCGTCCATCGCGGCCACCAGGCCATGCTGGCGCTGCTGCGTTCCGAGGCCCAGCACCGGGGCCTGCCCAGCGTGGTGATGACCTTCGAGCCGCACCCGCGGGAGTGGTTCGCCCAGCAGCGCGGCGAGCCGGATGCCACGCCGCCGCGCATCGCCAGCCTGCGCGACAAGCTGCGCGAGCTGCAACGCTGTGGCGTCGATCGCGTCGTCATCCTGCGCTTCGACGAGCGCCTGGCCAGCCAGGCGCCCGAGGCCTTCATCCAGGACGTGCTGGTCGACGGCCTGGGTGCCAGGTATGTGCTGGTGGGGGACGACTTCCGCTTCGGCGCCAAGCGCGCGGGCGACTACGCCATGCTGGATGCGGCAGGCGAGCGCCTGGGCTTCGACGTCGGCCGCATGGCCGGCTACGAGGTGCACGGGCTGCGCGTGTCCAGCTCGGCCGTGCGCGAGGCACTGGGCAAGGGCGATTTCGTGCAGGCCACCCGCCTGCTGGGCCGGCCCTACAGCATCGCCGGGCGCGTGGTGCACGGGCTCAAGCTGGGGCGCGACCTGGGCTTCCGCACGCTGAACCTGCGCTTCGGCCACGGGCTGCCGGCGGCCCACGGCATCTTCGTCGTGCGCGCCTACGGGTTGGCCGACAAGCCGCTGATGGGCGTGGCCTCCCTGGGCCTGCGGCCGACGGTGGAGGACACCCGCCGCGTGCTGCTGGAAGTGCACTGCCTGGAGTGGCCCGCCGCCCTGGGGACGGAGGGGGCCTACGGTAAACTCGTCGAGGTGGAACTGCTGCACAAACTCCGCGACGAAGCCCGCTTCGAGGGCCTGGACGCCCTGAAGGCCGCCATCGGCCAGGACGTCGCGAACGCGCGCGCCTGGTTCGCCGCCCAGCCGGCCGTGGCCGACGAGGCCCTGCGCCGCCAGACCACCCGCGATCGAATTTGACGCGGCGGGGCGCTGCCCATCGGCAGCCCCGCACCGGCCGTGCGCCTCGGTCCCCCCCGCGCCGGCCGGTTCCCTCTCCCCGTCGCCAGGCCGCTGCGCATGCGGCTGATGCCTTCTCCCGCTTTCTCCGGATCGCCCCCATGTCCGACAAACCGAACAAGCCCGCCGCCAAGACCGAAGAATCGCCCTGGCGCGCCACGCTGAACCTGCCCGACACGCCTTTCCCGATGCGCGGCGACCTGCCCAAGCGCGAGCCGCAGTGGGTGAAGGAGTGGGAAGAGAAGGGCGTCTACAAGAAGCTGCGCGACGCCCGCATCGGCCGGCCCAAGTTCGTGCTGCACGACGGCCCGCCCTATGCCAACGGCCAGATCCACATGGGCCACGCCGTCAACAAGATCCTCAAGGACATGATCGTCAAGGCGCGCCAGCTGGCCGGCTTCGACGCCATCTACGTGCCGGGCTGGGACTGCCACGGCCTGCCGATCGAGAACCAGATCGAGAAGACCTTCGGCCGCAACCTGCCGCGCGACGACGTGCAGGCCAAGGCCCGCGCCTACGCCGGTGAGCAGGTCGCCGCGCAGAAGGCCGACTTCAAGCGCCTGGGCGTGCTGGGCGAATGGGACCACCCGTACCTGACGATGAACTTCGGCAACGAGGCCGGCGAGATCCGCGCGCTCAAGCAGATCATCGAGCGCGGCTTCGTCTACCGCGGCCTCAAGCCCGTCTACTGGTGCTTCGACTGCGGCTCGTCGCTGGCCGAGTTCGAGATCGAATACGCCGACAAGAAGTCGCAGACGCTGGACGTGGCCTTCCTCAGCGCCGAGCCGCAGAAGCTCGCCGCCGCCTTCGGCCTGCCCAGGCTGGACCGGGACGCCTTCGCGGTGATCTGGACGACCACCGCCTGGACGCTGCCCGCCAACCAGGCGCTGAACGTGCACCCCGAGCTGGCCTATGCGCTGGTGCGCACCGAGCGCGGTCTCTTCGTGCTGGCCGAAGCCCTGGTGGAGAAGGCCCTGGCCCGCTTCGGCCTGCCCGGCGAGGTCATCGCCACCGCGCCGGGCAAGGCGCTGGAAGGCCTGCGCTTCAAGCATCCGCTGGCCCACGTCGACGCCGGCTACGACCGCGAGAGCCCGGTGTACCTGGCCGACTACGTCAGCGCCGAGGACGGCACGGGCATCGTGCACGCCGCGCCGGCCTACGGCGTGGACGACTTCAACTCCTGCCGCGCGCACGGCCTGCAGACCGACGACATCCTGAACCCGGTGCAGGGCAACGGCGTCTACGCCGCCGACCTGCCGCTGTTCGCCGGCCAGCACATCTGGAAGGCCGCGCCGCGCATCATCGACACGCTGCGCGACAACGGGCGCCTGCTGGCCTCCAGCGAGATCGTGCACAGCTACCCGCACTGCTGGCGCCACAAGACGCCGGTGATCTTCCGCGCGGCGGCGCAGTGGTTCGTGCGCATGGACGAAGGCGAGGGCGTCTTCACCACGCGCAAGGCGGACAAGACGCTGCGCCAGCTCGCGCTGGATGCGATCGAAGAGACCAGCTTCTATCCGGAGAACGGCAAGGCGCGGCTGCGCGACATGATCGCCGGGCGGCCGGACTGGTGCATCTCGCGCCAGCGCAACTGGGGCGTGCCGCTGCCCTTCTTCCTGCACAAGGACACGGGCGAGCTGCACCCGCGCACGATGGAGTTCATCGACCGCGCGGCCGATCTCGTCGAACAAGGCGGCGTCGAGGCCTGGTCCAAGCTGGATCCGGCCGACTGGCTGGGCGCCGAGGCCGCGCAGTACACCAAGAGCAACGACATCCTCGACGTGTGGTTCGACTCCGGCACCACGCACTTCCACGTGCTGCACGGCAGCCATGCCTATGCCGGCCACGAGACGGGCCCGGAAGCCGACCTCTACCTCGAAGGCCACGACCAGCACCGCGGCTGGTTCCACAGCTCGCTGCTCACCGCCTGCGCGATGGTGGGCCGCGCGCCCTACAAGGGGCTGCTGACCCACGGCTTCACGGTGGACAGCCAGGGCCGCAAGATGAGCAAGTCGCTGGGTAACGGCGTCGATCCGCAGGAGACCTCGAAGAAGCTGGGCGCCGAGATCATCCGCCTGTGGGTGGCCGCCAGCGACTACTCCGGCGACATCGCGGGCGACGAGAAGATCCTCGCCCGCGTGGTCGACGGCTACCGCCGCATCCGCAACACGCTGCGCTTCCTGCTGGCCAACGTCAGCGACTTCGACGAGGCCGCCGATGCCGTGCCGGCCGCCGAGCTGCTGGAGATCGACCGCTGGGCGCTGGCACGGGCCCAGGCCTTCCAGAACGAGATCCTCGACCACTACGGCCGCTACGAATTCCACCCGGTGGTCGCCAAGCTGCAGGTCTTCTGCTCCGAGGATCTGGGGGCCTTCTACCTGGACGTGCTGAAGGATCGCCTCTACACGACGGCGCCCAAGTCCCACGCCCGCCGCTCGGCGCAGACCGCGCTGTGGCAGATCACGCACGCGATGCTGCGCTGGATGGCGCCCTTCCTCAGCTTCACGGCGGAGGAGGCCTGGGCGCTGTTCGGCGCACGCGGACAGGACGCGCGCACCATCTTCACCGAGACCTACTGGCTGTTCGACGACGCCGACGGTTCGCTGCTGCCCAAGTGGCAGCGCATCCGCGAGATCCGCGAGCTGGTGAACAAGGAGATCGAGGCCGTGCGCACGCAGGGACTGGTCGGCTCCTCGCTGCAGGCCGAGATCACCATCACGGCGAACGCGGAGGACCGCGCGCTGCTGGCCACGCTGGGCGAGGACCTGCGCTTCGTGACCATCACCTCGCGGGCCTTGCTCGCCGAAGGCGATGAGCTGGCGGTGGCGGTCACGCCCTCGGCCCAGGCCAAGTGCGAACGTTGCTGGCACTACCGCAGCGATGTGGGCGCGGATGCCGCCCATGCCGGCATCTGCGGCCGCTGCGTCAGCAACCTCTACGGCACCGGCGAAGCCCGGCGCGTCGCCTGATGGCCCCGCGTGGCGCCCAGGGCGGCCCGCTGGGCCGCTGGCTGCTGATCGCGCTGGCCATCGTCGTCATCGACCAGGCCAGCAAGTGGTGGATCGTCCACCACTACGCCTACGACCAGGTGCGCGTGATCACGTCCTTCTTCAACATCACGCGGCACCACAACAAGGGCGCGGCCTTCTCCATCCTGGCCGGGGAGTCGGGCTGGCAGCGCTGGTTCTTCGTCGGGCTGGCGGCAGCGGCGGTCGGCTTCATCACCTGGCTGCTGCTCAAGCATGGCTCGCAGAAGATGTTCGGCTGGGCGCTGACGCTGATCCTGGGCGGCGCGGTGGGCAACGTGATCGACCGCCTGATCCACGGCTACGTCGTCGACTTCCTGCAGTTCCACTGGGATTTCCTGCGCGGCATCTGGTGGCAGGGCAACTTCCCGACCTTCAACATCGCCGACAGCGCGATCACGCTGGGCGCGATCCTGCTGATCCTCGACGAGTTGCGGCGGGTGCGGTCCAGCCGCTAGTCCACTGAAACGGAGGAATCGGATGTGCGCAGGGGTCAGGCAGGGCAGGCGACAAGGCGCGGGCCGCAGCCCAGGCTGGAGGCCTGGGCAAGGGACGCAACGCCGGCGCGTGCCCT
>SCTQ01000186.1 GCA_004322345.1 Aquabacterium sp. | reverse complement strand
CGATGGTCGGCCTCGTCGTCGCCATCTGCGCCTTCGGCCTGCTGCGCACCATCGTCGACGCCTGGTACGCCGGCGTGGACGCCACCTCCAGCACGCGCCTCATCACCCGCAGCGCCATCTCGCTGACCTTCCCGCTGCCGCTGAACTACGCGCAACGCATCAAGGGCGTGGACGGCGTCGCGCACGTGAGCTGGGCCAACTGGTTCGGCGGCATCTACATCAGCGAGCGCAACTTCTTCGCCCAGTTCGCGGTGGACGGGCCCAGCTACTTCGCGCTCTACCCGGAGTTCAAGCTGACCGACCGCGAGCAGCAGGAGTTCGAGCGCGACCGCCAGGGCTGCATCATCGGCGCCAAGCTGGCGCGCAAGTTCGGCTGGAAGGTCGGCGACACCGTCCCGCTGCGCGGCACCATCTACCCGGGCACCTGGAACTTCACGGTGCGTGGCATCTACCACGGGGCGGACGCCAAGACGGACGAGCAGCAGATGTTCATCCACTGGAAGCTGCTGTCGGAGAACATCCGCAAGCGCGTGGGCAGTGCGGGCCAGGCCGACTACGTCGGCGTCTACATCGTCGGCATCAGCGAGCCCGACGACGCGGCGCAGATCTCGCAGCGCATCGATGCGCTGTTCCGCAACTCGCTGGCCGAGACGCTGACCGAGACCGAGAAGGCCTTCCAGCTCGGCTTCGTCGCGATGAGCGAGACCATCCTGCTGGCCATCCAGGCCGTGAGCTTCATCGTGATCGTCATCATCATGGCGGTGATGGCCAACACGATGACCATGACCGCCCGCGAACGCCTGGCCGAGTACGCCACGCTCAAGGCCCTGGGCTTCCCGCCGGGCTTCGTCGTGCAGCTGCTGTTCGGCGAGAGCCTGTTCATCGCGCTGCTGGGCGGCGCCCTGGGCGTGGCGGCCACCTTCCCGGTGGCCGCGGGCTTCGTCAAGGCGGTGGGCACGCTGTTCCCGGTCTTCCACGTCTCCACGGCCACGCTGCTGATGCAGCTGGCCGCGGCCGCGGTGGTGGGCGTGGTCTCGGCCGCGTGGCCGGCCTGGAAGATGTCGCGCATCGACATCGTGCAGGGGCTGCGCCATGTGGCCTGAGGACACCGCGCGATGAAGGCCGTGCCGCTGACCTACGTGCTGCGCAACCTCTGGGTGCGCCGCGTGACCACGCTGCTGACGGCCGGCGGCATGGCGCTGGTGGTCTATGTCTTCGCCACCGTGCTGATGATGAGCGAGGGCATCAAGTCCACGCTGGTGGCCACCGGCCAGCCGGACAACGTGATGGTGCTGCGCAAGGGCGCGGGCGCGGAGATCAACTCAGGCATCGCACGCTCGCAGGCCGCGGTGATCGAGAGCCTGCAGGGCATCGCCACCGATGGCCAGGGCCGGGCGCTGGTCAGCAAGGAACCCGTGGTGCTCAACAACCTGCCCAAGCGCAGCAACGGCAAGCCCAGCAACGTGACCGTGCGCGGCACCTCGGCCACCGGGCTGGCGCTGAGGCCGCAGGTGCGCATCGCGCAAGGGCGCATGTTCCGCGCGGGCACCTCGGAGATCGTCGCCGGCCAGGCCGTGGTCAAAGGCTTCGCCGGCGTCACGCTGGGCCAGTCGCTGCGCTTCGCCGGTCGAAGCTGGACCATCGTGGGCATCCTCGACGGCAACCGCAGCGGCTTCGACTCCGAGATCTGGGGCGACGCCGAGCAGATGATGCAGGCCTTCCGCCGCAGCGCGTACTCCAGCGTGGTCTTCCGCCTGGCCGACCCGTCCGCCTTCGACGGCGCCAAGGCCGTGCTGGAGAACGACCCGCGCCTGACGCTGGAGGCCAAGCGCGAACAGCAGTTCTACGCCGAGCAGTCCGAGGCGCTGGCCACCTTCATCCGCATCCTGGGCATCGCGCTGTCGGTCATCTTCTCCATCGGCGCCATCGTCGGCGCGACGATCACGATGTTCGCCGCCGTGGCCCAGCGTGTCGGCGAGATCGGCACCCTGCGCGCACTCGGCTTCCGCCGAGGCGCGGTGCTGGTGGCCTTCCTGGGCGAGTCGCTGGGGCTGTCGCTGGTCGGCGGCGTGGTCGGGCTGGTGGCGGCCTCGGCGATGCAAGCGGTGAACATCTCGACCACCAACTTCCAGACCTTCGCCGAGCTGGCCTTCAGCTTCACGCTGACGCCGGGCATCGCGATGCAGACGATCCTGTTCTCGCTGGTGATGGGGCTGATCGGGGGGTTCGTGCCGGCGTGGCGGGCCGCGCGGATGCAGATCGTGGATTGCCTGCGGGCGGCCTGAGCGCCGGCACGCAGGCTCAGTACAGCCGCTTCTCGGGCCTGCGGCGACGCAGGGTCCTGACCGTCCCTGCGGCAGCCGGCGCACCCAGCGCATAGAACTCCTGCAGCTTGGCAGCCAGCAGGCATTTGTCCGGCAACTGCGTGCGGTACTGCGCCACCAGCGCGGGAGACAAAGAACGGTTCAAGGCGAACTCGACGACCTCGTCGTCCTTCGACGCACATAGCAGCACGCCCATCGCCGGGTTCTCATGGGCCTTGCGTACGTCGCGGTCCAGTGCCTCCAGATAGAAGTTCAGCTTGCCCAGGTGCTCCGGCTCGAAGCGGCCGACCTTGAGCTCGATGGCGATCAGGCAGTTGAGGCCGCGATGGAAGAAGAGCAGGTCCAGGACGAAGTCCCGGCTGCCCACCTGCAGCGGGAAATGGGAGGCAACGAAGCTGAAGTCCCCGCCCAACTCACCCAGGAAGGCCCGCAGTTGCCGCAGCAGGCCGCCGTGGAGATCGGCTTCGCTGTGGCGCTCGGGCAGGTCGAGGAAATCGATCGAGTAGGCATCCTTGAAGATGCGGACTGCCGTCTGGCCATGCATGTCTCTCACCACTGGTGAGAGTTTTGGCGGATGCAGGAGGGCCTGCTCGAAGGCCCCCAGCTTGAGCTGGCGCTCCAGTTCACGTTTGCTCCAGCGCTCCCGGATGGACATGCGCAGGTAGAACTCGCGCTCCTCGGGGCGCTGTGCCTGGCTCAGGATGATGAGGTTGTGGGTCCAGGATATTTGTGCCGCCAGCGGTGACACTTTTGGATCGCCGGCATACGCCTCGAAGAACTGCCGCATCCGGAACAGGTTGCGGCGCGTAAAGCCCTGCTGTCCCGGCAAGGTGCGGGCGAGGTGGCGGGCCAGGCCGTCCACCACGCCTTCGCCCCACTCCGCCGATGCCAGCTTGCCGCTGATGAACTGGCCGATCTGCCAGTACAGGGCGACCAGCTCGGTGTTGACGGCTTGGTAGGCGCGCTGGCGCGCCTGCTCGATCAGGCCGACGACCTGGCTGAAGGCCACCTCCACCGGGCCCTCGGCCAGCCGGCGAGGATCCGCTCGTTTCCCCATCGTCCATCCTCCGCTGTGCAAAGCAGTGAAGGCTGGCAGCCGGAGTTGGCTCCGGCATCCTCCCGATGGTGGTGTGGCAGCCGGCCTACTTCGGCACCCCCCGCTTCCACCGCCCCCAATCCTTCAGGATCGCATCCACCAGCGGCGCCCCCGCGTTCACCAGGTTCTGCGTCGCCGGCACGAAGCCGCCCTGCACCTGGTAGTCGATCAGGTTGCTGACGTCGGTCAGGCCCGGGTAGGGCCGATCGAAGTCCGAGCCCGTGCGCAGCACGGCCAGGCGCTTGATGTCCAGCAGGCCGGCGGCATCGGCGCGCTTGAGCACTTCGTAGGTCGCGTTGTCCTCCTGCTGCGTCGTGCAGTAGGTGCCGGCGCCGTCGGTCAGCAACTTGGTCCAGTCGCGTGCGCGGTCGCTGAGCACGTCGCCGGCATACCAGGTGTCACCGGCCATGGTGTCGCACTGGATCACCTGCGGCGGCTGGTTGGCGGGAGCGGTGGGCCAGTTGGCGCGGAAGGCGATGGCCTCGGGGCTGTCGGCCAGCTTCGCGCTCTTCCTGCTCAATGCGTAGGCCTTGTCCACCAGCGCGTCGTCGAGCTTGAAGACCTCCGTGCGGTAGTCCAGCGGCGGCTTCTCCCCGGGGCCCTTGGTGTTGATGCCGAAGTAGCCGTACTTCCAGCCGGCGGGCATCTCGCGCGCGTCCAGCTCCCAGGCGATGCCGTAGTCCACCAGCCAGCGGGCCCAGGCGGCCGAGCCCACCGTGCCTTGCGCCGGATCGATGCCCGCGATGCCGGCGACGAGGAAGTAGGTCTTGCCGAAATCGAAGCGCCCGCTGTGCACCAGCGCGGCCACCGAGGCCGCGGCATTGGCGTGGCCCATGCCGGTGGTCAGGTTGCACAGGCCCTGCAGGTTGCAGTGCACGGCGGGATAGTCCGGCGACAGGCCGGCCACCTTGATGTCGATGTTCAGCTTGTACTTGTCGATCCAGGGCTGGGCCTCGGGGCCGAACATGCTGATCACCAGCACCTTGACCGGCAGCTTGAGCAAGGGCGGGCGCCATTTCGGGCTCCGGTCGTAGGCAGCTGCCTGCACCGGCTGGCCGGGCACGCCGTGCTTCCATTGCGGCCATTTGGCGACGATGTCGTCCACCAGCGGCCCGCCGGCATTCACCAGGTTGGCGATCGAGGGCAGGAAGCCGCCGGAGATGGAGTTGACCAGCGAGTCGTAGGCCGTCTGCCCCGGATAGGGGCGGTCGAAGTTCGATGCGGTGCGCAGCACGGCTACGCGCTTGATGTCGAGCAGGCCGGCGGCGGCACCACGCTTGAGCGCCTCGTAGGTGGCGTTGTCCTCCTGCTGCGTGGTGCAGTAGGTGCCCGCGCCGTCGGTCAGCAGCTTGGTCCAGTCCTGGGCGCGCTTCTCCAGGATGGCGCCGTGCCACCAGGTGTCGCCGGCCGCCGTGTCGCATTGGGTCACCTTCGGGGGCTGGTTGGCCGGAGCGATGTTCCAGTTGGCGCGGTAAGCCCTGGCCGTGTCGCTGTCGGCCAGCACGGCGTTGGCGGACAGGGCCAGCGCCTTCTGCAGCAGGGCCTCGTCGAGTTGGAAGACCTCCGTGCGGTAGTCCAGCGGCGGCTTGGTCGCCGGGCTGCGGGTGTTGATGCCGAGGTAGCCCGAGGGCCAGTCCGACGGGGCCTCGCGCGCGTCCAGTTCCCACGCGATGCCGTAGTCGATGAGATACCGCGCCCAGGCCGCCGTGCCCAGGGTGCCCTGGGTCGGGTCGATGCCGGCGATGCCGGCGATCAGGAAGTACGTGCGGCTGAAGTCGAAGCGCTTGCTGAAGACCAGCGCGGTGAGGGTGGCGGCCACGTTGCTGTGGCCCATGCCGGTGGTGACCTGGCAGACGTCGTCGGCATTGCAGTGCACGGCCGGGTAGTCGGCCGACAGGCCGCTCACGCTGATGTTCTCGGTCAGCTTGTACTTGTCGACCCAGACCTGGCCCTCGGGCCCGAACATGCTGATGACGAGGGCCTTGACCGGCCGCGGCTGCCTGCCATGGGCCTGGGCGCAGGCGCCGCTGGTCATCAGCAGCGCCAGCAGGGCGATCTTGAGCAGGGCGAAGAAGCGGAATGCGAGGAAGGACTGCATGCAAGGACCTCCTTGTTGTGCGCGCCACGACGGGCGACGCGAGGTCCGGAAAATTGCATGAAGCGGGCCACCTGGGCCCGCCCTGAATGAAACGTTACTCGGCGAACGTTTTGAGATAAGCCGAACGGCTCCTCACAGCTTGACCGGGCCGCCGATGGCAGGGGCTGGCGCGGCAGCCACCGCCTCGCGCGCCTGCTGCTGCCGGCTGCGGTCCAGGTAGCTGTCGGCGCGTGCGATCTCCTCGCGGATGATCTCGTTGTTGCGGCCCATCGCGGCGATGGCCTGGGAGCGAAAGCTGTCCATCGCATCCAGCGCGCGGAAGCTCTGGTCGAACATCTCCTTCATCTTCTCCACGCCCAGCATCGGATCGCTGGCGAACTTGGCCGTCTGGTCCACGTGCTGGTTGAGCTGGCGGCCGGTCTCGCTGATCAGGTTGCCGATGGTGGCGTTGACGCCGGTCAGCGTCTCCATCACCTTGATCTGGTTGCCGGTGGCGCGCGCCACGGTCTGCGCGACGGCAAGCGCGCTGACACCCGTGGTGGCCACGCGCGAGCAGCCGTTGACCATCTCGCGGCCGGTCTTCTTCAGCACGTCCAGCGCCAGGTAGCCGTTGACGCAGACCGCCTGCTGGGTCTGGATGTCCTGCAGGTTCTGGCGCGCATAGAACAGCACCTCCTGCTCCAGCGCCTTGGCGCGCTGCGGGTCGGTGGCCTGCAGGGCCTGCACCTTGGCCGCCAGGCCGGCATCGAGCTGGCGCGCGAAGTGGGCGGCCGCCGCCAGCTTCTGCATCGCGTCCCACAGCTTGGCGCGGGTGGCCTCGATGTCGACGATGTCGCGCTGCATGTCGTCGCGCGCAGCGTAGAGCTGGGACATCACCGTCTGCAGCTGATCGCCGGCGCTCTGGAACTTGCGGAAGTAGGCCTCCAGCTTGCTGCCGAAGGGGATGATGCCCAGCAGCTTGCGCGGCTGCATCAGGTCGCCGTCCTTGCCGGGGTTCAGCTCGTCGAGCAGGCCGCGGATCTCGCCGATCGCCTTGTAGGCGGCCGTGCCCTCGACGCCGACGAAGTTGCGCTGCATGAAGCGGCCCTGCATCAGGTTCGAGGCCTGCGAGATCTCCTCGCGGCCCAGCGTGAAGGCGCTGTCCAGGCGCGACTTGAAGGCCTCGGACTGCACGTCCTCGCTGGCCAGCGCGTCGATGAAGGCCAGCACCTGCTGGTCGACCTGGGCCTGCACCTCGGGCTTCAGCGGCACGGCCTCGCGGCTGGCTTCGGCCGGCACGGGGGTGATGACCTCGGGCGGCTCCAGGCGGAAGGCGCCGGCTTCGGGTGCGGCGAGCGTCGGTTTGCTTGCGTCAGTCATGTCGGTTTCTCCACCGGCGCGTGCCGGCTGCATTGCCCAGCGAACACCGTGGAACCGGCGTGGCCGGGCCGCTGGTGTCGCCCCCTCGAGGGGGCGCGCGAAGCGCGTAGGGGGTGGGTCATTTCTGGCCGAATTTCTCTTTCAGGAACTGCGAGTGGACGAGGAAGGCATGGGCGTCCTGCGAGGCGAGGTCGTCGCCCAGCTGGCGCACCTTGGAGTCGAGCTCGAGCAGGGTGTCCTTGAAAGTGTCCTGCGCCGTCTTGCCGTTCTCCAGCACGCGGCTGGTGGCATAGGACGCAGGGATCGACAGGTAGGTGTTCAGCGCATCGGGCAGATAGCTGATGGCGATGTGCCGCGCGTGGAAGCTGTCCTGCAGCGACAGCGAGCCGCGCGAGCGCTCCCACTGGTGCAGCAGGCCCTCGAGCTGGGTGCACAGCTCCAGCACACGCGCCTGCAGGCTGGCGGGGATGCGGTTCTCCGGGTTGTATTCGGTCAGGCGGCGCACGCCGCTCAAGGCGCGCTCCATGGCCTCGCGCGCATCGCCCTCGTCGCTGAACTGCAGCAGTTCCCAGTCCGGCGCGTTCGGCGACGGGAAGCCCATCCACATGCCGCCGACGGCGAAGCCGGCCGCATAACCCAGCAGCGCCAGCGGCAGGCCGTGCCAGCCGACCAGGCCCATGGCCTTGAGGCCCAGCACCAGCGTGGCCAGCCCGAGGCCGCACCAGTTGGCAGGCGAGGCCAGCACGCGCGCGGCCATGCGCCCGAGGCCGGGGCCCTGGCTGCCGCCCTTGCCGCTACTGCTACTGATAGGCACGGATGTCCTTGAACACCGAGTACAGCGAGGCCTTGCGAGCGTCGAAGACCTTGCCACCCGTCGTCTGCACCAGGGCCTGCAGGTCGGCCTCGTTGGCCTCGCCGAAGAGCACCATGAAGACGGGGATGCCGCGCACGTCCTCGGGCAGCTGCGCGTAGGCACGTTGGAACTCCGCCAGCGAGCGCCCCTGGTTGGCCTCGCCGTCGGTGAAGGCGACCACCGAGTATTGGTAGCCCGGGTTCTTCTGCTTTTCCCGCAGCATGTGAGTGAGCGCGTCGTAGACGGCATCGTAGAGCGCTGTGCCGCCGGTCATCTGCAGGCCGTCGGCGAAGTTGCGCACGTCGGCGAGCACCTTCTGCTTGGCCTGGCTGTCGGCCTGCAGCTCCACGCCTTGCACGCCGCGCGCGTTCGCCACGGCGGGCGGCACTTCGAAGCCGCGCAGGCCGTAGGGTGCGTTGGCGAAGGGCTGCAGCCACAGGCGCTCGCGGTCGGTCAGGCGGGCGATGCGGCCGGTCAGCGAGGCATCCGCGCCGGCGATGTACTGGATGGCCTCCACCAGCTGCTGGCGCCGGCCGTGGCCCTCCATGCTGCCGCTGGTGTCCAGCACGAAGGTGCTGGCGATGGGCCTGCGGAACTCGTTGAGGTAGGCGGCGATCAGCCCGTCGGCCAGGCCGCGGTCGGGCGAGAAGGGCAGCTCCACCCGCATGCCTTCCCTGGGCAGGATGTTCTCGACCTTGGCCGCGAACTCGGGCTTGATCGGGCGGCGCAGCGTCTGCCTGGCCAGCCACAGCTGGGCCTCCTCGCCCTTGAGGTACTCGGCCACCTTCAGGTAGTCGGCGCGGCGCGCCTCGTCCAGCAGCATGAAGGGGTAGTCGGCCGTGGCCACGCCCTCGTTGGGATAGATCAGCACCAGCTTCTCGCGCAGCTTGCCCGACTGGTTCAGGCCCAGCAGCCAGCCCTCGTAGTTGATGAAGGCATTGACCTTCACGCCCTGCTGGATGACGAACTGCTCGGACAGATACGTGGAGTTGTCGCCCGGCAGCTTGTAGCCCTTGAGGAAGTCGGCAACGGCGCCGCGGTCCACGTCGGCCGCGGTCAGCGCCTCGGACTTCTGGCCGGCGGCGGCCACCACGCCCATCAGCGCCATGAAGCCCTGGTTGGAGGTGGCCGGGTTGGACAGCGCGTAGTTCAGCTTGCCGTCGCGCGCCGCCTGCGTCACCTGCTTCCAGCCGACCTTGGCCGCGACGGCCGGGTCGGCCCAGCCCAGCGTCTTCGCGGCGGACTCGCTGACACCCACGGCGATGGGCGACAGCATGATCTTCTCCTGCAGCTTCACGCGGGACTGGCCTTGCGCATCGGACAGCAGGTACTTGGCGTTGGCGAACCAGGCGGCGTCGGCCTTGGCCTGGCCGGTCAGCACGGCCTCGGTGCTCTCCATCGTGCCGCCGAAGCGGAACTTCAGGTTCACGCCGGTGGCCTTGCGCACCATGTCCTCCAGCGGCTGGGCATCGCGCAGGTCGCTGGTGGCGAGCACGGTGAACGCCGGCCCGGCATCGGCCGCGTCCGCGACCTTGCCGTGCACGGCACCCGCCTGTTCGTCGCGGCCGCAGGCGGCCAGCAGCAGCGCCAGGCCGAGCGTCCACACCCAGGTCATCGTTCCTTTCGTCATCCTCACTGCGCCATCTCCCCTGTGACCACCTCGATCATCTCGCCCATCAGCTCGAAGGACGGCGGGTCCACCACCTGCGTGATGCGGGGCTGGATCGCCAGCCCGGTGGGCTTGACCGCCTCGGCGAAGCGCTGGGCGTCGGCGACGCGGAAGCCGTACTCGATGGCCACGCCTTGAAGCTGCGCATCGGAGGCCAGCAGTTCGGCCAAGGCCTTGGCGCGCTCGTTCATCGAGATGAAGACCACCTTGTTGACGATGGTCGGCTGCGGATACAGCAGCACCATGTC
>SCTQ01000185.1 GCA_004322345.1 Aquabacterium sp. | reverse complement strand
TGGCCGCCGGCCTCAAGGCCGCGGGCGCCCTGACCAACAACGCACAGCGCCTGGCCAATGTCACCGTCGCCCAGTGGTGCGCCGAGAACCAGCTGGTCAACATGAAGCTGCTGCGCGTCTTTCCCGGCTTCGGCGACAGCCGCTTCTCCTGCGAGCAGATCGGCATCGCGCTCGAGGGCAAGGTGTCGGTGCGGCCGACGCCGAATCCCAACTTCCGGCGCATCGACGTCCAGATGCTGGACGACGGCGGGCTGCCGGTGGTGACGCTGACGACCATCCTGCCAAGGTACTGAGCCGCCATGCGTCCGACCGTCCGCCGGGGCTTCACGCTGATCGAGGTGCTGATCGCCCTGCTGATCATGTCCCTCATTGCCGTGATGGCCTGGCAGGGCGTGGATGCGATGGTGCGCACGCGCGAGGTGGCCCAGACGCGGCTCACCGCGACGCTGAGGCTGCAGACGGTGGCCAGCCAGCTGGACTCCGACCTGGCCGAACTGATCGACACCCAGATGGTCGACGCGCTGCGCTTCGACGGCGCCTCGCTGCGCCTGACGCGGCGCAGCCCGAACGGGGTGCAACTGGTGGTCTGGTCGCTGCGCAGCGGGGTCTGGCAGCGCTGGGCCTCGCCGCCCTATACCGGCTCGACCGACCTGCGCGAGGCCTGGATGCGTTCGCTGCAGTTTCTGGGCAACGAGCCCGGCCAGCTGCGCGCGATGGAGGGCGTGGCCGGGTGGCAGGTGTACTTCTTCCGCGGCGGGGCCTGGACGAACTCGCAGTCGAGCGCCACGCTGGTCAATGCGCCCGCAGCCGCCAGCGCGGCTTCCGTGCCCGGGCAGCCGTCCCCCCAGGCCACCATCCAGCGCCAGGTCCTCCCCAGCGGCGTGCGCGTCGTGCTGACGCTGGCCGAAGGCAGCGGCTGGACCGGCACCTTGACCCGCGACTTCCTCGTCGCCACCCAATGACGCCGCGCCGCCCCGTCTTCCCCAGCAGGCACCGGCGCGGTGCCGCGCTGCTGACCGCGCTGATCATCGTGGCGCTGGTGGCCACCCTCGGCGCGGGGATGATGTGGCAGCAGTGGCGGGCGGTGCAGGTCGAGGCGGCCGAGCGCTCGCGCACGGAATCGCGCTGGCTGCTGGTGGGTGCGCTGGACTTCACGCGCCTGATCCTGCGCGAGGACGCCAAGAACGGCGGCCCGGACCACTTCGGCGAGCCCTGGGCCACGCCGCTGATGGAGTCGCGCCTGTCCAGCTTCCTGGCCGCCGACAAGCAGAACACCGACGACGGACCCGAGGCCTTCCTCTCCGGCGTCGTGACCGACATGCAGTCGCGCTACAACCTGCGCAACCTCGTCGACGCCAACGGCCAGGTGTCGACAGACGACGTGCAGATCCTCGCGCGCCTGTTCGATTTCATCGGCGTGGCGCCGGCCCTGGCCAGCACCCTGGCGGTCAGCATCCAGCAAAGCGTGCTGGCTTCGAGCATCGGCCCGGCCGGCGGCTCCGGCGGCGGCCCGCCGCAAGGCGCCGGCCTGCCGCAGCTGTCCAGCAACCCGCCGCTGATGCCGGAGACCATCGCGCAGCTGACCTGGCTGGGCGTGGATCGCTATACCGTCGACAAGTTGAAACCTTTTGTGATCCTGCTGCCCCAGAGCACCCCGATCAACCTGAACACCGCGCGCAAGGAAGTCATCGCGGCCGTCATCCCGGGCCTGGACCTGGCCGGTGCGGAGCGGCTGGTGCAGGTGAGGCAGAACAAGCCGCTGCAAGACGCCCAGGACGCCGTCACCATCCTCAACCTGCGCACGCCCATCAGCCCCGACCGCGCGGGCGTGTCCAGCAACTACTTCGAGCTGCGCGGCCGCATACGGCTCGAAGATCGGGTCGTCGACCAGCGCTATTTGGTGGAACGCCGGCTGCTGGACATCATTACCCTGCAGCAGGAGCGCAGTGCCGGGCTCGAAAGTTCCGCAGCGCCTACGCCACAGCGCTGATCGGTGTTTACGCGGCCCTCGTGTTAAGTGGCCGCCGGCTGAAGACCCCCCTCCTACAATGGACCGAACCTTCCGCAGCGCCGCCGCCGCTGGACCCAAGAGTCGAGCGGCTTCATCGACCGTCGAGCCGGGCGGCTTCCGTATGGCATGAGTACCCTGATCCTGCAATTGCCGGCGCCCGCGCGCCGTTCGGCGCCGCCGCCGGCAGCCGACGAGACCGACGCCGCCGGATCGCCCGAGGCCGTCGAGGCCGCGCTGCGCGAGCGCATCGGCGACGAGATCACCTACGTGCTGACGTCCGACGGCGTCAATGTGCAGCGCCACGGCGCGGCCCTGCCGTCGCTGCTGCCGCGTGCCGACACCGTGATCGCCGTGCTGCCGGTCACCGAGGTCAGCTGGCATCGCCTGCAGATGCCCAAGGCCAGCGGCGCGCGCCTGCGTGCCGCGCTGGCCGGCATCCTGGAAGAAGCGCTGCTCGACGACCCGGGCCTGCTGCACCTGGCGCTGGCGCCCCAGGCCAAGGCCGGCGAACAGACCTGGGTGGCCGCCACCCGGCTGGCACCGCTGTCCGAGCGCATCGCCGCGCTGGAGAAGGCCGGCCTGCCGGTGGACCGCATCGTCCCTGCGATCTGGCCGGACGATCCCCCCAGCGGCTACTTCACCCAGGCGCCGGACGATCGCGACGAGCTGCAGCCCACCATTCAGCTGAGCTGGTCCACGCGAGACGGCGTGGCCACCTGGCCGGCCAAGGGCGGCGCCGCGCGCGCGCTGTTGCCCGACGCGCTGCCGCCCACCGCCCGCTTCTTCGCCACCCCTGCCGTGGCCGCTCCGGCCGAACGCTGGCTGGGCGCGCCGGTGACCCTGCAGACCGAGGCCGAGCACCTGCTGCAGGCCGCCCGTTCGCTGTGGGACCTGCGCCAGTTCGACCTCGCGCCCAGCCATCGCGGCCTGGCCGTGCTGACCGACCGCTGGCGCCGCTTCGTGAGCCCGGACTGGCGTCCGGTGCGCTGGGGCCTGGGCCTGCTGGTCGCGGTGCAGGTGGTCGGCCTGAACCTGCGCGCCTGGGAGGTCGACGCCGCGCTGCGCGCCAAGCAGCAGGCCATGGTCACCCTGCTGCGCGAGACCCACAAGGACATCCCGGCCGCGGGCGTCCTCGACGCGCCGGCCCAGATGCGCCGCGCCAACGAGACGCTGCGCGCCGCCGCCGGCCGCGCCGGCGACGAGGACTTCGAGCCCATGCTGCAGGTGGCCGCCAGTGCCTGGCCCCAGGGCCAGCCCGTGCAGGGCCTGCAGTACGAGTCCGGCAGCCTGACCTTCTCCGTTCCCGACTGGAACCCGGGCCAGCTGGAGCAGTTCCGCTCCGCGCTGGAAGCGGCCGGCTGGAAGGTCGAATCCAAGGACGACCGCATCACGCTGATGCGTGACCGGCGTTCGTGAGCCCGGACATCGTGGAAGGAAGACCATGAGTGCCGTACCCGCCACGCCCGCTTCCGGCCCCGCCTGGGCTGCTCCGCTGCGCGCGCGCTGGCTGCAGTTCGCCCCGCGCGAGCGCCTCGCGCTGGCCGTCATGGCCTGGGCCGTCGGCATCGTCGTCGGCTGGCTGTTGCTGATCTCGCCGGCCCTGAAGACCCTGCGCGAGGCGCCGGCCAAGCAGCAGGTGGTCGATGCGCAGTTCGACGAGATGCGCCGCCTGGCCGACGAGGCCCGCGGCCTCGGCCAGCAGCCGCGGCTGCCGCCTGCGCAGGCCGTGGCCGCGCTCAACGCGGCCGTCAGGCGCCTGGGCGACAAGGCCAGGCTGCAGATGGACGGCGACCGCGCCACCGTGACGCTGCAAGGCATCCCCGGCGCCGAATTCACCGCCTTCCTGGCCGAGATCCGTGCCGGTGCACGTGCGCGGCCGCTGGAGGCCAAACTGCTGCGCAATGCGGCGCAGGGCTACGACGGCACCCTGGTGCTGGGCCTGGCCGTCGGACTCTGAGGAGCGCAACCATGGCCAACGCCCTGACCCGCCTGCTGCCCGGCAAACGAGCGCGCCGCGCCGACATCGGCGGCAGCCGGCTCAACAGCAAGCTCGGCGGCTCCACCACCCGCTGGCTCGAATCCACGCTCGAGGTCGCGCGTTGGGAGCGCGTGCGCGCCGCCGGTCGCCGCTGGGCGATCTGGGGCGGCGTGCTGGGCGGTGTCGTCGGTGTCGTCGCCTTCGCCCCCGCGGCCTGGCTGGCCGATGGCCTGGCCGGCGCCAGCAACGGCCGCATCGTGCTGGCCGACGCCCAGGGCACGATCTGGTCCGGCGACGCGGTGGCCGTGCTCACCGCCGGCCCCGGCAGCCGCGACGCCCGCGCCCTGCCGGGCCGCCTGGCCTGGACGCTGAAGCCTTCCGGCCTGGGCCTGCGCCTGGGCTTCACCCAGGCCTGCTGCCTCAACGGCGAGGCCGTGCTGCTGATCAAGCCCGGCCTGGGCCGCGTCAGCACCAGCGTGCAGGGCGGCTCCGACTGGCTGGGCCGCTGGCCCGCGGCCTGGTTGTCCGGCCTGGGCACACCCTGGAACACGCTGGACCTGGGCGGCGCGATGCGCCTGGCCACCAGCGACCTGAACATCGACTGGGTCCAGGGCAGCTGGCACGTGACCGGCAGCGCCGAGCTGGTGCTGCAGGACGTGTCCTCCCGCGTGACCACGCTCGATCGCCTGGGCAGCTACCGCCTGAGCCTGCGCGGCAGCACGCCCGAGGCGCCGGCCATCCTGAGCCTGCAGACCGACGACGGTGCCTTGCAGCTGCAGGGCTCGGGCACCTGGGGCCAGTCGGGCATCAAGTTCACCGGCGAGGCCACCGCGGCAGAGGCCCAGCGCAGCGCGCTGGACAACCTGCTCAACATCATCGGACGGCGCCACGGCGACCGCTCCATCATCACCATCGGGTGACAACCATGAGACGCAACCACAAGCTGCATCCGCGCGCCCTGGTCCTGTCGGCCCTGGCCCTGAGCCAGGCGCTTCCTCCGCTGGGCCTGTCCGCCGTCCTGCTGTCTGCCGCGCCGGCTTCCGCCGTCCAGCCCGCCAAGAAGGCCGCGCCCGCGCGCCAGCAGCAGGCCAACGTCACGCTGAACTTCGTCAACGCCGAGATCGAGGGCGTGGCCCGCGCGATGGCCGCCATCCTGGACCAGCAGATCATCGTCGACCCGCGCGTGAAGGGCACGATCACGCTCTATAGCGAGCAGCCCCTGACCCAGCGCGAGGCCTACCTGAACTTCCTCGCCGCGCTGCGCGGCCAGGGCTTCACCGTGGTGGAGGTCGCCGGCCTGCTGAAGGTGGTGCCCGAGGCCGAGGCCAAGTTGCAGACCGGCACCGTGGCCGCCGGCGCCGTGCCGCGCAGCGGCGACCAGGTGATGACGCAGATCTTCCGCCTGCAGCACGAGAACGCGAACAACCTGGTGACGGTGCTGCGCCCGCTGATCAGCCCCAACAACACCATCAACGCCAACTCTGGCAACAACAGCCTGGTCATCACCGACTACGCCGACAACCTGCAGCGCATCTCCAAGATCATCGCGGCGATGGACGTCCCGTCGTCCACCGACCTGGAGGTGATCCCGCTGAAGTACGCCATCGCCTCCGACGTCGCAGCCCTGGTGCAGCGCTTCGCCGACAGCGGCGGCGGTTCCGGCGCGGCAGCCGGCGGTGCCGGCGGCACGGGCGGCGCGCAGTCGGTGACCGTGCTGGCCGACCCCCGCTCCAACAGCCTGCTGGTGCGCGCGCCCAACCCGGCCCGGCTGTCGCTGGTGCGTGCGGTGGCCGACAAGCTCGACCGCCCGGGCCAGAACGGCATGGGCGGCAGCGGCATCTATGTCGTCTACCTGAAGAACGCCGACGCCACCAAGCTGGCCACGGTGCTGCGCGCCTCGTTCAGCGCCGACGCGCGTGCCGGCACCGGCAGCGCGGGCGGCGGCTCCGGTGGCGGCTCGGTGTCCGCGTCGCCGGCTTCCACCAACATGGCGTCCGGCCTGGGCGCGAGCAACAGCGCGGCCGCGGGCAGCGGCGGCACGAGCGGCGCATCGACCCAGTCGACCGCGCCGGTGCAGGGCTCGGCCGCACCGTCCACCGGTGGCTTCATCCAGGCCGACCCGGCCAGCAACTCGCTCATCATCACGGCCAGCGAGGCGCTGTACCGCCAGCTGCGCGCGGTGATCGACCAGCTCGACTCGCGTCGCGCGCAGATCTACGTCGAGACGATGATCGTCGAGATGGACGCGACCAAGGCGGCGGAGTACGGCTTCCAGTGGCAGGGCGCGAACGGCGGCAAGTACGGCGTCGCCGGGGGCACCAACTTCACCAGCGGCACCTCCAACATCCTCGACCTCAGCACGGCGCTCGCCACCCAGAACGCCAGCGGCCTGAGCCTGGGCGGCGGCCTGAACATCGGCATCCTGAAGCGCTACGGCAACAACGCCTATTCGCTGGCGGCGCTGGCCACTTTCCTGCAGACGAAGACGGACTCCAACGTTCTGTCGACGCCCAACCTGGTTTCGCTGGACAACGAGGAAGCCAAGATCACGATCGGCCAGAACGTGCCCTTCGTCACCGGCCAGTACACCAGCAACAACAGCAGCTCCGGCAGCGTGAATCCCTTCACCACGGTCGAGCGCAAGGACGTGGGTATCACGCTGCGCGTGAAGCCGCAGATCGGCGAGAACGGCACCATTCGCATGACGATCTACCAGGAGAACTCCAGCGTGGTCTCCGGTACGACGTCCTCCACCAACGGCCCGACCACCAACAAGAGCTCGATCGAGACCACCGTGGTGGTCGACGACGGCCAGGTCCTGGTGCTCGGCGGCCTGCTGAAGGACAGCTACAGCGCCGGCCGCGAGCAAGTGCCGCTGCTGGGCGACCTGCCGGTGGTCGGCAACCTCTTCCGCAGCGACAACCGCAGCCGCGGCAAGACCAACCTGATGGTCTTCCTGCGCCCCGTCGTGCTGCGTGACCAGCAGGCGGCCAACAACGTGACACTGGACCGCTACGAGGTCATCCGTTCGGGCCAGGCCGCGATGCAGCCTACCGGGATCGAGCTCGTGCCCGTGGGCGACGTGCCCGTGCTGCCTTCGCTGCGCACCACCGACTCGCTGGGCGTGCCGCCCGCGTCCGTCCCGGTGCCGGTGCAGACCGTCCCGGCGCCCATCCGCAATGCCGCGCCGACGCCGGGCATGCCGGCCGACCCGGCACCACGCCTGCCGTCCAAGGCGGTGCCGCCCGCGCCCGCGGCCTCGGACGCCGCCGTGCCCACGCCCGTCAAGCCCTGAGGCCCCAGCGATGAGCGCGCGCCACCCGCTGCCCTACGCCTTCGCCAAGGCCCACACGCTGCTGCTGGAGGACGACGGCCAGCAGGCCACGCTGTGGCTGGGCGAGACGCCCGACATGAACGTGCTGTCCGAGGTGATGCGCCTGCATCGCGTCGACGCGGTGGAGCGCGAACGCTCCGAGGCCCTGGCCCAGCGCATCTCCGTGGCCTATGCCGGCGGCGAAGGCAGCGCGGCGGCGGTGGTGGGCGAGGTGGAGAGCGCGGTCGACCTGTCGAAGATGATGCAGGAGCTGCCGGCGGTGGAAGACCTGCTGGAGTCCGCCAACGACGCGCCCATCATCCGCATGCTCAACGCCCTGCTCACGCAGGCGGCGCAGGACGGCGCATCGGACATCCACATCGAGCCCTACGAGCGCTCCTCGGCCGTGCGCTTCCGCGTCGACGGCACCTTGCGCACCGTGGTGCAGCCCAACAAGGCGCTGCACGCGGCGCTGATCTCGCGCCTGAAGATCATGGCCGAGCTGGACATCGCCGAGAAACGCCTGCCGCAGGACGGCCGCATCTCGCTGCGCATCGGCGGCCGCGCGGTGGACGTGCGGGTGTCGACCTTGCCCTCGGCCCACGGCGAACGCGCCGTGCTGCGCCTGCTGGACAAGGGCGAGGCCAAGTTCACGCTCGAAGGCCTGGGCATGAGCGGCGACACGCTGGACCGCTTCAACCGCCTGGTGCAGCAGCCCCACGGCATCGTGCTGGTCACCGGGCCCACCGGTTCGGGCAAGACGACCACGCTCTACGCCAGCCTGGGCCGCGTCGACACCAGCACGACCAACGTGCTCACGGTGGAGGACCCGGTCGAATACGAACTCACCGGCATCGGCCAGACCCAGGTCAACGCGAAGATCGAGCTCACCTTCGCCAAGGCCCTGCGCGCCATCCTGCGCCAGGACCCGGACGTGATCATGATCGGCGAGATCCGCGACTTCGAGACCGCGCAGATCGCCATCCAGGCCTCGCTCACCGGCCACTTGGTGCTGGCCACGCTGCACACCAACGACGCGCCCTCGGCCGTCACCCGGCTCACCGACATGGGCGTCGAGCCCTTCCTGCTGTCGTCCTCGCTGCTGGGCGTGCTGGCCCAGCGCCTGGTGCGCAAGCTGTGCAGCCACTGCAAGCGCCAGGACGGCAACGGCCGCTGGCATCCGGTGGGCTGCGAGCATTGCGGCAACAGTGGCTACAAGGGCCGCACCGGCGTCTACGAGCTGATGGTGGCCGACGAGCAGATCCGCGCGCTGATCCACAGCCGCTCGGCAGAGTCGCGCCTGTTCGTCGCTGCGGAGCAGGCCGGCATGAAGACGATGCGCGAGGACGGCGAGCGCCTGGTCGGCGAGGGCGTGACCTCGCTGGAAGAGCTGCTGCGCGTCACGCGCGACTGAACCCGTCGCACGAGCAGCCATGCCCGCCTTCCGCTTCGAGGCCCTGGACGCCGCCGGTCATTCCAAGACGGGCCTGGTCGATGCCGACAACGCCCGTGCCGCACGCGCCCAGCTGCGCCAGCAGCACCTGGTGCCGCTGCAGGTCAAGCAGGTGGACGTGCAGGCGACCATGGGCGGCGGGCAGGTCGGCCGCCGCAAGGCCTTCAGTTCCACCGCACTGGCGGTGTGGACGCGCCAGCTCGCGGGCCTGGTGACCTCCAGCCTGCCGCTGGAGCGTGCGCTGACCGCGCTGGCCGACGAGTCCGAGGACCAGCGCCAGCGCGAACTCATCGCCCACCTGCGCTCCGAGGTCAACGCCGGCTCCAGCTTCGCCAAGGCCCTGGGCTCCGCGCCGCGCGAGTTCGACGACGTCTACCGCGCGGTGGTCGCCGCCGGCGAGCAGAGCGGCCAGCTCGGCATGGTGCTGGAGAAGCTCGCCGACGACCTGGAGGAGCGCCAGGCACTGCGCTCCAAGCTGATCGGCGCGGCACTCTATCCGGCCATCGTCTCGCTCGTCGCCATCGTCATCGTGACCTTCCTCGTCACCTACGTGGTGCCGCAGGTGGCCCAGGTCTTCGCCGGCGGCAAGCACAAGCTGCCCTTCCTGACCGAGATGATGCTGGCCATCAGCGCCTTCGTGCGTGGCTGGGGCTGGCTGGTCGCGCTGCTGCTCGCCGGCGGCATCACGACGCTGATGTACGCGCGGCGCAACGAGGAATTCCGCAAGGGCTTCGACGCGCGCTGGCTGGACCTGCCCATCATCGGCAGGCTCGCCCGCGGCTACAACGCGGCGCGTTTCGCCGGCACGCTGGCCATGCTCGCCGGCGCCGGCGTGCCCATCCTCAAGGCCTTGCAGGCCGCGGCCGAGACGCTGAACAACCGCGCGATGCGCGCCGACGCGATGGAGGCGCTGGTGCAGGTGCGCGAAGGCGCGCCGCTGGCATCGGCCATCGGCGCCAAGAAGCGCTTCCCCGGCCTGCTGCCGATGTTCGCCCGCCTGGGCGAGCAGACCGGCCGCTTGCCCGAGATGCTGCAGCGAGCGGCCACCCAGCAGAGCACCGAGGTGCAGCGCCGCGCGATGGCGCTGGCCACCATCCTCGAGCCCCTGCTCATCGTCGTCATGGGCCTGGTGGTGATGGTCATCGTGCTGGCCGTGCTGCTGCCGATCATCCAGATGAACACCTGGGTCAAGTAGCCGGCGGCGGACGGGTGCGGCGTGCGTGGTTAGCATCGCGCATCCCAAACCGAGCGACCGCACCATGACCTCCGTCTACGACTTCAAAGCCCAGACCATCACCGGCCAGGAGGTCGCCCTGTCCGACTACCGCGGCAAGGCGCTGCTGATCGTCAACACCGCCAGCAAGTGCGGCTTCACGCCGCAGTTCGAGGGCCTGGAAAAGCTGTGGCAGACCTACGGTCCCAAGGGCCTGGTGATCGTCGGCTTCCCATGCAACCAGTTCGGCTCGCAGGACCCGGGCAGCAACGACGAGATCGCCTCCTTCTGCCAGCTGAACTACGGCGTCAGCTTCCCGATGTTCGAGAAGATCGACGTCAACGGCCCGAACGCCCATCCGCTGTACAAGTGGCTGGTGCAGGAGGCGCCGGGCATCCTGGGCACCAAGGCCATCAAGTGGAACTTCACCAAGTTCCTGATCGGCAAGGACGGCCAGGTGATCTCGCGCTACGCACCCACCGACACGCCCAAGAGCCTGGCCGAGGACGTCGAGAAGGCCTTGGCCGCCTGAGGCGGGCGGCTCCTGCGGGGCGCGGATAATCGCCGCCTCGCAACAGGAGCGCCGCCATGCCCACCGTCGATTTCCGCCACGTCGATCCCTATCCGGGCGACCCCATCCTCACGCTGAACGAGGACTTCCAGCGGGACGCGCGCGCAGACAAGATCAACCTGAGCATCGGCATCTACTTCGACGAGGAAGGCCGCCTGCCGGTGATGAACGCGGTGCGTGCGGCCGAGACGGCGCTGCTGCAGAACATCGGCCCCAAGGGCTACCTGCCGATGACCGGCAACCCGGCCTATCGCCAGGCCGTGCAGCAGCTGCTGTTCGGCGCCGGCCACCCCGCCGTGAGCGGCGGGCGCATCGCCACCATCCAGACCATCGGCGGCTCCGGTGCGCTGAAGGTGGGCGGGGACTTCCTCAGGCGCTATTTCCCGGATGCGCAGGTGTGGGTCAGCGACCCGACCTGGGACAACCACCGCGCGATGTTCGAGGGCGCCGGCTTCCCGGTGCACACCTATCCGTACTACGACGCGGCCACCGGCGGCCTGAAGTTCGACGCCATGCTCGACGCGCTGCGCAAGCTGCCCGCCGGAAGCATCGTGCTGCTGCATGCCTGCTGCCACAACCCGACCGGCGTGGACCTGACGCGCGAGCAGTGGGGCCAGCTGATCCCGCTGATCGCCGAGCGCGGCCTGCTGCCCTTCCTGGACATCGCCTACCAGGGCTTCGGCGACGGCCTGGACGAGGATGCCCACGCCTTGCGTGCGCTGGCCGACGCCGGCGTCAGTTTCTTCGTCGCAAATTCCTTCTCCAAGAGCTTCTCGCTGTACGGCGAGCGCGTCGGCGGCTTGAGCGTCGTCTGCCCGGACAAGGCGCAGGCGGACCTGGTCACCGGCCAGCTGATGGCCACCGTGCGCCGCAACTACTCCAGCCCGCCTACCCATGGCAGCCAGATCGTCGCCCGCGTGCTGGGCACGCCCGAGCTGCAGGCGCAGTGGGCCGATGAGCTGGGCGCCATGCGCGGCCGCATCCAGCAGATGCGCCGCCGCCTGCACGACGGCCTGGTGCAGCGCGTGCCGGGGCGTGACTTCAGCTACTTCGTCACCCAGCGCGGCATGTTCAGCTACACCGGCCTGAGCGCGCAGCAGGTGGACCTGCTGCGCGAGCGGCACGGCGTCTACCTGGTGCGCTCCGGCCGCATGTGCGTGGCGGGACTCAACGCCAACAACGTGGACCGCACCGCGCAGGCCCTGGCAGCCGTCCTCGCAGGCTGATCGCTTTTCCGCCTCAGGCCGGGACGGCCTCGGTGCGCGTGTCCAGACCCACGGCCCGGTCGCGCCCGGCGCGCTTGGCACGGTAGAGCGCCTCGTCGGCCTGCTGGATCAGGCGCTGGCCGTGCAGGGGGTGCAGCGGCCAGGTGCTGGCCACGCCGATGCTGGCCGTCAGGTGCACGCGCTGGTGACCGGCCCGCAGGTCGATCCCGCGCAGGCCGTCCAGCAGCCGTTCGGCCACGGCCATCGCGCCTTCGGCGTCGGTGTCCACCAGCATCACGATGAACTCCTCGCCGCCGAAGCGGGCGCAGACATCGCCCGTGCGCTGGATCTCCAGCGCCAGCAGCTGGGCCACGGCGCGCAGGCATTCGTCGCCGAAGGGGTGGCCGTGGCTGTCGTTCAGGGCCTTGAAGTGGTCCAGGTCCAGCATCAGCAGCGCGATGGGCTTGCCCTGGCGGCAGGCGCGCTGCCACTCCGTCTTGTACTGGCGGTCGAAGTACAGGCGGTTGCGCAGCCCGGTGAGGCTGTCGGTCAGGCTGAGTTCGCCCAGTTCGTGGGCGCGGCGCTTGAGCAGGGCGCTGGCGGTCAGCAGCCGCCAGTAGTCCTGCAGCAGCATGCGCGAGACCATCACGACGTAGATCGCGAAGATCACGCCCAGCGCGGCCACCAACGCCCGCTGCGGGCTGAAGAAGAAGGGCAGGGTGACCGCCAGCGGCGAGACGATGGCCACCGGGAAGAGCACGCGGATGGTCGGATGGATGGCCAGTCCCATGCTGCCGCCCATGGTCAGGCCGACGACGGCGAGCACCATGTAGGGCTCGATCACGTGCATCGCCGGCCAGATGCCGGCGGTGGCCGTCAGCACGCCCCAGTGCAGCGCATTGGTCAGCGTGCTGGCGATCGCCAGGAGGTTGGCCAGGGCGTGGCGCTCGGGCAGCAGGCGGTCGATGCGGCGGAACAGCGCCATGCGGGCCACCGCCACGGCCGCCAGCAGGGCCGCGTTGGCCAGCACGAACACCGGCTGCCGGGCGAGGAAGCCGGACAGGCCGCAGATGGTCAGCCACAGCAGCAGGTAGAGCGGTCCGCCCAGGCGCGCACGCTTGCAGGTGTCGCGCAGCACGCGTACGCGCAGGCTGGTCGGGTCGACCTCGTGGGGCAGGGCCTCCAGCGTGCCGTCCAGCCCCGCGTCGCCGGTGTGCAGCCAGCTGCGGGAGTCGTGTTGCGAGTCGGCGGCGTCGGCCGGCGCGGGCGTCGGGTGTTTCAAACGGGCCTCGTTTCCCGGTAATGCGGGGATCCGCGGTTATCGCTGAATTCGGTTTCCGGCGCATTGTCGTGCTGCAACGCAACAACGACTAGCGTGAAGGAGTTGCCAGGCCGTCTTCGTTTGCCGAGCGGTAGGCGCTGGCTGCCGGACGGTCGGCGCGGCGCACGCCTGGAGGCCGTCCGGCTTTCGAACCGGCGTTTGAATTTCGCGGGCCGGCTCAGGCCGGCAGCGTGGCCTGGCGCACCGCGTGTTCCCAGCGCGCCATGTGCTCGGCGGCGCGCTCGCGCGGCATCGTCGGCAGGAAGCGGCGTTCGGCCCGCCACTGCGCGCTGAGTTCGTCCAGGTTCTTCCACACCCCGGTGGCCAGGCCGGCGAGATAGGCCGCGCCCAGCGCCGTGGTCTCCACGACGGCCGGCCGCACGACGGGGATGCCCAGCAGATCGGCCTGGAACTGCATCAGCAGGTTGTTGACACAGGCGCCGCCATCCACGCGCAGCTCGGTCACGCGCGCGGCTGCGCCGCTCGCGGCGTCGCGGCTCATCGCCTGCAGCAAGGCAGCGCTCTGGAAGGCGATGCTCTCCAGCGCTGCGCGGGCGATGTGCGCGGCGCTGGAGCCGCGCGTCAGTCCGACGATGGCGCCGCGCGCATCGGGCTGCCAGTAGGGCGCGCCCAGTCCGGTGAAGGCCGGCACGAAGAGCACCCCGCCGGCATCGGGCACGCTCTGCGCCAGTGCTTCCACTTCGCTGCTGGCGTGGATCGCGCGCAGACCGTCGCGCAGCCACTGCACGACTGCGCCGCCGATGAAGACGCCGCCTTCCAGCGCGTACTGCGGCTGCGGGTCGACCTGGGCGGCGGATGTGGTCAGCAGCCCGTTGGTCGAACGCTGGGCCTGCGCGCCGGTGTGCATCAGCATGAAGCAGCCGGTGCCGTAGGTGTTCTTCGCCAGCCCCGGCGTGAAGCAGGCCTGGCCGAAGAGGGCGGCCTGCTGGTCGCCGGCCACGCCGCCTATGGGCACCGAGGCCTGCTCGCCGAACAGCGCGGCGCCGGTCTCGCCATAGACGTGGCTGGACGGATGGACCTGCGGCAGCACGGCGCGCGGGATGTCCAGTGCCTGCAGCAGCTCGGCGTCCCAGTCGTTGGTGTGGATGTCGAAGAGCATGGTGCGCGCGGCATTGCTGACATCGGTGGCGTGCACCCGTCCGGCGGTCAGCTGCCACAGCAACCAGCTGTCGATGGTGCCGAAGGCGAGCTCGCCGCGCTCGGCCTGCGCGCGGGCGCCGGGAACGTGGTCCAGCAGCCAGCGCAGCTTGGTGGCGGAGAAATAGGCGTCGATCACCAGGCCCGTCCTGCGCCGGACCAGGTCCTCCAGGCCGCGCTCGCGCAACTCGGCGCAGAAGGGCTCGGTGCGGCGGTCCTGCCAGACGATGGCGTTGGCGATGGGCTGGCCGGTGTCACGCCGCCACAGCACGGTGGTCTCGCGCTGGTTGCTCAGCCCCACGGCCGTCAGGTCGGACGGCTTCAGGCCGGCGCTGGACAGGGCCTCCCGCGCGGTGGCCTGCTGCGACTGCCAGATCTCCAGCGCGTCGTGTTCCACCCAGCCGGGCTGGGGGTAGATCTGGCGCAGCTCGCGTTGGGACATCGCGACCAGCCGGCCCTCGGCGTCGAAGACGATGCTGCGCGAGCTGGAGGTGCCCTGGTCCAGGGCGAGCAGGTAACTCATGTGTGCTCCATGTGCATGGGCCGCCAGTGTGTCGCCGGGCGTCCACCCGACAAACGGGGGCGCCCCTGTACACAGCCGAGGGCGCTTCGGTACAGTGCGCTGCCTCCTGCGGCAACCAGCGTTCCCTGCGGGGCCACGACAACGAGACAACGAATCCGCGCCGGCGCGCCTTCCGGCCCGTCCTTCCGGCCCTTTCCCTTGTGAACGATCAGCAGTCCTCACCCGCCGGCGCCAGCGCCGCAGAAACCGCGCCCGGTGCCATCGATTGCGACGTGCTGGTCGTCGGTGGCGGCATCAACGGTTGCGGCATCGCACGCGACCTCGCCGGCCGCGGCTGGCGCGTCGTGCTGGCCGAACAGGACGACCTGGGGCAGCACACATCCTCGGCCGCCTCCAAGCTGATCCACGGCGGCCTGCGCTACCTGGAGTACGGCGAGTTCAAGCTTGTGCGCAAGGCCCTGGCCGAGCGTGAGGTGCTGCTGCGCAGCGCGCCGCACATCATGCGCTCGCTACGCTTCGTGATGCCGCACGACCCCTCGATGCGGCCGGAGTGGATGATCCGCGCCGGCCTCTTCCTCTACGACCACCTGGCGCCGCGCGACTGGCTGCCCGGCACCGAGGTGGTGAACCTGCGCGACCACGCGTTGGGCGCCTCGTTGCAGCCGCAGTACAAGCGCGGCTTCGTGTACTCCGACGGCTGGGTGGACGACGCGCGGCTGGTGGTGCTGTGCGCATTGGACGCGGCCGAGCGCGGTGCCTCCATCCTGCCGCGCGCGCGCTGCATGGAGGCCGTGCGCATGCCCTCGGGCTGGCATGCGCGGCTGCAGCGCCGCGACGGCCACGAGGTGGTGGTCAAGGCCCGGGCGCTGGTGAACGCGGCCGGCCCCTGGGCCGAAGCCTTCCTGCGCACCTATGTGCGCGCGGCCGACGGCGAGCCGCTGGCCAAGCGCCAGCTGCGCCTGGTGCAGGGCAGCCACATCGTCGTGCCGGCCCGCTTCGAGCACGACCACGCCTACATCTTCCAGGGCAGCGACCGGCGGGTGATCTTCGCCATTCCCTACGAGGGCCGCTACACGCTGATCGGCACGACGGACACCGAGCTGCGCGGCACGCCCGAGCAGGCGCGCGTGCAGTCGCGAGAGGTCGAGTACCTCTGCCGCGAGGTGAGCCGCTACTTCCGCCGCCCGGTCGAGCCGGCCGACGTGGTCTGGAGCTTCGTCGGCGTTCGCCCGCTGCTGGACGACGCAGCCGGCAACCCGGCGGCGGTCACGCGGGACTACTTCCTGGAGGTGCAGCGCCAGGGGGCGCCGCTGCTGACCGTCTGGGGCGGCAAGCTGACCACCTTTCGCAAGCTGGCCGAGGAAGCGGCAGACGAGGTCGGCGACCTGCTGGGCGAGTCGCGCGACGCGTGGACCCGCACGGCCAGCCTGCCCGGCGGCGACCTTTCCGGCTGGGTCGATCAACCGCAGCAGCCCGATGCCGACCTGGCCCGCTTCGTCTCCGTCCTGCGCCAGCGCCATCCGTGGATGGATCTGCCGCTGGCCCGCCGCTGGGCCCGCCAGTACGGCAGCCGCGTCCGCGAGCTGCTCGACGGCGTGACCGGCCGCGCCGACCTGGGCCAGGAGATCGCTCCGGACCTCTACGAGGCCGAACTGCGTTACCTGCGCCTGGTCGAGTGGGCCCAGACCGCCGACGACGTGTTGTGGCGCCGGACCAAGCTGGGCCTGCACTACAACGCGGAGCAGCGCGCCGCGGTCGGGCATTGGTTCGACACCGTATCCGCAGCAGGATTGCGACAGGCCGCGCACACCAGTTCCGAAGCACGAAAGCATCTCGGCAGACAGTGAGCGCATGCTCACGGTGCCGTTCTGCCTCAGATTTCAGCGGCAACTTGTCGGCCATTGCGCCGCACACTACAATCGCCGGCTTTTCGGCTGACTGCGCCTGTCGTGGTCGGGTGAGTCCATCGCTTCACTGCGGGGCGATCCCGGTTGCGTCTTTGCTCTCTGGCGGCGGGTTCTCTTCCTGGGGACCGGTTCCCGCGGATGGGATGTCTTGCAGGAGGCGAAGACAAGCGGTGCACCTCATCGACCTGCGCATTCAGGTTTGCGCGGGCGAGGCGCCGAATTGAATCAACGGGAACCAACGTTCATGCCTACCATCAACCAGCTCGTGCGCCAAGGCCGCAAGGTCGAGGTCACGAAATCCAAGTCGCCTGCGATGCAGAACTGCCCGCAGCGCCGTGGTGTGTGCACCCGCGTGTACACCACCACGCCGAAGAAGCCGAACTCCGCTCTGCGTAAGGTCGCCAAGGTGCGCCTGACCAACGGCTTCGAGGTCATCTCGTACATCGGTGGCGAAGGCCACAACTTGCAGGAGCACAGCGTGGTGCTGGTGCGCGGCGGCCGGGTGAAGGATCTCCCGGGCGTGCGTTACCACATCGTCCGCGGTTCGCTCGACCTGCAAGGCGTCAAGGATCGCAAGCAGTCGCGCTCCAAGTACGGCGCCAAGCGTCCCAAGAAGGCCTGATCGGCCTTCAAAGTCCGCTGAGGTGCCGCGTGCGGCGCCTTCATCGGCCGGTCATCCGGAAGTCCTAGCCTCTCGCGCTTCGAGCTTCCGCTGGCTGACAGACGGCGTGCCGCCATGGGGCGGCCGCCGAGTAAGTGGGCGCGCTAGCTGCGCGCCCGAGGCCGGATGGTCCGGCCAACTGAAGCATCGAAAGGAAAAGACATGCCTCGTCGTCGCGAAGTACCCAAGCGCGAGATCCTCCCTGACCCGAAGTTCGGCAGCGTCGATCTCTCCAAGTTCATGAACGTCGTGATGGAGTCCGGCAAGAAGGCCGTGGCTGAACGCATCATCTACGGCGCTCTGGATGCCGTGGAAAAGAAGTCCGGCAAGGATCCGCTGGAGATCTTCACCGTTGCCCTGAACAACGTGAAGCCGATGGTCGAAGTGAAGTCCCGCCGCGTCGGCGGTGCGAACTACCAGGTTCCCGTCGAGGTTCGCCCCGTCCGCCGCATGGCCCTGGCCATGCGCTGGCTGAAGGAATCCGCCCGCAAGCGCAGCGAGAAGTCCATGGCCCAGCGCCTGGCCAACGAGCTGCTCGAGGCCTCCGAAGGCCGCGGCGGTGCCATGAAGAAGCGCGACGAAGTGCACCGCATGGCCGAAGCCAACAAGGCCTTCTCGCACTTCCGCTTCTGAGCCGACGCGCAAGAAAGCACACCAGCATTCCCCGGCTGCGCGGCCTGTTCACCCAACAGTCCGGCAGCCTTTGCTTTTTGGAGCCTCCACCATGTCCCGCAAGACCCCCATCGAGCGCTATCGCAACATCGGCATCTCGGCGCACATCGACGCCGGCAAGACGACGACGACCGAGCGCATCCTGTTCTACACCGGTGTGAACCACAAGATCGGCGAGGTGCACGAAGGCGCCGCGACGATGGACTGGATGGAGCAGGAGCAAGAGCGCGGCATCACCATCACGTCCGCCGCCACCACCTGCTTCTGGAAGGGCATGGACCTGACCTTCCCCGAGCACCGCATCAACATCATCGACACCCCCGGGCACGTGGACTTCACCATCGAGGTGGAGCGCTCCATGCGCGTCCTGGACGGCGCCTGCATGGTGTACTGCGCCGTGGGTGGCGTGCAGCCCCAGTCGGAAACCGTCTGGCGCCAGGCCAACAAGTACGGCGTGCCCCGCCTGGCCTTCGTCAACAAGATGGACCGCACCGGCGCCAACTTCTTCAAGGTCTATGACCAGCTGAAGACCCGCCTGAAGGCCAACCCCGTGCCCATCGTCGTGCCCATCGGTGCCGAGGAAAACTTCAAGGGCGTGGTCGACCTGTTCAAGATGAAGGCCGTGATCTGGGACGAGGCTTCCCAGGGCATGAAGTTCAACTACGAGCCGATCCCGGCCGAGCTGGAAGCCGATTGCGCCAAGTGGCGCGAAGGCATGATCGAGGCCGCCGCCGAGTCCAGCGAAGAGCTGATGAACAAGTACCTGGAGTCGGGCGAGCTGACCGAGGAAGAGATCAAGGGCGGCCTGCGCACCCGCACGATCGCCGGCGAGATCCAGCCGATGCTGTGCGGCACCGCCTTCAAGAACAAGGGCGTGCAGCGCATGCTGGACGCCGTGATCGAGTTCCTGCCCTCCCCGGTGGACATTCCCCCGGTCGACGGCCTGGACGACAACGAGCAGCCGACCACCCGCAAGGCCGACGACTCCGAGAAATTCTCCGCCCTGGCCTTCAAGCTGATGACCGACCCCTACGTCGGCCAGCTGACCTTCGTGCGCGTCTACTCCGGCGTGCTGAAGTCCGGCGACTCGGTCTACAACCCGATCAAGTCCAAGAAGGAACGCATCGGCCGGATCCTGCAGATGCACGCCAACCAGCGTGAGGAAATCAAGGAAATTCTGGCCGGCGACATCGCCGCCTGCGTGGGCCTGAAGGAAGTCACCACCGGCGAGACGCTGTGCGACCCCGAGGCCATCATCACGCTGGAGCGCATGGTCTTCCCCGAGCCCGTGATCGCACAGGCCGTGGAGCCCAAGACCAAGGCCGACCAGGAGAAGATGGGCATCGCCCTGCAGCGCCTGGCTGCCGAGGATCCCTCCTTCCGCGTCAAGACCGACGAAGAGTCCGGCCAGACCATCATTTCCGGCATGGGCGAGCTCCATCTGGAAATCATCGTCGATCGCATGAAGCGCGAGTTCGGCGTGGAAGCCAACGTCGGCAAGCCGCAGGTGGCCTATCGCGAGACCATCCGCAAGAAGGTCACCGATGTCGAAGGCAAGTTCGTTCGCCAGTCCGGCGGCAAGGGCCAGTACGGCCACGTCGTGCTGACCGTCGAGCCGCAGGAGGCCGGCAAGGGCTTCGAGTTCGTCGACGCCATCAAGGGCGGTGTGGTGCCGCGCGAGTTCATCCCCGCGGTCGAGAAGGGGGTCATCGACACCCTGCCGAACGGCGTGCTGGCCGGCTACCCGGTGGTCGACGTCAAGGTCACGCTGACCTTCGGTTCGTACCACGACGTGGACTCGAACGAAAACGCGTTCAAGATGGCCGCCTCGATGGGCTTCAAGGACGGCTGCCGCAAGGCCAACCCCGTCATCCTCGAGCCGATGATGGCCGTGGAAGTCGAGACGCCGGAAGACTACGCCGGCTCGGTGATGGGCGACTTGTCGTCCCGCCGCGGCATGGTGCAAGGCATGGACGACATGCCCGGCGGCGGCAAGGTCATCAAGGCCGAGGTCCCGCTGTCCGAGATGTTCGGCTA
This sequence comes from Aquabacterium sp., assembly GCA_004322345.1. GTDB lineage: Bacteria > Pseudomonadota > Gammaproteobacteria > Burkholderiales > Burkholderiaceae_C > Aquabacterium. The sequence goes on along the minus strand of SCTQ01000185.1, from coordinate 380 downwards.
CTCGACCACGCTGCGCTCCATGTCCCAGGGCCGTGCGACGTACACGATGGAGTTCAAGCACTACAGCGAAGCTCCGAAGAACGTCGCCGACGCCATCATCAGCGCCCGCACCAAGTAATACCCGCAAGCCTCCCTCGCGGGAGCCTGCGGCATCCGATCGGTCTTCTTCCCTGGCCCGCACGTTGCCGGCGGCGTGCGAACCAGGCGAGGGTCGGAGACCTTAAACACCACACCGGTTCTGCTCTTTGATGGAGATTCAGAAATGGCAAAAGGCAAGTTTGAACGCACCAAGCCGCACGTGAACGTGGGCACGATTGGTCACGTGGACCATGGCAAGACGACGCTGACGGCGGCGATCACGACGGTGCTGAGCAAGCTGT
>SCTQ01000184.1 GCA_004322345.1 Aquabacterium sp. | reverse complement strand
GGGTCAAGCGCCCCAGGGGCCCGTGAGGCCCGATCCAGGTAAAGGCGAGGAAAAGTTGGCGCGCCCGCGGCCCGGCAGCGCCGCCGCGGCTCAGTCGCCGGCCGTGACGAAAGCCGCCAGGAAAGCCTCGACGAAGGCCGGGGAACCCGTGAGCGTGAGGGTCAGCGTGTGCCAGCCGCCGGCTTCCACCTGCACCTGCAGGTCGTGGTCCCAGTCCATGCCCTCTTCCACCGGGCCGTGGCCACGCGGGAAGTGCTGCCAGGCCCAGTCCAGCACCTGCTGCGCCTCGGCCTTCACCGCGCCGTGCTGCTTGGCGTCGGTGGAGGCCATGGCCTCCAGCGTGGCGACGCCGTCGTCGCCATCGCTGAGGTCGAAGCTCAGGTAGCGCATCGTCCGGATGTCTTCAGAACGGCGGCGAGAGATCGCCGGGCTCGCCGGCGTCCAGGTCCGCGTCGTCGGCGCGGCGCAGTTGCGATTCCAGGTCGGCGACCTGCTTGCGCAAGGCCGCGTTCTCCGCGGTCAACGCGGCCACGCGCTTGCGCAGCGACTCGATGCTCTCCTCGCCGTCGGCTTGCGGGGTGGCCGCGCCGTCCGCTTCGGCCGGCGCTTTCTTCTTCGACTCGCGCACGCGCTTGGCCGCCTGCTTCAACTCGTCGCGGCCGGCGCTGGCGGCGGCCACCTGCTCTTCCACCGGCAGGCTGGCCACAGCCGCCGCGGCGTTGATGGAGATCTCTCCGGCCTTCACGGCGGCGACCACCTCGGCGGCGGCCTGCTTCTGGATCTTCTCGATCATCTGGACCTGGCTGCTGCTGATGCGCGCGGCCTTGGCCAGGGCTTCGCGTGTGTCCAGCGTGGGCACCGCGGTGGCGGCGGCCACGGCGGCAACGTCCGAGGCCACGACCGCCTGCTCGGCGGCCGCCTTGGCCAGGCTGCGCCGCTCAGCGACGATCTCGCGCTTGCGCAGCGCCAGCACGCCGCGCTGGAAGTCCGACAGGCTGCGCCGGCCCAGGTGCTGGTCGATCATCCACAGGTGCACGTCCTCCATCGACTGGAAGCGCGTGTTCTGCACCGTCTGGAAGGGCAGCCCGTGCTTGCGGCAGATGCCGTAGCGGTTGTGCCCGTCCACCAGCACGTCGCCCCACAGCACCAGTGCATCGCGGCAGCCCTCGGCCAGGATGCTGGCCTCCAGGGCCTCGTATTCCTCGGGCGTCAACGGATCGATGTAGGCCTTGAGTTCTTCGTTGACGACGATGTCCATGGAGCAAGGGAGGGGTACGGCGAAGGGGGGCGGATTGTAGTGAGAGGCTGCTGGAGACGCTGGGCATCGTGGCCGAGCTGACCCCGGCCAGAAGACCCATCGCGTCTACAGCCACCAGCCCCATGTCGATCTGCTGATGCGCTGAAGCATCACAGCGTCAACATGTACTGCACCATCGCCGGTACATCCCCCGCCGCCTTCGCGCACCACGGATGCGGCGTCGCCGGCAGGCCGATGGGGCCGGGGGCGCCCATCTCGGGGCCGTACTCGCGCTTCAGCTTCTGGAAGTCCCAGTAGTAGTAGTCGGCGTCGCCGGCCACGCTGACGAAGTACTTGTGGCGCTCGACGAAGCGGTTGCGCTTCTTGTAGGTCACGTCAAGGATGGACGTGGCCTTGGCCTTGTAGACGCGGAAGACGTCGCCCTTGCGGTTGAGGTCCGGTGCCGGCGTCGGCTGGTCGGCCGTGCCGGGTGCGGGGCGCACCGGCGCGTGCAGCGTGTAGTACTGCTTGTAGAGCGCCGAGTTCTCGTTGCAGCGGTCCGGGTGGACCAGGTCTTCGAGGTTGCGCACGTGGCCGTCGGACAGCAGGCCGCGCGAGGACACCCAGTACAGGTTGCGCAGGAAGGTCGCGCGGATGGACTGCTGCTTGCGCTGGAAGTCCGTCGGCGCGAAGAAGCGGCCCACCTGGTTCAGCGGGATCATGCGCTCGTTGGTGTGGGCGCCCAGCTTGTCGCCGTGGCAGCTGGCGCAGGCCACGTCGAAGCTCGCCTTGCCCGCGGCGACCTGCGCGGCCACCTGCGGATAGCCCGCCCAGCCCTTCTGCACGAAGGCGCCCTCGGTGGTGGCGGTGCTGCCGGTCTGCGCCAGCCTGCCGTTGCTCTTCAGCCAGCGATACAGGCCCACGTTGCGCAGGTCGTCGTCGTCCTGGTCCAGCGTGGTCATGTAGGCCGTCAGCGCCTTCAGCGACTTCTCGTCCGTGCTGCCCAGGGCGCCGTCCGGCTCTTCCGCGTGCACGTAGGAGCCCTCGAAGCCGACGTAGGACTCGGTGTGCGACAGGGAGCGGCGGATGGGCAGGTGGTTGGTGACGTTGGGGATCGCCACCGGCGAGAACATGTAGTCGTTGTCGTAGAGGCTGCCCTCGGCATGCGTGCGGGTGATGGTCGACTCGCCGGTGCCCGCGGGCATCAGGTAGAGCAGCGGCGTCTTGTCCACGTCCTCCTCGCCCGGCGCCCAGCTCGGGCCTTCCTCCTTCTCGGAGATGTAGGCGAAGGTCGCCGTGGTCTGGCCCAGCTTGTCGCCCAGCACGGCCCACTTCATCGACCAGCCCGGGTTGGGCAGGCCGGGGAAGACCTTGGTGATGGTCGACGAACCCTTGCCGTAGCTGATCTTGTAGCCATGGCAGGACGCGCAGTTGAAGCCGGCCCAGCTGCCCTTGCCGATGATGGGATGCGAGGACTCGGCGTAGCGGTAGCCCACCCAGCCGCTGTTCTTCGTGTTGCCCTCGGTCAGCTGGGGCGTCAGCGTCAGGAAGCCGGGGATGGGGTTCTTCTGCGGGTAGGGCTTGAAGTAGACGTCATTGATGGCGTCGGCCGGCACCTCGGAGGCCACCGTCTTGTAGGCGCCGAAGAGCACCGCCGGGTCGGCCTTGGCCCGCGTGTATGGGTCGGTCGTCTTGTAGGTGAAGATCTTGTCCCAATCCAGGCTCTTGTACTTGTGGCTCAGGCCCAGGTTCCAGTCGTAGGACCAGAAGGCCTGGCGGCCCAGCGTGACCATGGCCGCGAAGCTGGGGTTGTCGACGTTCACCGGGATGGGCGTGATGGCCTTGGTCTCGTTGCTCAGCTCGGAGACCACGTCGCAGGGCGGATTGGACAGCGAGGGCAGGCGATAGCTCTGCGCGTCGATCACGTTGTGCGGCTGGCCCGGCCGGGTCAGCGAGCCCATCACGCCGATGCGCTTTTGCACCTGCAGCTTCAGCGGGCCCTTGCTGACGTGCGAGGGCACCTTGAACTGCACCTGCGTGTCGGTCCAGCTGACGATGTCCTTGGGCCAGCTGCTGCGCACCTGGCCGGTCTCGTAGTTGACGCTGCTGGCGATGTCGACCTTCTGCTCGTACATCGTCAGGTCGGTCTCCAGCACGCGGCTGTTGCCGATCATGATCTTGCTGAAGTCGATGTCCGCGCCGCGGCCGAAGCCGCTGCCGTTGAGTGTCACCACGTCGCCCGGGCGCAGCGTGGGCGTGCCGCCGCCGGCAGCCGTCCACACCTGCGCGCCGTTGACCAGCATGCTCTGCACGACGGGCTGCGCGAAGTTCTGGGCCGAGGCGGCGCGCTGCTGCTCGCGCGCGGCGTCGAAGCTGCAGAGGGTTTCCTGGTTGGGGAATGTGGGGGCTGCGGCGTGGCCGGCCAGGGGCGCAGCGCACAGCGCCGCGCCCAGCCAGCGCGCCGCGGGGGTGGCACGCTTCATGGGTTCTCTCCTCGGTCCTGCCGGTCGAATGCCGGGGTGCGCGCATGCTCGTTCCGCCGACTGCGCAGTTCTGTCGGCAGCGTGACAAACGCGGGAAAAACCTCAGATGCCCCGCCGCGGATGCGGGGGACGCGGGCGCGTCAGACGGAACCGCCCACGTGAGGAAGAACAGTGCGCTCGTGTTCGGACAGCCGCGCCACCTGCCGCATGCGCGGCATGTCCAGGATGTCGATGCGGCCGTAGGCCAGGCGCACGATGCCCTGGGCCTCCAGTTCCTTCAGGATCTGGTTGGCCGTCTGTCGCGACAGCGACAGCATCATCGCCAGCTGCTCCTGCTGGATCTCGATGTGGCAGTTGGCGGCGTCGCGCTGCATCGCGTTCTCGGCGATCAGCAGCAGCCTGCGCGCCAGGCGCTGCGGGGCGGGCAGCAGGGCCAGGTCCTCCATGCCGATGAAGGTCAGCCGCAGCTTCACCGCCATCAGCATGCCCAGCAGGCGCCAGTGCTCGGGCGAGGCGGACAGGATCTCCAGCATGCGCTGCTGCTGGACCTGCAGCATGACGGTGGCGCCCTGCGCATAGGCGTCGTGGGTGCGCGGCAGGTTGTCGAAGAGGCAGATCTCGCCGAACCAGGTGATGGGGTCCAGGCAGGCCAGCAGTGCTTCCTTGCCGGCCTCGGTCACGCCGGTCACCCGCACGCTGCCGCCGACGATGCAGTAGAGCCCGCAGGGCGCGTCGCCGCGCGCGAAGATGCACTGCTTGTCCTTGAAGCTGCGCACGATGGCGGCATCCAGCATCTGCTCGGCCATCGCGGGCGGCAGCGTGGTGAACCACCAGTCGTGCTGCAGGCGGTCGCGGTAGTCCTTGGCGAGGGGGGCGGGCATGGCTCGATTCTGCGGCGTGCGTGCGGCCGTCCGGCTTCGGGAAAAGCCGCGAGACCCCGCGACCGGGGCCCCGGCTCAGTGGGGATCGGCCCAGACCCAGGCGCCCTGGGGCAGGTCTTCCGGCAGCGTCCAGGGGCCGAACGAGATGCGGTTGAGCGCTTCGCAGCGGTTGCTGCACGCGGCGATCATGCGCTTGACCTGGTGGTACTTCCCTTGGATCAGCGTCAGCCGCAGGTGCTGCTCGTCCAGCAGCTCGGCGGCATCGGCGAAGACCGGCGCGGGGTCGTCGTCCAGCACCACGCCCTTGAGCAGCTTCTCGCAGTCGGCCACGCTGAAGGGATGCTTGGTCGTCGCGTCGTAGACCTTGGGCACCTTGTGCTTGGGCGAGGTCAGCTTGTGCAGCAGCTGGCCGTCGTCGGTCATCAGCAGCAGGCCGGTGGTGTCCTGGTCCAGCCGGCCCACCGGCTGCAGGCCGCGGCGGCGCAGCGGCGGCGGCAGCAGGCTCTGCACCCCCGGCCAGGCCTTGGGCTTGAGCGAGCACTCGTAGCCCGCGGGCTTGTTGAGGATGATCAGCGCCTTCTCGCGGTAGGGCCAGGTGGTGCGGCCGACCTGGAAGCTCAGGCCCTGCTCGTCCACCTCCTCGTCCGGGTCGTCGACGACGCGCCCGGCGATGCGCACCTCGCCGGACAGGGCCAGGCCCTCGCATTCGCGGCGGGTGCCGAAGCCTTGGGAGAAAAGGAGCTGGGACAGTCGCATAAGGGGAGTCTTGTGGCGCACACGCGGCGGCCGGTTTCACGAGGGTGTCGTATGGTACGGACATGTCCGGCCCCCACGTGCTTGTCCTCGTCGCGCACCCCGAGCTGCGCCACTCCCGCGTCAACCGCCGCCTGCTTTCGGCCGCACGCCAGGTGGCCGGCGAGACGGCGAACAGCGGCGAAGGCCGCGTCGTCGTGCAGGACCTCTACGCCGCCTATCCCGACTTCCACATCGACGTCGAGCGCGAGCAGCGCCTGGCTGCCGCGGCCGACCTCATCGTCTGGCAGCACCCGGTCTACTGGTACAGCATGCCGGCGCTGATGAAGCTGTGGCTGGACGAGGTGCTGCAGCGCGGCTGGGCCTACGGGCCCGGCGGCGGCGCGCTGCGCGGCAAGCACCTGTGGCCGGTGCTGTCCACCGGCGGGCCGCAGGAGGCCTATGCGCCCGAGGGCTACAACCGCTTCCCCTTCGACGCCTTCCTGCCGCCCTACCTGCAGACGGCCGCGCTGTGCCACCTGCAGATGCTGCCGCCGCTGGTGCTGCACGGCGCGCACGCGCTGGCCGAGGACGAGCTGGCCGGGCACATGCAGGCCTATGCGCAGCGGCTGCGCAGCTATCCGCAATGGCTGGCCGACCTGCCTGCCCTGCCCTGCCCCGACTGCGAAGTGCCGGGCGAGGACCGGCCCGACGCGCCCACGCCCTGAAGCCTGCCGGTCCCACCTGCCCCGCCCCACGACATGTCCCACTCCTCCTGGTTGCTCAGCAGCCTGATCTACCTGGCCGCCGCCGTCATCGTCGTGCCGCTGGCGCAGGCCCTGGGCCTGGGTTCCATCATCGGCTACCTGCTGGCCGGCATCGCCATCGGGCCCTACGGCCTGGGGCTGGTCGGCGACACCGAATCCATCCTGCACTTCGCCGAGTTCGGCGTCGTGCTGATGCTCTTCCTGATCGGCCTGGAGCTGGAGCCGCGGCGGCTGTGGTCGATGCGACGGCCCATCTTCGGCTGGGGCAGCACGCAGATGGCCGGCTGCGCGCTGGCCGTGGGTGCCGCGGGCTGGCTGCTGGGCGCGCCGGCCGCCGTGGCCGTCGTCGCGGCGCTGGGCCTGGCGATGTCCTCCACCGCGGCGACGCTGCAGGTGCTGGGCGAGCGCAACCTGCTGCCCACCTCGTCGGGCCAGGCCGGTTTCTCCATCCTGCTGCTGCAGGACGTGGCGGCCATCCCCATCCTGGCCATCGTGCCGCTGCTGGCGCACCGCACGGGCGCCGAGAGCGGCGGGCTGTGGCTGGACATCGCCAAGGCCGTGGGCGTGATCGCGGCCATCGTCGTCGTCGGCCGGCTGCTGCTGCGCCAGGCCCTGCGCTGGATCGCCCGGCGTGGCACGCCGGAGATCTTCACTGCGGCCGCGCTGCTGCTGGTGGTGGGCATCGCCTCGCTGATGCAGGCCGCCGGGCTGTCGATGGCGCTGGGTGCCTTCCTCGGCGGCGTGCTGCTGGCCGAAAGCGAGTTCAAGCGCGAGCTGGAGACCGACGTCGAGCCCTTCAAGGGCCTGCTGCTCGGCCTGTTCTTCATGGCCGTGGGCATGAGCATCGAGTTCAAGGCGCTGGCCGAACACCCGCTGATCGTGGCCGTCGTGCTGGTGGGCTTCATGGCGCTGAAGGCCGTCGTGCTGGCGCTGCTGGCGCGCGCCATCCGCCTGCCGCTGCGCGAGCAGCCGGTCTTCGTGCTGCTGCTGGCCCAGGGCGGCGAGTTCGCCTTCGTGGTGTTCCAGAGCGCGGCCTCGGCCCAGGTGCTGCCGCCGGAGGCGGCCTCGGTGCTGATCGGCGCGGTCGCGCTGTCCATGCTGTTCACGCCGCTGCTGCTCCTGCTGATCGACCGCTTCGTCGCGCCGCGCCTGGCCACGGTGCAGGCGGTGTCCGCCGGCGCGTTGCTGGAGGGCGAGCAGCAGGAGCCGGTCATCATCGCCGGCTTCGGCCGCTACGGGCAGATCGTCGCGCGGCTGCTCTACGCCAACGGCCTGAAGGCCACCGTGCTGGACCACGATGCCGAGCAGGTCGAGGGCGCGCGGCGCTTCGGCTCGCAGGTCTACTACGGCGACGCGACGCGGCTGGACCTGCTGCGCAGCGCCGGTGCCGCCCGGGCCCGCGTGCTGGTGGTGGCCGTGGACGACGTGGACCAGAGCCTGAAGGTGGTGGACCTGGCGCGCGAGCACTTCCCGCAGCTCCAGCTCGTCGTGCGCGCGCGCAACGTGCAGCACTACTACGCGCTGCGCGACCGCGGCGTCACGCTGATCGAACGCGAGACGCTGGACGCCGCACTGGCCAGCGGGCGCAGCGTGCTGGAGCTCATGGGCTGGCATCCGCACCACGCGCGCCAGCTGGCCCTGCGCTTCCGTCGCCATTCGGTGGAGCAACTGGAACGCGCCTGGCCGCACCACCGCGACGAGGCCAAGCTGATCGCCATCACCAAGCAGGGCCGCCAGCAGCTGGAGGAGCTGTTCGCACAGGAACGCGAGCAGGCGCGGCTGACGCGCGGCGAAGGCGAGGCGGACGACGGCTGGGGCCGCTAGTCCACTGAAACGGAGGAATCGGATGTGCGATTCATGCGTTTCTGGGGACTAGGGCCTGTTAACACTACCGGAGGACGCGCGCTGGAGCCTGGCAAGGCGCTGGGCTAGGTGCGGCGCACCACGCCGGGGGTTCAGAGCAGCTTCACCCGCTTGAGGTACTGCTCGACTTCGCGGAAGCTGCCGTCGTCGCCGGCGTACTTGACCACGTTGCGCACGGTGCGCAGCCAGTCCATGGTCGACGGGCGCTGCTGCGAGGTCGCGTACCGGAAGTCGTCCGCGTTCAGGCCGCGCTCGTTGCCGGCCAGGCCGTCGGAGACGGCGGACTCCTTGGCCATCTCGATCAGGCCGTCGATGTCCGCGCCCGAGTAGTGCTCCAGCTGCGTGGCCAGCGTGTCGAGGTCCAGCTCCTCGCAGGGCACGCCGACCAGCTTGCTGCGCAGCATCTCGCGCCGCGCCTCCAGGTCCGGCGGCGCGACGAAGATCTGGCGCGAGAAGCGGCCCGGCCGCTTCATCGCGTCGTCCACGTCCCAGGGCATGTTGGTAGCGGCCAGCACGAGCACGCCGCGGTTCTCGCGGCCGACGCCGTCGAGCTGCGTCAGGAACTCGTTGACCACCGTGCGCGTGGTGTTGGAGGAAGCCTTGGAGCGGGAGTAGGCCAGCGCATCCAGCTCGTCGAAGAACAGCACGCAGGGCGCCTGCGAACGTGCCTTGTCGAACATCGCGGCCAGGTTGCTCTCGCTCTCGCCGACGTACATGTTGAGCACGTCGGAGATGCCCACCGAGACGAAGGCGGCGTTGCACTCGTTGGCGATGGCGCGCGCGACCATGGTCTTGCCGCAGCCCGGTGGCCCGTACAGCAGGATGCCGCCGCCGCTTTGCATGCGAAAGCGCGCGAAGATGCCCGGGTTCAGGTACGGGTCGATGATCTTCAGCCGGATGGTCTTCTTCAGGTCCTCCATGCCGACGATGCTGGAGAAACGCACCTTCTCCGCGGCAACGTCCTGGATCGAGCGCACCGGCGCCTGGCCGGCCGAGCTGACAAGCTGCAGGCGCGCGCCCTCCACGCGCTGCGCGCGCAGGGCCAGCTGCTCCAACTCGTCGATGGTCTCGAAGCCCGGCAGGGCGCGTGCGGCGGTGTAGCGCTGCATGGCCTGCTCGCGGTCGCCCTGGGCCAGCAGGGCGCGCGCTGCCAGCAGCGGGCCCAGCGGGTTCTGCGCCAGCTGCTGGGTCAGCAGCCTGGCCTGGGCCAGGGCCTCTGCATGCAGGCCGGCGGCCAGCAGCAGCTCGCCGTACTCGGCGCGCAAGGCGCTGTCGAAGGGTTCGAGCAGCAGGCGCTGCTCCAGCGCGCGGCGGGCTTCCTGGGCCTCGGGCGTATCGAAGGAGTCGGTCATTTCGGTTTCACCAGGCGATGGAACAGGGAGGGCCAGACCCAGCTGTAGATCACCAGCGCGATCCAGGCCATCGAGAACACGCCGGAATACTGCGGCGCGGCCCGGGACAGGGCCTGCGAGACCAGCAGCATGCCCAGCCAGAGCCCGATGGAGCCGGCCCAGCCCCAGCGCTGCAGGGGCCACAGCGGCCACATCGACCAGTGCGTCTCGGCCTTCAGCGCGGCCGTGATCTCCAGCAGCTGCCGGTCGTTCGGCTGCGCGCGCAGCAACTGCCTGGCCAGGCGGTAGGCCTCGCGCTGGCGCCTGGCGTGGATGAGGGCCACCAGCACCAGGCGCAGCGCGTCCGCGTCGTCGGGTTCCAGCACCAGCAGGCGCGCCAGCGCGTCGCCCTGCGGGCCGCGGCCGTCGGCGATGTCGCACAAGGCCTTGGCATGCAGTGCGAAGTCCAGGTTGGGCGCCAGGCGCAGCGCCTCGTCGGCCAGGCGCGAGGCCTTGTCGAAGTCCAGTGCGCGCAGCATCACGCGCGAGTAGTAGGCGTAGTAGACCGGCTCGCGCGGCGCCTCGCGCAGCAGGCCCAGCACGATCTCCTCGGCCTGGGGCAGCCGGCCGTCGTGCAGTTCGGTGGCCATCAGCATCAGCCGGCCGGGATGGTGGGTGGGATCCTGGTTGAGCAGGCTTTGCAGCGTCTGCCGCGTCGCCTCCCAGTCGCCGGACAGCGACTCGGCGCGCGCCAGCTCGAACAGCAGGCCCGTGTGTCCCGGCGCGTGCTGCAGCGCCTGGCCCAGCAGGCTGCGGGCCTGGGTGATGCGGCGGCGATCCAGCAGCTCGCTGGCGTGTGCCGCGGCGATGTCGGGATCGTTGCCCGGAGGGAAGTGTGAGGCGTCTGAAGTCATGGGATGAGTTGGCGCAGGCCTTCCGTGGCCGCGATGCCGATGACGACGAGCAGCAGGCCGACCCACCAGCCGCTCTTCGGAGCCTGCATGCCCGTCAGTGCAGCCATGCGGTGGTCGCGCCGGTGCGCCATGCAACCCAGGCCGAACACCGCCAGCGCCAGCACGCGGACCAGGAAGCGCGAGCCGCTGATGCCCACCACGCCCGCGACCGCATGGGACAGGTTCACCCCCGTCGCCACACGCACCAGCCACCATTCCAGCCACGCGTAGAGCGCAAGCGATGCCAGCAGCCAGGGCAGGTCCGCGAGCACGCGCCCCAGGCGCCAGGCGTTGAGCCCGCAGCCCAGCGCCGCGGCCACCGGCCCGCCGAAGAAGGAGGCCACGAACAACATGGTCTGGCTGTACGGCGCCTGCCGGCTGCGCGTGTCGCCCAGGCTGGGCCGCAGCAGTTCTTCCGCGTTGGATCGCGACATCACGCACCTCCGCAGCGGAGGCCTCCCTGGCATTCAAAGGCCGCAGGCAGGACAACGGGGCCGCGACGCGGACGAATCTATCACGCACCCCGGCGCCCCGCCGGCGTGGCGCCCCACACAATGCGGTGGTCGGGCGGGCTGCCGGGAAGCCCCCCATGCACCTTACAGCTCCGCCACGAGGACGCGCTTGAACCCAGACGACATCGCGGCTGCCCCCGCCGCCGCAGCGGCCATCGCCATCACGCCCCGCGCATCCGCATGGCCGCGCGGCCTGCTCGGCCCCTGGCTGAGGCAGGGTGCACGCAGCGCCTTGCTGCTGCAGCCGCGCTGGGACGGGCTGCAGGTCCATCCCCTGGTGCCGCTGGCGCTGCTGCTGGGTGCCACGCTGCTGAGCTTCGGCCTGCAGCGCCTGCAGATCGACGGCCCGGCCTACCCCTACTGGCGCTGGATCCTGGAGGCCGGGCTGTGGCCGCTGATCCTGGCCTGGATCAGCTACCTGCTGCGCCCGCACACGTCGCACGCACTGCCCACGCGGGCCGCGCCCAGTGCGATGCACCTGTTCTGCCTGGCCAGCGCGCAGCAGCTGGTGCTCAACCTCGTGTCCGGCTTGGCCACGGCGCTGGCGGTTCGCCTGGGCGTGTTCGAGGAGCAGGCGCACCTCGGCTGGAACTTCGTGCTCTTCGTCTGGACGCCGGCCATCTGGGGCGTGCTGGCCCTCGCACGCCTGTTCGGCGGCAGCGGCACGCTGCGGGCGCGGGTCGCCGCCGCCGCCTGCCTGGCGGGCAGTGCCGCGCTGATCCTCGGCCTGCTCCAGCCCTACCAGGCGTGGTACCCGCGGCATGACGAAGACGACGAGGCCGAGGCCGGATCGCGCCCCCGCTTCGAGCTGACCCAGGAGGCCACCGAAGCCCAGCCTCGCCTGCTGGCCGCGCGCCTGGGCGAGCTGAAGCCGCAGCGACGCGGCGTGGTGGACCTGTATGCGATCACCTTCGCGCCCTATGCCGACCAGGACGTCTTCATGCGCGAGAGCAACATGGTCGCCGGCGTCATGGCCGATCGCTTCGACACGCGCGGCCGCACCATCCAGCTCGTCAACAACGCCGGCACCGTCGGGCAATGGCCCTGGGCCACGCCGCTGAACCTGCGGCGCGCCGTCCAGCGCGCGGCGAAGCTGATGGACAGGGACGAGGACATCCTCTTCCTCCACCTCACCTCCCATGGCGCGCGCAGCGGCCACCTGGCGGCGGAGTTCGGGCCGCTGTCGGTGGAACAGCTGACGCCCCGGGAACTGAAGGCCATGCTGGACGAGGCCGGCATCCGCTGGCGCGTGATCTCCATCTCCGCCTGCTTCTCCGGCAGCTGGCTGGCCCCGCTGTCCGGCGACGGCACGCTGGTGATGACGGCGGCGGACGCCGACCACACCTCCTACGGCTGCGGCCGGCTGTCGGACCTGACCTTCTTCGGCCGCGCGATGTACGACGAACAGCTGCGCACGCAGACGCTGTCCTTCGAGCAAGCGCATGCGGCGGCCCGCGCCGTCATCAAGCAGCGCGAGGAGGAGGCGGGCAAGGACGACGGCTACTCGAATCCGCAGATCAGCATGGGCAGTTCGATCCGCGGCAGGCTCGACGCCCTGCAGGCGCGGCTGGGGACCACCGTCAGGCGCTGAAGGCCTGCTCGGCGCGTGCGGCTGCGGCGGCGGCGGACGGCGCCTGCCCCACCCAATGCAGCACCACCGCGTCCAGCCGGGCCAGCAGCGCGTCCATCTGCTGGTCGTCGGTCTCGTCGCGCAGCCAGGTCACGCCCAGCTGCAGGCTGTCGCCGATCTCGCTGATCGGAAACATCGAGGTCAGGTTGGACACGCTGGGGCGCAACTCCACCAGCTTGATGCGCGCATCGGGCTCGTTGGCCTGGCGGTCGGCGTTGCCGATGTTGGAGGTCTGCGCGCTCTGCCGCGGCAGCGCGTCGCGCCGGCGCAGGCCGTTGAGCATGCTGAGGTAGAGCTTGCGCCCGATCAGGGCCTGGGCCTCGGCCAGCAGGTGGGCCAGGCCCATCTCGTGGCGCTCCAGTCGGCCCAGCCAGCGGCGCACCTGCTCGTCCAGCGAGGCCACGCGCGTAGCCAGGTCCTGGCCGGCGGGCGCGGCGATCAGGAAGGTGGTGACGAAGTTGCCGAACACCGGCGCGCGGCCCTCGGGAAAGTAGCGGCGCAGGTCGACCGCGATGCGCAGCACCGCCGCGTCGCCGCGTGCGCCGCCGTGCATCAGCATGGCCTGCGCCAGCGCGGCGTTGAACAGCGTGTTGACGCTGGTGCCCAGGCGCTTGGCCACCGCCCGGAAGGCGCTGGCGGGGCAAGGCAGGTCGTAGTGGCGCACGCCCACGGTGGAGAAGCGCCGCGCGGTGCGCGCCTGCAGCCGCACCGCGCGCAGCGCGCCCAGCTCGCGCCGGTGCTCGCGCGCGTGCCGCCACGAGGCCCACAGCGCAGGCAGCCACGCCCGCGCCTGCGCCGGCAGGATGGAGGCGAAGGCACCGGGCCGGTCGATCGGCACGGGCGCGACGGCGTGGCCGTTGAGCAGGCGCATCAGTGCCGCGACCATCTGCATCATCGAACGGCCGTCACCGACCAGGTGGTGCACGCTGAACAGGAAGACAGGGCGCTGCGCATGCGGCAGGAAGACGCCGCGCACCGGCAGGCCGCGCGAAGTGGGCGTGCCGTCGTTGATGAGCTGCTGGTGCAGGGCCTGCACCTGCTCGCGCGAGCCGGCATCCACGCCGGGCTGCACGCGGAAGGCGTCCTCGGCGAGTTGATCGACCAGCCAGTCGTCGTCCAGGATCTGCAGCCGCCAGGTCCACCAGGCCGGCTGCAGCGCGCAACGCAGGCGCGGGAAGGCCGACACCAGCGCGCGGAAGGCCTGCCGCATCGCCGGCACCTCCACCGGCGCGTCGAAGGCCAGCACGTAGGTCTGGATCATCCCGCCCAGCGCATCGTGGATCGCGAGGAACTGCCGCTCGAAGCGGTTCAGTGAAACAGCAGGTGAGTGACTGGGCATCGGGTCTGCGCTTGGGGAATGGCCGGTCTGGCGCATTCATTTTCAAACGCAGCATGGCCGCTTCGGCCAGGGGTTGGCCCTTTCGGCCAACCACCCCTCCCCTAACGGCGGGCCGGGAAAGCCCGGCCGCCGGCGTGACTCAGGCGAAGACGCCCGCGGTGTCGTGCGCGCGTGCCGCCACCTCGCCCAGGTGATGCAGCGTGTCGCCGAAGCTCAGCTCGATGCAGGTCAGGCGCTTGAAGTAGTGACCGACGAGGTACTCGTCCGTCACGCCGATGCCGCCGTGCAACTGGATGGCCTGCTGGCCGACGTAGCGTGCCGACTGGCCGATCTGCACCTTGGCCTGGGACAGCGCACGGCGGCGCGTGTCGGGCAGCTCGCCGAGCTTGAGCGTGGCGTAGTAGCTCATCGAACGCGCCAGCTCCAGCTGCATCTTCATGTCGGCCAGGCGATGACGCAGGGCCTGGAAGCTGGAGATGGGCACGCCGAACTGCCGGCGCGTGTTCAGGTACTCGGCCGTCAGCTCGACGACGCGCTCCATCGCGCCGACGGCCTCGGCGGCCAATGCGGCGATGCCGATGTCCAGCGCGTGCTCCAGCGCCGCATACGCCGGGCCCGCGCCCAGCAGTTCCTCGGCCGGCGTGTCGGCCAGCACCAGGTCCGAGGCGGCCGAGCCGTCCTGCAGCGGGTAGGCCGGTCGCCTCAGGCCGGCGGCGTCGTGCCTGACGAGGAAAAGCGCGATGCCCGCCGGGTCCGCATCGCTGCCGGACACGCGCGCCGGCACGATGTAGCCGCAGGCCTCGCCGCCCATGGGCACGACGTGCTTGATGCCGCTGAGCGTCCATTGCCCGCCGGCCTGCACTGCACGCGTGAAGACGTGGTTCAGGTGGTAGCGCGCCTGGCGCTCCTGGTGGGCCAGGACCACGCGGGCCTGCCCGTCGGCGATGCCTTCCAGCCAGGGGCCCGCCAGCTCGGCCCGGCTCCAGCCCAGCAGCGCGGATGCCACCAGCGCGACGTGCGCATAAGGCTCGACCACCAGCGCGCGGCCCAGCTCCTCCATGGTGACCATCGCCTCGACGGGGCCGAAGCCCAGGCCGTTGTGGTCAGGCGCGACCGCCAGGCCGGTCAGGCCCAGCTCGGCCAGCTCGCCCCAGGCCTCGGCCGACCAGCCGCCGGCTTTCACGATGGAGCGGCGGCGCTCGAAGGAATAGGACTTGTCGGCCCAGCGGCGCACGGCGTCGCGCAGTTGCACCTGGTCATCGGAGAAATCGAAATCCATGGCTTTTCTCCTCGGTCCTTATCCAAGCACCGTCTGCGCCACGATGTTGCGCTGGACCTCGTTGGAGCCGCCGTAGATCGTCGTCTTGCGGTAGTTGAAGTAGGTGGCCGCCAGCGGCGCATCCCATGCGGCACCGCCGGGATAGCCGCCGGCGAACT
>SCTQ01000183.1 GCA_004322345.1 Aquabacterium sp. | reverse complement strand
CTGGCGTACGAAGCCCCCGGGATAGGTCACCTGCTCGCAATAGCCGGATACGCAGGGAATGCCTGCGGCTCCATAAGCATAGGAATAGATCTGCCCATTGGGGTCGATCATCTTCGATACCACACCCCATTCGTTGTACTGGAAGTTCAATGCACGCCCGAAGGGATCCTTCATCGTGATCAGCAGGCCCGCGCGCGGCGCCACGCTTGTAGCCGTGCTGGAATCAGAGTAAACAAAAGTGAGCTTCTTGCCGTCTACATTAGTCCTGCTGAGCAGCAGGCCGGATGCTGAGTAGATTTCCTGGGCACTGTCATCGCGCTTCACCAGCCAGGTGACCACGCCCTGGGTGTCCGTCAGCCGGACAGCCCGCTCGTTGACATTGACAGGAGCGACGGGCTGCCCAGACGCATCGAGGCCGAACGAGATTCGCTTGCCCGAAGAGGTCCACAGATCTGCCGTTGCCTGTCCCGTTCCCAACAAGGGGAAGCAATACGCTTGCTTGACGCCCTGCAGGACCCACGAAGACATCAGGCAATTGCCCTTCGCGTCGTCGGTCGCGTTATTAACAAATCCGGCCGCAGAGGCGATCGAAGAAAAGCCTCCCATGTCGCTGCGATAGCGCCTGGTGAATTCCAACAGCCCGTTGGGGCTGGTGTAGTCGGTTTCGGGCTGATCCTTCAATCCGCTCGCCGTAAAAACGGGATTCCCAGTAGGGCAGTCCTTGGGGGATGGCGGCGGAGACGGCCTGTTGGCCGTGCAAGTAACACGCCAGTTCCCGTTGACGCCGAGCCAACTGATTCCATACCCTTTAGGGCATTGCGTATAAGCAGATATCGCGGACGTGCCAATTACATCTTGTTCTTTTACATTATTCGGCGGCCGGGCCGTGTAGTAGATATCATGCAAAAACGAGACGTTTGCCCATTGACAGTTGGCACGCCAGGCTGTGGACGCAGGTTCGCCGCATCGCAATCATATGGGGCCGAAGCGGCACAGTCCGCGCGGAGCTTTGCAGCGTACGCCGCAAAAGCCTCACCAGATGATGAGTACTTTGCCCCGGGCGGGCAGACACTCGTACACCACCAAACGAATGTCGGAGTTGTCGTTACCGTGTCGGCACGCACACCACCCGCGGCAAAAGCCATGGCAAAACCGACCACCAGGCCGGCTCTAGAAATTGCACCCATCAATTCCCCCTGAATATCCACTCATCGAAATCGCGCGCCCGGAAGGGACTTCCAGCGAAACCGGCTTCTGGCCTGCCCCCAAGGTACAGGCATTGTTGGTCAGTGTCGTGACCAGTCTTCAAATGCACGACCACTCATCCAGCACCCGCCTCCACCTTCGTCACCATCACCTGATCAATCCTGAAGCTGTCCACATCCATCACCTCGAACCGGAACCCTTCCAGTTCGACGCTGTCCGTCCTCTTGGGAACGCGCCGAAGCATCACCATCAAGAAGCCTGCCAAGGTCTCGTATTCCTCCCGATGCGGCAGGTCCTCCAACCCCAGCGCATGGAGCACGTCCTCGATCGGCGTCACCCCGTCGATCAGCCAGGACTTGTCGTCCCGCCTGACGATCTGCTCCTCGTCCATCGGTGACACCAGGTCGCCCATCACCGTGCTCATCACGTCGTTCAGGGTGATCACGCCGACCACCAGGCTGTACTCGTTGATGATGACCGCGAAGTCCTCCAGCGCCTGGCGGAACTGCTGCAGCATTTCGGAGAGGGACAGCCGGTCGGGGACGATCAGCACCTTGTGCAGCAGGCCCTCGGCCTTCAGGTCGATGGGCTGGTTGGCCAGCACGCGGGTCAGCAGGTCCTTGGCGTCCACGTAGCCGACCACGTGGTCGATGTCGCCGTCGCAGACCAGGTAGGTGGAGTGCGGATGGGCGTCGATGCGGGCGCGGATCAGCGCGTCGTTGTCGTCGTTGAGGAAGTAGACGATGCGCTCGCGCCCGGTCATGGCGCTGCCCACGGTGCGCGTGTCCAGCTCCACCACGTTGGTGATGACCTGCTGCTCGTTCAGCCCGAAGACGCCGGCGCGCGCGCCCGCCTCGGCCATCGCCAGGATGTCGTCGGGGGTCACCTTGTCGTCGCGCTGCTGGGGCAGGCCGAAGAGCGCGAAGATGGTGTCGGCCATGCGGTCGAAGAACCAGACGAAGGGCCGCAGCACCGTCATGAAGACGCGCATGGGCCCCACCACGCGCAGCGCCACGCGCTCCGGCGCGGCCATGCCGAAGCGCTTGGGGCAGACGTCGGACAGCAGGATGAAGAGCATGGTCACGACGATGAAGGACAGCACGGTCGCGGCGGTGGGCGCCATGCGCGGGGGCAGCAGCCACACCAGCGCGTTCTCGAAGTAGCCGGAGAAGGCGCCCTCGCCCACCACGCCGGCAAGGATGGCAACGGCGTTCTGCCCGATCTGCACCACGGTGAAATAGCTGCCGGGCTCCTCCTGGATCTCGATCACGCGCTGGGCACGCTCGTCGCCCTGGTCGGCCAGCTGGCGCAGGCGGATGCGGCGCGAGGCGGCGACCGACATCTCGGCCATCGAGAAGAAGGCGCTGATGGCGATGAGCAGGCCGATCAGCAGCAGGCTGGAGGTGGGAGTCACGGGAATGGTTTGATGTTGTTGTAGCGTTGTCGCGTTGTCGTCGTGGGGCCTGGGCTGGAGCCTACAGCGCTTCCAGCCGCCCCGCCGGGCAGCCGGCGGCCAGCCAGGCGGCCCACTCGTCGGCCAGGCGCTGCGACTCCTGCGCGGCGCGCGTCCAGTCGCGCACGCGGGCGGGCACGTCCTGGGCGTATTTCAGGAAGTCGTCGCGGTCGGGCAGCTTGGCGTTGGGCAGGCTGCGCACCCATTGCTCGTCGGGGGCCAGCACGATCACGTTGTCCAGGTGCGGCGTCGCGCGGTGGCGGTGCTTGAGCACCTTGTCCAGCCAGCCGGGCACCAGTTGGCGCTGGAAGTGCGGGTACAGCACCAGCGGGCCGCTGCCCGGGCCCACCATCATCGATGCGTAGCGCCAGTGCAGGTGGTAGTCGGTGATGCCGCCGTCCCAGTAGGCCCCGCGCGGCGCGCCGGGGATGTCGTGCACGGCCTGCAGCATGAAGGGGATGGAGCACGACGCCTGCAGTGCCGGGGCGAAGTTGTCGGCGCGCAGCTCGGCGCGGTGGTGGGCCAGGTCGGTGATGTCCACCGGCAGCGCCTCGCCGGGCGACGAGAACACCACCCGCTGCGCCCAGGCGTTCAGCGCCTTGCGCGAGACCAGGTTGCTCAGCGCCAGCCCCGCGTAGCCGGCGGGCGTGCGCAGGCGGCCCTCGCGGCGCAGGATGTGGAGCCCCCGCGTCGTCACCACGTGCACGCGATAGCGCGGATGGCCCAGGATGCCCTCGACCTCGCCGGCGAAGAAGTCGCCCAGCGTGCGCGCGAAACCCTGGCTCACGCGGGCCGCGGACGGCAGGCGGCGCCCCGGCTCCGGGTCCACGTGCTGGGCGATGTAGCCCTGCTCGAACGCCTCGAAGGCACGCACCGGCTCGCGCATCGCCGCAGTGGCCATGCGCCAGGCGCCGATGGAGGCGCCCAGCAGGTGCACGGTGTGGCGGCTGTCCTTCAGCCAGGTGCCGAAGATGTGGCGGTCCAGCGGGCCCAGGATCAGGCCCTTGGGCCCGCCCGCGGCGCCGGCGATGAGGCCGATGTCCTCGGGGCGCAGGCCGTGCTGCTCGATGTGCCGGCGGGCCGCGGGGCCGGCGTGGATGCGCAAGGCGCGGCGGTCGATGCTCACTCGGGTGTCCTCGTGCTCGGTCATGGGCGGCTCAGCTCGTCAACCTGCCAGGTCGGCTTGCCCGATCGACTCACCCGATCGGCCGCTTGTTGTCCGTACGTGTCGGCATTGTCGCTGCACGGTGTACAGCGCCCCCTCATCTGCTGGCCTTTTAGGTAGCTACCCGTCCCTTGACCAAGTGATTTGTCAGATCCCGACACACCTGGACGACCTGGCTCGTGAGCCAATTGCGGCACGCGTTTCCAAGCGGCGTCCGGCGGTCTGGTCCGGAGCGTCGCAGGAGCCGCGAGCAGTCCTTCTACAACTTCAGACAATCTGTACGGAGATCAGAACATGTCCATCCAGGCCCTCCTGAGCCGCACCACCATCGCTGCCGCTCTCATCGCCGCCGCCCCGCTGGCTGCCCAAGCAACCGCCTTCAACGCGCCGGCCACCGCGACCTTCGCGCTGTCCAGCACCATCGTCGGCCTGCAAG
Organism: Aquabacterium sp.; assembly: GCA_004322345.1. Taxonomy (GTDB): domain Bacteria; phylum Pseudomonadota; class Gammaproteobacteria; order Burkholderiales; family Burkholderiaceae_C; genus Aquabacterium. The sequence goes on along the minus strand of SCTQ01000183.1, from coordinate 991 downwards.
GCGGCTCGACCCCGATCACCGTGACGGTGCCGGCCGGCTCCAGCACGACGACCGACTCTTCGGGCCGCGTCACCTCGGCAACGCTGCCCCTGACCTCGGTGGACGTCACCGGCACCAACCTGAACACCTTCGCCGGTGTCGGCTCGGGCCTGACCCTGACCTCGGGCACCGCCTCCGTGTCGCTGACCGACTTCGTCTACACCACCAGCGACAAGCTGCTGAACTTCACGCTGACCGTCGGTGGCGTCTCCGGCTCGCTGACCGGCGCCTTCGTGGCCTCCAGCCAGTCCACCACGACGGCCTTCGTCGACGGCGTGAACGCCAAGGGCGTGTTCACCGCCACCGGCCTGAAGCTGACCGAATCCACCGCCGACGCCGTCGTCGCCGGCCTGGGCCTGGACAGCTTCTACGCCGGCATCCTGGCCAGCGTGAACTTCGGCAACGTGACGGTCAACGTCAAGCCCGCCGTGCCCGAGCCCTCCACCTACGCGCTGATCGGCCTGGGCATGGCCGGCGCCGTGGTCGTCGCCCGCCGCCGCAAGCAGCAGGCCTGATCGGCCTCCAGACCGGGCCGGTTCGCGCCGGCCTCGTGCTGGCGAGGAGACACAAGAAGGAAAGCCCGGCGGCCTCACGGCCCCGGGCTTTTCCAATGGTGCAGGCGCAACGCGCTGATCAGCGCTTGCCTCCCTGGAGCTTGGCGAAGGCCGCCGCCATCGCCGATTGCCCCGAGGGCTGCGCCGCGCCGCCACCACCGCCACGCATCGGCTGCTGCCGCTGGCCGCGGCCGGCTGGCACGAAGCTGTTGTCGCGCTGTCCGGCGCCCTTGGCAGCGGGCTGCGCGTCCATCTTCATCGTCAACGAGATGCGGTTGCGCGCCAGGTCCACCTCCAGCACCTTCACCTTGACGATGTCGCCGGTCTTCACGACCTCGCGCGCGTCGTTGACGAACTTGTTGGACAGCTGGCTCACGTGCACCAGGCCGTCCTGGTGC
>SCTQ01000182.1 GCA_004322345.1 Aquabacterium sp. | reverse complement strand
GCCGCAGGCTAGGCGCGTGCGCAGGCCCGTACCGGGCGGTACGGGCCTGTGGACGCAACGACGCCTGCGGCCCGATACGGCTCAGCAAAAGTACAGATCTGAGTGGCGCACCACACTAAGGCAAGCCCAGCGCGATCAGCACGCGCGCGCGGTCCTCGCTGCGGAAGTTGCTGCCGATCCACGCCCGCATCGCGGCATCCCGGCGCTCGTCGCTGAGCGCGGGGTTGGCCTTCAGTCGTTTCCACTCGTCGCGTGCGGCGATCAGCTTGAGCTCGCGCTGGGTGCGTTCGATGGCGGCGCGCTCCAGCGCGGCGGTCACCTCCGGTCCCAGCATCTGCAGCCGCTGCTGGCGCAGCGTGCCCAACCCTGCCGTGGCGCCGGCACTGGCGCCCGCGCTGGCCTGCAACGCCGGCCGTTCGGCGGCCAGCACCGCGGCGGCGCTCTCCGGCGTGGTGTCCAGCAACTGCTGCAGGAAGCGGTTCTCGTCACCGTAGAAGGCCTGGGCCCAGGCATAACCCAGGCGCTGGGCCTGGATCGTCTGTCGTTCGTCGGCGGCAGGTTGCCAGGTGCTGCGGTCCTGCAGGTCCAGCCGGGTCTCCCACGCGTGGTGCTCGATGCCGATGTAGAGATCCCACAGCCCGACGATCTGGCGTGCCAGGTCGGCGCCGTGTGCGGCCTGGGCCTCGCGCAGCACCTGCGCGCGCAGCTTCCGGTCGTCCTCGAGGGTGCGCAGCTTGCGCATGCGGTCGAAGCGTTCGCGCAGCAGCGAGGTGGGACGCAGCAGGCCGTCCTGCACCGACCATTCGTCCGGATGGGTCGAGGCCCGCGCAGGAGCCGCCCGGGGGCTGGCCGAGGCGGCAGGGGTGGCAGGGGTCGCAGGAGCCGCAGGAGCCGCAGGCTTGGACTGCAGGGCCGCCAGGCCCCAGAGCCAGATTCCCTCGAGCCTCTGGGGAGCGTCACCGGTGTGCGCGCCAGCGGGGGCGGGCGGCCCGTCCTTCGGCCGGAAACCGACCAGCGCCACCGCGAGCGCCAGCGCCCCGGCCGCCAGGGTGATGGCGGTCTGGCGCTCGTTCACGGTTTGTCGCACGTCGGGCTCATGGAAACCCGGTTGTAGCAAGGCCGGCGGGCGTAGGCTGCTGCAGCTTCCCCGGGCTAGCCAAACGTGAAAAAGCCCCCACCCGGCCGGCTATTCGACCCATCCCGGGACTCGACGCGGCGGAACAATTCCCGGGCTCATGCTGCGGCCCTTGCGACCGGTGCCGCGCGGCCTTCTTCCAACTGCAGCCGGTCGCTCGGAGGCTTCTCCCATGAAACTTGCTGACATCAGGATCGGGCCCAAGCTCTTCGGCGCCTTCGGCATCGTGCTGGCCATCGCGACCGTGCAGAGCATCTACGCCGTGCGTCAGCTGGCCGAGGTCAACGACAAGTCCAGCGAGATCGCGGACAACTGGCTGCCGAGCATCCGCGTGCTGGGCGAGTTGAACCACGAAATCGCCGAGCACCGCATCATCATGCTTCGCTACGCGCAGTCCTCCGGCGACGAGGCCCGCCGGCAGGCCCAGCGCGCCGCGGAGGCCGCCGAGCGCATCGCCAAGCGGCGCGCCGACTACGAGAAGCTGATCTCCAGCGGCCAGGAGCGCGCGCTCTACGAGGCCTTCTCCGCGAGCTGGAAGGCCTATCTCGAGACCGACCCCAAGCTGGCCGAGCTGGTGGGCGCAGGCAAGCTTGCCGACGCATGGGCACTGCTCATCGGCGACGGCTACACGCGCTACGAGGCCGCCACCAAGGACGTCGAGGAACTCGTCGCCCTGAACAACGCCGGCGGCCAGACGGCCAGCGACGAGGCGGATGCCATCTACGCCCGGGCGCGCATCTCGGTGCTGGCAGCCCTGGCGGTGATGATCGCCAGCGGCCTGGCGATCGCCTGGCGCATCGCCGCGTCCACCTCGCGCCAGCTGGGCGAGGCCAGTGCCGCGGCCGAGGCCGTCGCCGAGGGCAAGCTGGACCATGACATCCGGATCGTCGGCCGCGACGAGGTCGGTGTCCTGCTGGGCGCGCTCAAGCGCATGCAGGCCAGGTTGTCGGAGATCGTGGGCAGCGTGCGCAGCGGCGCGGACTCGGTCTCCATCGCGGCCCAGGAGATCGCCCAGGGCAATGCCGACCTCAGCGGACGCACCGAGCAGCAGGCTTCGGCGCTGGAGCAGACGGCGGCCTCGATGGAGCAGCTCAGCAGCACGGTCAAGCAGAACGCCGCCAACGCCCGCGAGGCCGACAGCCTGGCGCGCAGTGCCACCGGCGTGGCCGAGCGTGCAGGCGAGGTGGTGACCCAGGTGGTCAACCAGATGGGCGGCATCAGCAGCAGCTCGAAGAAGATCGCCGAGATCATCGGCACCATCGACGGCATCGCCTTCCAGACCAACATCCTCGCGTTGAACGCGGCCGTGGAAGCCGCGCGCGCCGGCGAGCAGGGCCGCGGCTTCGCGGTGGTGGCCGGCGAGGTGCGCAGCCTGGCCCAGCGCAGCGCCAACGCGGCCAAGGAGATCAAGAGCCTGATCACCGACAGCGTGGAGCGTATCGACTCGGGCTACAAGCTGGCCGACGAGGCCGGCTCGACGATGCAGGAGGTGGTGCAGTCCATCGCCCGTGTCGCGCAGATCATGAACGAGATCAACAACGCCAGCCGCGAGCAGTCCTCCGGCATCGAGCAGGTCAGCGAGGCGGTCTCGCAGATGGACCAGACGACGCAGCAGAACGCGGCGCTGGTCGAGCAGGCCTCGGCCGCCGCCGAAAGCCTGCGCACCCAGGCCGCCGCGCTGGTCGCCACGATGGGCTTCTTCCAGACGGCAGGCCACCAGGGCTTCGGCGCTCCGCCTGCGTCGCATGCGCCGGCCGCATCGAAGGACTCGCCGGCCAAGGCATCGGCCTCCTGGGGCAGCGAGGACCGCCGCGGCCCCAACCGCGCGACCAACGTCGCACGCATCACCCCCGCCGCGCCACGCGCCGCCGCCGCCCTGCCGGCGCCGGCGGCAGCCCCGGCCACCGCCACGGTCTCGGGCCGCACCGGCACCGACGACGGGGACTGGGACACCTTCTGATCCGCGAGCGCTGCAGGAAACGGCACGGGGCCCCGCAGGCCCCGTTTTCGTTTGCGCGACACGCGTGCGGCCTGCGCCGCCGGCGGCCTCAGCCTCGGGCGCGCTTGGCCAGGATCTCGAAGGCCGGCAGGGTCTTGCCTTCCAGCACTTCCAGGAAGGCGCCGCCGCCGGTGGAGATGTAGCCCACGTCCTTCTCGATGCCGTACTTGGCGATGGCCGCCAGCGTGTCGCCGCCGCCGGCGATGCTGAAGGCGGGCGAGTCGGCGATGGCGCGGGCGATCGTCTCGGTGCCCTTGGCGAAGGCGTCGAACTCGAACACGCCCACCGGGCCGTTCCAGACGATGGTGCCGGCGGACTTCAGCTTGTCGGCGAGGATGGCGGCGGTCTTGGGGCCGATGTCCAGGATCAGGTCGTCGTCGGCCACGTCGGTGGCGGCCTTCACCGTGGCCGGGGCGTCGGCGGCGAAGGCCTTGGCGGTGACCACGTCCACGGGGATGGGCACCTCGGCACCGCGTGCCTTCAGGGCCTCGATGGTGGCCTTGGCTTCGTTCACCAGGTCGGGCTCGGCCAGCGACTTGCCGATCTTCAGGCCGGCGGCCAGCATGAAGGTGTTGGCGATGCCGCCGCCGACGATCAGGCCGTCGACGTTCCTGGCCAGCGACTGCAGGATGGTCAGCTTGGTGGAGACCTTGGAGCCGGCGACGATGGCCACCAGCGGGCGCTTGGGCGCGGCCAGGGCCTTGTCGATGGCCTCGATCTCCGCGGCCAGCAGCGGGCCGGCACAGGCCACGCGGGCGTACTGCGCGATGCCGTAGGTGGTGGCCTCGGCGCGGTGGGCGGTGCCGAAGGCGTCGTGGGCGAAGACGTCGCACAGCGCGGCCAGCTTCTTCGCCAGTTCCTCGCTGTTCTTCTTCTCGCCCTTGTTCAGGCGGCAGTTCTCCAGCAGCACGACCTGGCCGGGCTCGACGTCCACGCCGTCGACCCAGTTGGCCACCAGCGGCACCTCGCGGCCCAGCAGCTCGCCCAGGCGCCTGGCGACGGGCGCCAGCGAGTCCTCGGGCTTGAACTCGCCTTCGGTGGGGCGGCCCAGGTGCGAGGTGACCATCACCGCCGCGCCGGCGTCCAGCGCCAGCCGGATGGCGGGCACCGAGGCGCGCACGCGCGTGTCCTCGGTGATGTTGCCGGACTTGTCCAGCGGCACGTTGAGGTCGGCGCGGATGAAGACGCGCTTGCCGGCCAGCTGGCCCTGGGCTGCGAGGTCTTGGAGGCGGAGGATGGTGGTCATTGCGTGGCTGTACGGCGAGGGGGCGCCCGGCGGGGCGAGAAGCCGGGATTCTAGGAAAACCCCCGCCAGGGCTGGAGGCTGCGGATGAGGGGGCCCGGGCCAGCGCTACCAGCCCAGGCCGAAGCGCAGCGCCAGGTAGGCCGCCATGCCCACGACGATGGTGCCCAGCATCCCCGGCCGGTACAGGTGCCAGGCGATGGCCGCCAGCGCCGCATACAGCCGGGCGTCGTTCCAGGTGGTCAGCGCGCCGTTGCGCATGACGATCTCCGGCGTGATGACGGCGATCAGCGCGGCCAGCGGGGCGTAGCGCAGGCCGCGCCTCAGGGCCTCGGGCAGCGGCACCTCGCGGCGGGAGATGAAGAAGAAGCTGCGGTTGACCACGCTGACCGCCGCGATGCCGGCGACGACGGCCAGCGTGTACCAGGTATCCGTCATGCGCCGGCCGCCCTGTTCTTCGGCGCCCAGCGCTCGACCAGCATGCCCGCGGCCACCGCGGCGGCGATGGCGACCACCACGTTCAGGCGCAGCGGCAGGGCGTAGGCGGCCACCGCGGTGAGGCCGGCGATCGCGGCGGCCAGCGCGCTCGCGCGGTCCAGCACCAGCGAACACGACAGCCCGAGCAGCGCCAGCACGCCGGCGAAGCCCAGGCCCCATTGCGTGGGGATCACGTCGGCCAGCAGGATTCCGGGGATGGAGGCGGCCTGCCAGCCCAGCCAGTTCATCGCGCAGCAGCCGCTGAGGTATTCCACCTGTCCGGGCTGGCGCGGCGGCGAGTCGCCGTGCTTCTGCATGAAGACGATGTAGCTGAGGTCCGCGCACAGGTAGCCCAGCCCCAGCCGCCGCCACAGCGGCAGGTGGACCAGGTAGGGCCGCAGCGAGGCACTGAATATGACGAAGCGCAGGTTCAGGCAGGTGGCGGTGGCCACGATGATCCACAGCGGCGCATGCGTGCTCATCAGCGCCAGCGCACCCAACTGCGCGCCGGCGCTGTAGACCGTCAGCGACATCAGCAGCGCCATCGGCACCGACAGGCCGCCCTTGACCATCGCCACCCCGGTGACCAGGCCCCAGGCCAGCATGCCAGGCATCACGCGGCCTTCGTCGCGCCAGCCGCGGCGGAATTCGGGGTGGGTGGTCAGCGTGCGCAGGTGGCTGCGCACGCGGGCGAGGGCGGAGGCGGGCATCGGCGCGGATTCTCGCCGCAGCCCCTGGCGGCCGCAGGTGCGGCCGCCGAAGCCCGCAGGCATCCGCGGCATCTGTCCTGGCGCGGGGGGCTTGGGTATCGTCGCGCCACCATGGACCATCCATCCGACGACACACGCCGCTCGACCGGCACCGCGGACGGCGACCAGCCTGCGCCGCGCAAGCTCCACACGCGAGGCTTCGACGAGGTGCTGGCCCTCGTGCTGACCCGCCGTGCTGCCCTGGCCGCAGGCGCCGGGCTGCTGGCCGCGCACGAGGCCGGCGCCGCGCGGCAGCCTCCGGCCGCGGCCGGGCCGGCCTCCCCGCTGGGCTTCGTCTCGGTGCCGGCCGCAGGGGCCGACCGCGTCGTCGTCCCGCCCGGCTACCGCGCCCGGGTGCTCTATGCCTGGGGCGACCCCATAGGCGCCAGCGGCCTGCCGGCCGGCGAGCCCGCCTGGCGCGGCGACGCCAGCGAGGACGCCGCCGCCCAGGCCCTGCAAGCGGGCATGCATCACGACGGCATGCACTTCTTCCCCTTGCCCGCGCGCGGGGCGGACCGCGGCCTGCTCGCGCTGAACCACGAGTACGTCGACCATGGCCTGCTCTTCCCCGACGGCAGCGCCGGCTGGAGCGCGGCCAAGGTGCGCAAGTCGCAGGCTGCGCACGGGGTCTCGGTCATCGAGCTCGGGCGCGGCGCGGACGGCGCCTGGCAGGTGGTCCGGCCCTCGCGCCATGCACGCCGCATCACCGCGAACACGCCGATGCGCCTGAGCGGCCCGGCCGCGCAGGCCCTGGGCGGCACGGCCACCGGCACCTTCGCCAACTGCGCCAACGGCTGGACGCCCTGGGGCACCTACCTCACCTGCGAGGAGAACTGGCACGGCTACTTCGGAG
>SCTQ01000181.1 GCA_004322345.1 Aquabacterium sp. | reverse complement strand
TACGGCAAGCTCAAGGGCTTCGTGCTGTCCAAGTAAGCGCCTGAAGACGCTGCTCCCCACACACAAGAATCGAATCCATCATGGCTATCGTTGAAGTCAAGGTTCCCCAGCTATCCGAATCCGTGGCCGAGGCCACCTTGCTGCAGTGGAAGAAGAAGGCCGGTGAAGCGGTCGCGGTCGATGAGATCCTCATCGAGGTCGAGACCGACAAGGTCGTGCTCGAGGTCCCGGCGCCGTCGGCCGGCGTGCTGGTCGAGATCGTCGTCGGCGACGGCGGCACCGTCACCTCGGACCAGCTGCTGGCGAAGATCGACACCGCGGCCTCGGTCGGCGCGGCCGCTCCCGCGCCGGCGCCTGCCGCCGCAGCTCCCGCGCCGGCGGCTACCGCACCGGCACCCGCGCCGGCTGCCGGCGGCAGCAAGGGCGACGTCGCGATGCCGGCCGCCGCCAAGCTGCTGGCCGACAACAACCTGAGCACCAGCCAGGTGGCCGGTACCGGCAAGGACGGCCGCGTCACCAAGGGCGACGTGCTGGGCGCCATCGCCAACCCGCCGGCAGCCAAGCCCGCGCCCGTGGCCCCGGCTGCCGCACCCGTCGCGGCCAGGCCCGCGCTGCCGCAGGTGCAGGCGCCGACGCTGCCGGGCAGCGGGCTGGAGAACCGCCCCGAGCAGCGCGTGCCGATGTCGCGCCTGCGCGCACGCATCGCCGAGCGGCTGGTGCAGTCGCAGTCGACCAACGCCATCCTCACCACCTTCAACGAGGTCAACATGGCCCCGGTGATGGAGATGCGCAAGAAGTTCCAGGAGAAGTTCGAGAAGGAGCACGGCGTCAAGCTCGGCTTCATGAGCTTCTTCGTCAAGGCCGCGGTGCACGCGCTCAAGAAGTACCCGGTGGTCAACGCCTCCGTGGACGGCAACGACATCGTCTACCACGGCTACTTCGACATCGGCGTGGCCGTGGGCTCGCCGCGCGGCCTGGTGGTGCCGGTGCTGCGCAACTGCGACCAGATGACCTTTGCCGAGATCGAGAAGAAGATCGCCGAGTTCGGCGTCAAGGCGCGCGACGGCAAGCTGGGCCTGGAAGAGCTCACCGGCGGCACGTTCTCCATCTCCAACGGCGGCGTCTTCGGCTCGATGCTGTCCACGCCCATCATCAATCCGCCGCAGTCGGCCATCCTGGGCGTGCACGCGACCAAGGACCGCGCGGTGGTGGAGAACGGGCAGATCGTGATCCGGCCGATGAACTACCTGGCGATGTCCTACGACCACCGCATCATCGACGGCCGCGAAGCCGTTCTGGCGCTGGTGGCGATGAAGGAAGCGCTGGAAGATCCGGCGCGCCTGCTGTTCGACATCTGAGCCGCAGACCCCGCCCGAGGCAGCGATGTCCCTGTCCGACGAACTCCAGCGTCTGGCCGAGCTGCGTGACCGCGGCACGCTGAGCGAGGCGGAGTTCGAGCGCGCCAAGGCCAGGCTGCTGGACGGCTCCATGCAGCCGGCGCTGCCGCCGGCAGGCGGCCCGCTGCGCCGCTCGCTCGCCGATCGCTGGGTCGGCGGCGTCTGCGGCGGGCTGGCCCGGCTGGGCGGCGTCGAGAGCTGGATCGTGCGCCTCGCCTTCGCCGCGCTGTTTCTGTTCGCCGGCACCGGCCTGCTGATCTACATCCTGCTGTGGATCTTCGTTCCCGAAGAGGAATGAAGCTCCGCGGCTCACCTATCGCTAGAACCATGGCACAAGAATTCGACGTCATCGTCATCGGCGCCGGCCCCGGCGGCTACATCGCCGCCATCCGCGCGGCCCAGCTCGGCCTGAAGACCGCCTGCATCGACGAGTGGAAGAACGACAAGGGCGGCCCGGCTCCCGGCGGCACCTGCACCAACGTCGGCTGCATCCCGTCCAAGGCGCTGCTGCAGTCGTCCGAGCACTACGAGCAGGCCGGCCATCATTTCGCCGACCACGGCATCAACATCTCCGGCCTCAGCCTGGACCTGGCCAAGCTGCTCAAGCGCAAGGAGACCGTGGTCAAGCAGAACAACGACGGCATCCTCTTCCTGTTCAAGAAGAACAAGGTGAGCTTCTTCCACGGCCGCGGCGCCTTCTCGAAGGCGGTGGACGGCGGCTATGAGGTCGCAGTTGCCGGCGACAAGCCCGAGGCGCTGGTCGGCAAGCACGTCATCGTCGCCACCGGCTCCAACGCGCGCCAGCTGCCTGGCCTGCCCTTCGACGAGGACCGCATCCTGTCCAACGACGGCGCGCTGCGCATCCCCGAGGTGCCGAAGAAGCTGGGCCTCATCGGCTCGGGCGTCATCG
>SCTQ01000020.1 GCA_004322345.1 Aquabacterium sp. | reverse complement strand
CGAGCACCGCAGGGCATCGCCCGTGACCACGGGCGACGAGGACGTCGGGGTGTGTTCTTTGCCTACTTTCTTGCACAAGCAAGAAAGTAGGTCGGCCGCCGGGCCGAAACCCCGGCGCAGCGCACAGAGCCGAACGGGACCGAAGCAAGAGCGCTCAACCAGCAACCAGCAACCAGCAGCCAACAGCCAACAGCCAACAGCCAACAGCCAACAGCCAACAGCCAACAGCCAACAGCCAACAGGAGAGAGCGCCCCAGCTCAATGAAAGTCCCGACTGCCGATCTCCAGCCGCCCCAGCAAAGGCGTCAGGTCCTGCAGCCGATGCGCCACGAGGTTGTGCACCTCGTCGATGTTCTGCCAGACGCCGTAGACGGCCAGCAGCCGCGAGTGCAGCAGCTCCGCGCGCTGCCGCTCGCGCAGCGCCGGCCATACCACCACGTTGACCGACCCCGTCTCGTCCTCCAGCGACAGGAAGATCACCCCCTTGGCCGTCTGCGGCTGCTGGCGCATCGTCACGATGCCGCAGGCACGCGCCAGGCGGCCGTTGGGGAACTCGTGCAGCACCTCGGCCGGCAGCAGGCGGCGCTCCTGCAGCAGGGGACGCAGCAGGGCCACGGGATGGCGGCGCAGGCTCAGGCCGGTGGCGGCGTAGTCGAAGACGATCTCCTCGCCCTCGCGCGCCGGCGCCAGGGCCAGCGGGGCCTCATGCACCGGGGCGTCCTGCAGCAGCAGCGGCGCGCGATGCAGGGCCGCGGCTTCCCAGACTTGCTGGCGGCGGTGGCCGGCCAGGCTCTGCAGGGCGTCGGCGCCGGCCAGGATGCGCAAGGCCGCGTTGTCCAGCGCGGCGCGGCGGGCCAGGTCCTCGACGTTGTCGAAGGGTTGCTGCGCACGGGCCTCGACGATGCGCTGCATGGCCTCGGCGTTCAGGCCGGCGATGCGGTCCAGGCCCAGGCGCACGGCCTCGCCTTCCAGCGTGGTCCCGACTTGGCTGCGGCCCACGTCGGCCGGCAGCACCACCACGCCGTGGCGCCTCGCGTCCTGCACCAGCTGGGCCGGCGAATAGAAGCCCATGGGCTGGGCATTGAGCAGCCCGGCCAGGAAGGCCGCGGGCTCGTGGCACTTGAGCCAGGCGCTGACGTAGGCCAGCAGCGCGAAGCCGGCGGCATGGGACTCGGGGAAGCCGTATTCGCCGAAGCCCTTGAGCATCTCGAAGATGCGTTCGGCGAAGAGGGCGTCGCCGGTGCTCTTGATGAGGCCCTGCACCACGCGGTCTCGGAAGGGCTCGAGGCCGCCCTTGCGTTTCCAGGCAGCCATCGCGCGGCGCAGCTGGTCGGCCTCGCCCGGCGTGAAGCCGGCGCCGATGACGACGATCTGCATCACCTGCTCCTGGAAGATGGGGACGCCGTTGGTGCGGGCGAGGGCGGGCTCCAGGAGGTCCGGGTAGGGCACGGGCCGCCTTTCCTTGCGGCTGGTCAGGAAGGGATGGACCATGCCGCCCTGGATCGGGCCGGGCCGCACGATGGCGACCTGGACCACGAGGTCGTAGTAGCGCCGGGGCTGCAGCCTGGGCAGCATGCTCATCTGCGCGCGGCTTTCGATCTGGAAGACGCCGACGGTGTCGGCCTTGCAGATCATGTCGTAGGTGGGCTCGTCGCCTTCCTCGATGTCCTGCACGCGGAAGGGCCGGTCCAGGCCGCGCCGCTGCGTGACGAACTCCAGCGACTTGCGGATGGCCGTCAGCATGCCCAGGGCCAGCACGTCCACCTTCAGCAGCTTGAGCGACTCCAGGTCGTCCTTGTCCCACTGGATGACGCTGCGCCCGTCCATCGCGGCCTGCTCCGTGGGCACCAGCTCGCTGAGCAGGCCGCGTGCGATGACGAAGCCGCCGACGTGCTGGCTGAGGTGGCGCGGGAAGCCGATGAGCTGCTGCGTCAGCTCGAACCACTGCCGCACCGCCGGGTCGTCCGGGTCGAGGCCGATCTCCACCAGGCGCTGGGCCAGGGCCTCGCGGCTGTCCCACCAGTAGTGGCTCTTGGCCAGGCGGTCGACCGTCGCGTCGTCGAAGCCCAGGGCCTTGCCGACGTCGCGCACGGCCGAGCGCGTGCGGTAGGTGATGACGGTGGCGGCCAGCGCGGTGCGGTGGCGGCCGTACTTGCCGTAGATGTACTGGATGACCTCCTCGCGACGCTGGTGCTCGAAGTCGACGTCGATGTCGGGCGGCTCGTTGCGCTCGCGGCTGATGAAGCGCTCGAACAGCAGCTTGCTGCGGGCCGGATCCACCTCGGTGATCTCCAGCGCGTAGCAGACCGCCGAGTTGGCCGCCGAGCCGCGCCCCTGGCAGAGGATCTCCTGGCTGCGGGCGAACCGCACGATATCGTGCACCGTGAGGAAGAACTTCTCGTAGCCCAGCTCGGCGATCAGGGCCAGCTCGTGCTCGATCTGGCTGCGCAGCTTCTCCGTCAGGCCGGCCGGGAAGCGCCGCGGGAGATTGGCCTCCACCAGGTTGCGCAGGTGCTGCGCGGGCGTCACGCCCGGCGGCACGACCTCCTCCGGGTATTCGTAGGCCAGCTCGTCCAGGCTGAAGCTGCAGCAGGCGGCGACCTCCAGCGTCTGCTCCAGCAGCTCGGCCGGGTAGAGCGCGGCCAGGCGCAGGCGCGAGCGCAGGTGGGCCTCGGCGTTGGGCTGCAGGGCCCAGCCGCATTCGCGCACGGGCAGGCCCAATCGCGTGGCCGCCAGCACGTCCTGCAGCGGCTTGCGCGAGCGCAGGTGCATATGCACGTCACCGGCGGCCAGCAGCGGCACCTCGGTCAGCTCGCTGACCTCCTCCAGCTTGTGCAGCCAGATCGCGTCGTCCAGCGCGCCCAGCAGCTCGGCGGCCAGCCAGGCCGGCTGGCGTGCCTCCCACAGCCGGCGGGCCAGGGCCCAGACGGACTCGAAGCTGGTGCCGCGCGCGGGCACGCCGATCAGCACGCAATCGGCCAGGCCGCCGGTGCGCAGCGTCGCGTCCAGGTCGTCGAAGGCCAGCTGGTAGCTGCCCTTGGGCGCCGTCATGCGCAGCTGGGTGATGAAGCGGCTGAGGTTGGCGTAGCCGCGCCGGTTGCGGGCGATGGCGACGAGGCGGAAGCCGGGGCAGCCGGACGCACCGTCGTCGGCCGGGGCTTGCGGCTCGACACGGAACTCGCTGCCGATCAGCAGCCGGGTCACCGGCCTTTGCAGCGCCGCGGGTGGCTCGCGGCCCTCGGCACGGGCCTGCTCGCGCAGCATGGCGAGCTCCTTTTCCAGGTCCTGGACTGCCGAATGCGCACGCACCACACCGGCCAGCGAGCACTCGTCGGTCAGGGCCAGTGCGGCGTACCCGAGCTGATGGGCCCGCCACACCAGCTCCTGCGGCTGCGAGGCGCCGCGCAGGAAGCTGAAGTTGCTGACGCAATGCAGCTCGGCATAGGCGGGCAGGGCGTGGCCCGGCGCGCCGGCGTCTATGGGCTCGTCGCCGACGCCGGGGGCGCCGCCAGGGACGGAGGGGGGAAGGCCGGGCATGTGCATCGCTCAGCCATAGAAGCCGTGCAGGAACCAGCCGTGGCCGCCGGGCCGGGGCAGCCGCTCGCGGTAGATGCACAGCAGGCCGGCGCGGGCGCTGAAGGCGACGTAGTAGTCGCGTGCCTGGGCCTGGGCTGGCGCCGGCTCTGCGGGCGCGGCGGCATCGTCGTCCTGGTCCGCGACCTCGGCCCACCAGCCGGATTCCAGGCGCTGCGGCCCGGCCATCAGGTGCAGCGGGCCTTGGTAGACAGGGCGCTCGCCGCGCATGCCCAGCGGCAGCGGCTGCTCCACCAGCCAGGCAGGCTGGGGCCAGGCCGCGCCCGCCCCATCTGCCGCGTCGGCGGCCGGCACGACACGGGCTGACGCGGCTGCCGTCCCGGCCTGCATGTCGCAGGCCGGCAACCAGATCTGCTGGGCCTGCAACCGATGGTCGGCCCTCGGCTGCGCACAGCGCACCTGCGACGGCCCCAGGCGCGCGGACAGGCGCTCCACCAGCTGCAGCCATTGCTGGCGGCCGGCCTGCTCGGCCGCCGCGCCCACGCCGGCCCACAGCGTGTCGCTGGGCGGCGCCAGCGGCTCCACCTCGTCGGCCCGCAACGCGATGGCGCCCACGGGCGCGGCGAGTTCGGTGCGGGCCAGCTGCTCGGCCAGCAGGCGCGAAAGGTGATCGACGCGGCGGGTGCAATCGGCCGTGCGGATGAGCAGTTCGCCGCCCGCCCCGGCCTGGCGCGGGCCGAAGAAATCGTGGCGCCAGCCCAGGCGGATGCTGCGCACGCCCGCCTGCCGCGCCGCCAGCCAGGACGCCAGCTGGGCCAGCAGCCGCTGGGCCGCGAACATCAGGGCGGGCGCCTCGTCGACACGGCCGGGCAGCTCCATCGCCTGGTCGAAGACCTCGGGCAGCTCCAGCCAGTCGTGGACCTCGGGTGCGTCGCCATGGGCCTGGTCCAGCGCCAGCAGCAAGCCGGCGCCGAAGCGCCGCCCCAGCCCGCCGCGCGGCAGCGCACGCAGCTGCCCCAGGCTGCGGCAGCCCATGCGGGACAGCGTGGGCTCGTGGGGCACGGCGGCACGCAGGACATGCAGCGGCAAGCCGCCCAGCAGCGCGGCCGCCCCAGGCTCGGCAGCCGCATCCAGCCAGCCGCCCTGCCCGGCCCGCAGCAAGGCCAGCGCGGCCAGACAGGTGGGACCGGCCGCGATGGCCACGGGCGGCACCGCGGCATCGGCCACCGTGCCGCCGGCCCAGTCCCGCTGCCAGGTCGCCAGCTCCTGCCGCAGGCGCGCATGCAGCGTGCTCGCGCCGCCGAACAGGCGCAGGCTGGCCTGCACCTCCAGCAGCACGGCCTCGTCCAGCCGCCGCACGCGCGGCGTGAACTGCAGGGCCCACCAGCCGAGCGCAAGCGCCTGCGCGGCCGTGTCGGCCGGCCGCTCACACGGGGGCGGGCGCAGTGCCAGCCAGTGCGGCATGGTTCACCTCGGGCAGGACGACGACCGTGGCCTCGGGCCGGGCCGGGATGGGCGGCAGCGCCTCTTCTGCGAGGCGGCGCCAGTCCATGGCACCAGCCCGCTCGCGACCACGCCGGCCGGCCGCGAGCCCCCCGGGGCGCGCCAGCCTGCCGGCCAGCGCGGGGGCCAGGCCCGCGTCCAGCGCGGCCAGCTCGATGGCCGACTCGTATAAAGGGCCGCGACGCTTGAGGATGTGCAGGCGCAGCGCGCCCAGCCCGGCGGCACCCGGGCCGTCTTGCGCCGCCTGAGAGTCGCAGGCGCCGTGCGTGGCGAGGCCCGCGGCCACCCGCAGCGGCGCCGGCGAAGACTGCGACCGTGCCGCCGCCGGCCGCACCACCAGCAGCAGGCAACCGGCAGGGTCGCGGCCACCGGCCTGCAGCGCCGCATCCAGGCTCGCCTGCGCCACAGCCTGCAGGCGGCGCAGCGGCGCCGGGCCGATGCGCGGCAGCCAGGCCAGCACCCCGGCATCGACACCGGACTTGAGGATCTGCTCGCAGGCCCATGCGGCCTGGGCCGGCTTGCCGGCACGGACCCAGACGAGGCGCTGCGGTGGGCAGCCCAGGGCCTCGTGCAGCGCGGCCCGCGGCGGCTGCGGCGGGTTGACGAGGAAGATCGGCTCGCCCCGCCGCACCACCTGGCGCAAGGTGGGCAGCAGCAGCCGCCATTCGCAGGACAAGGCCTCGTCGACCAGCAGCTCGCACAACATGCCGCGCGGCCAGCCGCCGCCGGGCAACTGGGCATCCAGTGCCGCATGGCCGCTGGGCACCACCGGCTGGCGCTGCCCCGCGCGCGCCTGCAGGCCGCCCGCGCCCTGCCACACCCAGGGCAGCAGGGCCGGGGGCAGGACGGTGGCGGGCGGCGGTGCGAGGGACATGGCCAGGCGGGGAAGCAGAAAAACAGGAAGGCGCCAACCGAAAAAAGCGCCAGGCCGCTTGCACGGCCCGGCACGAAGATGGCAACCGATTACTGTACGTTTATACAGTATCGCAGCCCGGCCGCCTTGTCGAGTGCAAAACCCCACGCCTGCAGCCTGCTAGGGTGGCGCCTGCGCCCGACTGCCCACCTTCCGCTACGCCATGCGCTTCGTCACCTGCACCCCTGAGCGCCACGCCGCGCCCATCCTCGACATCTTCAACGACGCCATCCTGACCTCCACCGCGCTCTACGACTACGCACCGCGCACGCCCGAGAGCATGGTCACCTGGTTCGAGGCCAAGGCGCGCGGCGGCTTCCCGGTGATCGGCGCCGAGGACGATGACGGGCAGCTGCTGGGCTTCGCCAGCTACGGGACCTTCCGCGCCTGGCCGGCCTACAAGTACACGGTGGAGCACGCGGTCTACGTGCAGCGCGACCAGCGCGGGCGCGGCCTCGGCCCCGCGCTGATGCGCGAGCTGATCGCCGCGGCCCGCGAACGCGGTGTGCACGTGCTGGTGGGCGCCATCGACTCGTCCAACGCCGCCAGCCTGGCGATGCACCGCGCGCTGGGCTTCGCGCATGCCGGCACGCTGCGCCAGATCGGCTTCAAGTTCGGCCGCTGGCTGGACGTGGACTTCCTCCAACTGACGCTGGACACGCCGGTCGATCCGGTGGACGGCTGAGCGGGACCGCATGCCATGAGCGACCACATCTCCATCCATGCCGGCAGCTGCCTGTGCGGCGGCGTGCGGCTGCGCATCACCGGGCCGCTGGCGCCGGTGCAGGTCTGCCACTGCGTGTCCTGCCGCAAGGCCCAGGGCACGCCCTTCGCGACCAACATCCCCGTCGACACCGCGGCCCTGCAACTGCAGGACGATCACGGGCTGGTCGAGGAGTACGAATCCACGCCCGGCAAGCTGCGCGCGTTCTGCCGCCGCTGCGGCTCGCCCATATACAGCCGCCGGCCCGACACGCCCGGCGTGCTGCGCCTGCGCGCGGGGCTGCTCGACGAGCCGGTGGCCTCGGCGCCGGATGCGCATGCCTTCGTCGGCAGCGGCGCCGGATGGTGGCCGCGGCCGGACGACGGCCTGCCCTGCTTCGAGGGCGCGCGTCCGCCCGGGCCGCTGACGCGCCAGGGCTGAGCGGTTGCGCCTGGGGGCGCAGGAATCCGCGGCTCGCGTGGCAGGCGTCACGCCC
The DNA here is from genome assembly GCA_004322345.1 of Aquabacterium sp. GTDB lineage: Bacteria > Pseudomonadota > Gammaproteobacteria > Burkholderiales > Burkholderiaceae_C > Aquabacterium. Next base: position 23,626 of record SCTQ01000020.1, on the reverse strand, counting down.
ATGCGTGGATGCGCCACCGCGATCGCCCCCCGGCATCGCGCACCATCGCAGCCTCGATCCCGCGCCCATGCCGTACCCGATGGACGACCTCCACCCCCACCGCCAGAACATCGAAGCGCGCGAGCGGCTGGACTTCGGCCTCGACGCGCCCGACATCCCGCGCCACTGGCTGGCCGGCGACGCCTACAAGTCACGCTTCTTCGATGCGCTGTCGACCATGTTCCCGGTGGGCGAGCGCTTCTTCATGGAATGCGTGCGCGACTTCCGCGACCAGGTGCAGGACCCGAAGATGCGCGAGGACATCCGCCTGTTCATCCGCCAGGAGGGCCAGCACACGATGGTCCACAACCAGTACAACGCGCGGCTGAAGCGTCAGGGGATCGACGTCGAGATGATCCTGCGTCGGCACGACGCCTGGATGTTCGGCTTCCAGCGCCGGCATCTGTCCAAGCGCTACACGCTGGCGCTGACCGCCGCGATGGAGCACCTGACCGCCATCAGCGCGCATGCGCTGTTCGACCGCCGCGGCACCATGGACGGCGCCGACCCGCGGGTGCGTGCGATGTACGCCTGGCATGCGATCGAGGAGGTCGAACACCGCGCGGTGGCCTTCGACCTGATGCAGGGTCCCGCCCGCGTGGGATACCTGCTGCGCTGCCTGGCGATGCTGGAAGCCTTGCTGACCTTCTTCGTGATGATCGAGGCCATCTCCACCTACATGCACCGCCGCGACGGCACCACGTTCTGGCAGCGCATGCGGCTGCGCACGGCCGGCGCGTGGTGGGTGTTCAAGCCCTCGGGCTTCGTCGGCTCCGTGGCCGGGCGGCTGCTGGCCTGGTTCAAGCCGGGCTTCCATCCCGACCACGAGCCCGCGATGCCGGGCTGCGCGGTGTGGACCGAAGCCTGGCGCCGCACCGCCGACCCGGTGGCCGCCGGCGATGCGCTGCATGCGGCGGGCATCTGACGAACGAAAAAGCCAGCGCCGCAAGCATTGCGGGTTCTCAAGCGCGGCCGGGGGCCGCTACAGCCGGTAAAGTCGGAGCATGTTTTCGCGGATCGTCAAAGCCGCCATCGGCCAGCAACCCATCATCCCGCTGACCACCCTGACCACCTGGGTCAAGGCTGCGGTCATCTGCGGGGTGCAGATCGAACCCATCCTGCGCGAAGCCGGCATCGAGGCGGACCTCAGCCGGCTGGACGCCGCACGCGTGCCGCCCGACGCCTTCCTGCAGGTTCTGCAGGCCGGCGTCGAGCAGACGCGTTCGCCCGAGCACCACTATCCCTTCGTGCTGGGCGAGAGCTTCGCCTTCGAGTTCATGCCGGAGCTGGAGACCTTCATCGCCACCAGCACCACGGTGCGCACGGCCCTGCGCGCGGCCGAATGGGCACGCCGGCTGATCAACCCGCTGATGCACATCAGCCTGGCGGAACGCGGCGACGAGGCCCGTCTGGTGCTGGACTTCGACTTCGAGCACATCGATCAGGCGCCGCAGTACTACGTGACCGAGGCGACGCTCGCCGGCCTGCTGAAGCTGGCCAAGCGATTGCTGCCGCCCTGGGCCAAGGTGCGTGCCGTGCACTGGCGCCATCCCGCGCCCGCACATGCCCACCTGTACGAGAAGCAGTTCGAGGGCCCCAGCCTCTTCGGCCAGGCCGAGAACGCCATCGTCTTCGACCGCCAGCTGCTGGACTGGCGCCTGCAGGGCGCCTTCCCCGAGCTGAACCAGCAGGCGGAGAAGATGGTGGAGCAACGCCTGGAGCAGAACGACCAGCCCACCAGCCTGCACGAGCGCATCGAGGCCCGGCTGCTGGCCGAGCCCACGCTCCTGCACGGCGGCATCGAGGCCTGCGCCGAGGTGCTGAGCCTGCACCCGCGCACGCTGCAGCGCCGGCTGAAGGACGAGGACACCAATTTCGCCGAGATCGCCGCACGCGTGCGCCTGCGCTTGGCCATGGCCTGGCTGGAATCCGGCGAGCTGGACATCGAGGCGATCAGCGAGCGCCTGGGCTACTCCGACCGCCGGGCCTTCACGCTCGCGTTCAAGAGGCTGAGCGGCTTCACGCCCAGCCAGTACCGCGAGCAGGCTAGACGGGGCTCGGCGGCCTGACCGACTGCTGTTGCGGTGGCTGCGGCGAGGCCGCCGCAGCATCGCCGTCACGGCGCGTTTTCCATAGGCTCACGCCCACACCCGCGGCCAGCAGGCCGAAGGTCACGCCCAGGCTGATCGGGGCCGGGATCTTGCCGAAGAACTCGACCAGGAAGATCTTGCTGCCGATGAAGATCAGCACGGCGGCCAGCGCGTACTTCAGATAGGTGAAGCGGTGGATCATCGCCGCCAGCGCGAAGTACAGCGCGCGCAGGCCCAGGATGGCGAAGATGTTGCTGGTGTAGACCACGAAGGGCTCCTGCGTGATCGCGAACACCGCGGGCACGCTGTCCACCGCGAACACCAGGTCGGCGAACTCGATCATCACCAGCGCGGCGAACAACGGCGTGGCCCACCACACCACCTTGCGCGGATCCGTCGGCGAGGGCAGCTTGACCCAGAAGTGGCTGCCGTACAGGCGCGGCGCGACGTTCACGTGGCGCTTGAGGAAGCGCAGCATCGCGCTGTCCTGCGGGTCGATGCCGTGGTGCTCGGTCTTCGTGAACAGCATCTTGATGCCGGTGAAGACCAGGAAGGCGCCGAAGATGAACAGCACCCAGTGGAAGTTGGAGACGATGGCCGCGCCCGCGCCGATCATGACCGCACGCAGCACGATCACGCCCATGATTCCCCAGAACAGCACGCGGTGCTGGTACTCGCGCGGGATGGCCATCGCGCTGAAGATCAGCGAGATGACGAAGACGTTGTCCAGCGACAGGCTTTTCTCGACGAAGAAGGCGGTGTAGTAGTCCACGCCCGCCTGCGATCCCAGCTCGAACCAGACCCAGGCGCCGAAGAGCGAGGCCACCGCGATGTAGCCGGCCGACAGCAGCAGGCTCTCGCGCACGCCGATCTCGTGCTGGTCTTTGTGCAGCACGCCGAGGTCGAAGGCCAGCAGGGCGGCCACGACCACGAAGAAGCTCAGCCAGAGCCCGAGGCTCTGGCCGGCGAACTGCAGGGAGAGGAATTGCGTGATCTCGGTCATGTCGATGGGCCCGCTTTACTGCTGCGCGTGGCTCAGTCGTCGCTGCCGCCGAAGGCGGTGAAGAGATGCAGCAGGGACGTGAACAGGTTGTAGATCGAGACGTACAGGCTGACCGTGGCCATCACGTAGTTCGTCTCGCCGCCGTGCACGATGTTGCTGGTCTCGTAGAGGATCATGCCGGCCATCAGCAGCACGAACATCGCGCTGACCGCCAGCGAAAGGGCCGGCATCTTGAAGAAGAACGCTGCCAGCCCCAGCACGAAGGCCACCAGCACGCCGACCATCAGCATGCCGCCCATGAAGCTGAAGTTCCGCTTGGAAACCAGCGCATAGGCAGACAGGCCGATGAAGCTCACCGCGGTGGTGCCCAGCGCCATCGCGACGATGCTGGCGCCTGCGGGCAGGGTCAGGATGGCGCTGAGCATCGGGCCCAGGGTCAAGCCCATGAAGCCGGTCAGGGCGAAGACCGAGAAGATGCCGCCGACGCTGTTGCGCAGCTTCATCGTCAGGAAGAGCAGGCCGAAGTAGCCGACCAGCGTGACGATCATGCCCAGCGGGGGCACGTTGAAGGCCACGGCCAGCGAAGCCGTCAGCGCGGAGAAAGCCAGGGTCAGGCCGAGCAGGCCGTAGGTGTTGCGCAGCACGCGCTGGGTGTCGGCGCGGTCGACCGCGGAGCCGATGGTCTCGCGCCAGCTGACGTCGGTGGGTGAGGAGGCGGGCCGCTGGCCCGGGGTCCAGGAACGGAGGTCGCTCATGGTGTTTCCTTTCGAGAAAAGATGAGCCGGAATCTACGGAAGGCCGCAGCTCAGGTAAATTCGAATTTCAAACGCGCAAGCTTCGGAAAAAACGAAGTTTCACCATGCGCAGGACCTCACGATGGCCGAGATCAACTACAAGCACCTGCATTACTTCTGGGTCGTCGCCAAGGCCGGGGGCATTGCGCGTGCCAGCGAGCAGTTGCACCTGACGCCGCAGACGATCAGCAGCCAGATCCAGCTGCTGGAGGAGCAGCTGCGCACGCCCCTGCTGCGCAAGCAAGGCAGGCGCCTGGAGCTGACCGAGGCCGGCCGCCGCGCACTGCGTTACGCCGACGAGATCTTCGCGCTGGGCAGCGAACTCAAGCAGGCCATGCGCGAGCATCCCAAGGGCGCGGCGCGCATCGAGTTCCGCGTCGGCATCACCGACGCCGTGCCCAAGTCCATCGCCTACAGCCTTCTGGAGCCGGCGCTGGAGGTGGGCGAGCCGGTGCGCGTGATCTGCCGCGAATCGGCGCTGACGCCCCTGCTGGGGGAGCTGGCCGTGCACCGGCTGGACCTGGTGATCGCCGACGTGCCGCTGCCCCAAGGCACCAGCATCAAGGCCTTCAACCATGCGCTGGGCCGCTCCGGCGTGAGCTTCTTCGCCGCGCCGAAGCTCAAGGCGAACATCAAGGGGCGCTTCCCCGCCTGCCTGGAGGGACAGCCCATGCTGATGCCCAGCTCCGACAGCGCGCTGCGCCCGCGGCTGGAACGCTGGCTGGAGCAGCAGGGCGTGCGCCCGCTGGTGGTGGGCGAGTTCGAGGATGGCGCGCTGATGAACGCCTTCGGGCGCGAGGGCCGCGGCGTGTTCATCGCACCGGGCGTGATCGAGCGCGAGATCCAGTCGCAGTACGGCGTGCGCAAGCTGGGCAGCACCGATGCGCTGAGCGAGGAGTTCTTCGCCATCACCATCGAGCGCCGCGTCACCCACCCTTGCGTCGCCGCGCTGATGGCCGCCGCCCGCGAGCGCCTGCGGGCCGCGCCCGCCACCACCGACGTGCAGGGGGAGTGAAACCCCAGGGCGTGTCTCGCCATGCACGGATGGGCCAGTCCGGCTGATCCACAATCGCGCCCCATGTCTCTGCAGCTGTTGATCGACCAGGTCCGCGACGCGGCCGGACGCAACCAGCCCCTGTGCATACGCGGCGCGGGGAGCAAGGAGTTCCTGGGCGGCCCGCTCAGGGGCGAGACGCTTTCCACGTCCGCCACGCCAGGACTCCATGGCATCGTGGCCTACGAGCCCAGCGAGCTCTACCTCACCGCCCGCGCCGCCACCTCGGTGGCGGAGATCGAACACGCGCTTTCCCGCCGCGGCCAGCACCTGGCCTTCGAGCCGCCGCGCTTCGGGTTCGTGCCCGGCGCCGAGGCCGCGGTCAGCGACAGCGGCGTGCACGTCAGCGGCACCGTCGGCGGCATGGTGGCCGCGGGCCTGAGCGGGCCCGCACGCGCCACTGCCGGCGCGGTGCGCGACCACGTGCTGGGCGCCACCCTGCTCAACGGCCGCGGCGAGGTGTTGCGCTTCGGTGGCCAGGTGATGAAGAACGTGGCCGGCTTCGACGTCTCGCGTCTGCTGGCCGGATCGATGGGCACGCTGGGTGTGATCCTGGACGTGACGCTGAAGGTGCTGCCGGTGGCACCCGCCGAGGCCACGCTGCGCTTCGACTGCCCCGAGGACCAGGCCATCACGCAGATCAACCACTGGGCCGGCAAGCCGGTGCCCATCGACGCCAGCGCCTGGTGGGACGGCACCATGGTGCTGCGCCTGCGCGGCGCCCAGGCGGCGGTGAGCGCCGCCTTGCAGACCCTGGGCGGCGAACGCATTCCCGAGCCCACCGCCGGCAACTTCTGGCGCGGCCTGCGCGACCACGACGACGAGTTCTTCAACAAGGCGCGCGCCGCCGTTGCCGCCGCGGGCAACCAAGGCGTGGGCCTGTGGCGCCTGTCCGTGCCGCCGACCGCGCCGCCGCTGGGCCTGCCCGGCGAGCAGCTGATCGAATGGCACGGGGCGCTGCGCTGGATCTGCACGCCGGTGGCGCCGCACCTGGTGCGCCAGCGCGCGGCCGAGGTCGGCGGGCATGCCACGCTCTTCGTCGGCCATCCGGCGCAGCGGCGGCTGGACCTCGTCTGCCCGCCGCTGAGCGCACCGCTGCTGCGCATCCACCGTCACCTCAAACAGAGCTTCGACCCGGCCGGCGTCTTCAACCGCGGCCGCTGGTACGACGACGGCTACGCGGACGCGCCGGCGGCCTGCGTGACGACCCCCGCCTGAGCCATGCAAACCCGCCTCGCCGACGCCTACCGCGACACCCCCGAAGGCCGCATCGCCGAATCCGTGCTGCGCGCCTGCGTGCACTGCGGCTTCTGCAACGCCACCTGCCCCACGCACCGCGTGCTCGGCGACGAGCTGGACGGCCCCCGCGGGCGCATCTACCTGATGAAGCAGGTGTTCGAGGGCGCCCAGCCCACGCGCGCCACCCAGCTCCACCTCGACCGCTGCATCGGCTGCCGCCACTGCGAGAGCACCTGCCCCTCGGGCGTCGAGTACGGCAAGCTGTGGGACGTCGGCCAGCAGGTGGTGGACAGCCAGGTCGAGCGCCCCTGGCCCGAGCGCACCAAGCGCTGGCTGATGCGCAAGGCCCTGCCCTCGCCCTTCTTCGGCCCGGCGCTGAAGCTGGGCCAGGCGGTGCGCGGCTGGCTGCCCGCGCCGCTGCGCGAGCTGGTGCCCGACCGCCCGCCGCTGGCCCCGCCCCAGGCGCCCACCGCGGAGCGCCAGGCCATGCACACGCGCCAGGTGGTCATGCTCAAGGGCTGCGTGCAGCGCGCGCTGCGTCCCCACATCGACCTGGCCACGCGGCGCGTGCTCGACGCGATCGGCGTGCGCACGACGCCCGCCCCGGGCTCCGGCTGCTGCGGCGCGCTGCAGGCCCACCTGGGTGATGCCGAAGGCGCGCGTGCCCGCATGCGCCAGAACATCGACGCCTGGTGGCCGTGGATCGAAGGGCAGGGCTCGGCACGCGGCGTGCGCGCCGAGGCGCTGATCGTCAACGCCACCGGCTGCGGCTCGATGATCAAGGACTACGGCCACTGGCTGGCCGACGACCCGGCCTATGCCGAGAAGGCCCGCCGCGTCAGCGCCTGGGCCCGCGACCTGGGCGACTGGCTGGCCGACCAGGGCCCGGCCCTGCGCCGCAGGCAGCGTGGCCGCCGCCCGGTGCTGCCCGGCGGCGCGGGCGCCCTGGCCGACCTGCCGCCCCTGCCCACGCGCGGCAGCGTGGCCTGGCATCCCCCCTGCAGCCTGACGCACGCGCAGAAGCAGTCCGGCCGCGTCGAGTCGCTGCTGCAGGAAATGGGCTACGAGGTACGGCTGGCATCGGCCGACCCCACCCAGTGCTGCGGTGCCGGCGGCGCCTACAGCGTGCTGCAAGGCGAGCTGTCGCGCACGCTGCGCGCCGACAAGCTGCAGAAGCTGGAGGCCGCCGACGCCGCCGTCATCGTCAGCGCCAACATCGGCTGCATCACCCACCTGCAGGCGGGCACCAGCACGCCGGTCAAGCACTGGATCGAGCTGGTGGACGAGGCCCTGTCGCCGGGCGACTAGGTATCCGCGAAGGCCCCGGCCAGCAGCCAGACGAAACCGCCCAGCAGCGCGGCCCACAGCAGCAGGATCAGCAGCACCACGCCGATCACCGGCCACAGCAGCCGCGGCAGGTGGCCAGCATGCGCCTCGGCCTCCTTCAGCTGCGCCTGCCACAGCGCCGGCGGCGTCATCTTCACCGCCAGCGTGATCCCCAGCGGCAGGATGATCAGGTCGTCGAGCTGGCCGAGGATGGGGATGAAGTCCGGTATCAGGTCGATCGGGCTCAGCGCATAGGCCAGCACCAGCAGCGCGACGATCTTCGACGCCCGAGGCGTCTGCGGATGGCGCAGCAGCTTGTACAGCGCCACCAGGTGCACTGCCAGCCGCCGCCGGTTCGCCAGGCCCCACAACCTCCGCAGGCGCTTGCCCATTTCAGTCCTCGAATGGAAAAGGGCATCTGACAACCAGCATGCCGCAGGCGGGCCCGACGAACACCGTGGATCCGGCTTTGCCGGGCCACCGGTGTTGCCCCCTCGGGGGGCGCGCGCAGCGCGTAGGGGGGGATGTCAACATGCCGCCGACCACGGGCGGCTCAATCTCATCGCGCACTGGATCAGGCCCACCATGCTGTAGGTCTGCGGGAAGTTGCCCCACAGCTCGTCCGTCGCGGGCAGCACGTCCTCGGACAGCATGCCCAGCGGGTTGCGGATCGACAGCACGCGCTCGAAGGCCTCGCGCGCCTTGCCGGTCTCGCCGATGTGGGCCAGGGCCAGCACCCACCACAGCGTGCAGACGATGAAGGCGGCCTCGGGGCGACCGAAGTCGTCTTCCTCGTCGTAGCGCAGCAGGAAGTCGCCGCGGCGCAACTGGCGCTCGCAGGTGTGGACGGTGGCGCGCCAGCGCGGGTCGGTGCCGGGCAGGAACTGCAGCTCGCCCATCAGCATCAGGCTGGCGTCGAGCTGGTCGCCGCCGAACGTGGAGGCGAAGGAATCCAGGCCGGCGTTCCAGGCCTCCTCGTAGATGCGGGCGTGCATGCGCTGCGCGTGCTCGCGCCAGAAGCGCTCGCGCGCGGGCAGCTCGCGGCGCTGGGCGATGCGTGCCAGGCGGTCGGCCGCGGCCCAGCACATCAGCGCGGAGAAGGTGTGCACGCGCTGGTTGCCGCGCAGCTCCCAGATGCCGGCGTCGGGCTGGTCGAAGTCGGCCACGGCCACCTCGCCCAGGCGCTCCAGCTCCTCGAAGACGCGCGCATCCGGCGCGGCCAGCAGGCGCTCGTCGAAGAACGCGTGCGCGGCCGCCAGCACGGCCGCGCCGTTGACGTCGTGCTGGCGCTGGATCCAGGCCAGGTTGCCCTTGCGCACGGGGCCGATGCCGCGATAGCCGGCCAGGTGGGGGCAGACGTCCTCGTGCAGCTGGGCTTCGCGGTGCAGGCCGTAGACCGGTTGCAGCCGCTGGCCGCGTGCATCGGCGATGACGTCGACGATGTAGCCGAGGAAGCCCTCCATCGTGTTCGTCGCGCCCAGGCTGTTGAGCGCGGAGACGACGAAGTAGGCGTCGCGCAGCCAGCAGTAGCGGTAGTCCCAGTTGCGCTGGCTGCCCGGCGCCTCGGGGATGGAGGTGGTGACGGCCGCGATGATGGCGCCGGTGCCCTCGTAGGCCGTGAGCTTGAGCGTGATGGCCGAGCGGATCACCACGTCCTGGTAGTCGAAGGGGATGGCCAGGCCGCGCACCCAGCGCCGCCACCAGTTGCGCGTGCCTTCGAGGAAGCGGTGGGCGATCTCCGAGGGCGAGCCCTGCACCGTCTCGTCCTGGCCGTAGATCAGCACCAACGGCTCGCCCAGGGTATGGAAAGTCTCGGCCATCAGCGCGCTGATCGGGCCGTCGCTGGTCAGGCGCAGCTTGGTGCCGGCCGCGCTGGACTTGCTGTCGTCGGCGACGAAGCTCACGTGGTTGGAGCCCGCGCGCGGCAGCGCGGCAGCCTTGCCCCAGTCGGTGGCCGGCCGGCTGTGCACGCGCACCCGCGGCCCGCCGCTGACGCGCCGCACGATGCGCACCAGCATCGCCGGCAGGTAGAGCCGCCCGTGCAGTTCCAGGCGCGGCGCGAAGTCGATGACCTCGATCGCGTGTCCCTGCTCGTCGGCCATCGTCGTGACGAGGATGGCGGTGTTCTTCTCGTAGTGCTGCGTGTGGCGCGTGGCGCCTTCCAGCTCGACGGACAGGTAGCCGTAGCCGGGGTCGGCTCCGCCTTGCAGCAGGTCGCAGCAGACGGGGTCGCCGTCGAAGTGCGGATAGCACCACCACACCACGCGTGCGCGGCCGTCGATCAGCGCGCAGGTACTGCCGTTGCCCACCAGGCCCAGGTCCAGGCTGCTGCCGGTCGGGGCCAACACCGCCTGGCCGCCCGCGGCCGGCGGCGATGCTGTTTCTCGCATCCCTCGCTCTCCGTTGAGTTTCGTTCTTCGTTCGAATCAGCTGCCGGCCGGCCGCACGCGCGGCTTGGGCACGGTGGACACGGCGGCCGTCGGCAGCACGTCCAACAGCTCGCGCACCAGGGCCACCAGCTCGTCAGGGTCCACGATGTAGCACTCCGCCGCGCTGGTGTCATCCCGGCCGACGCGTATCGTCAGCACGTCGGGCGCGGCCAGGCGGAAGGCGTCCTCGTCGTTGGCATCGTCGCCGACATAGAGGGTGGTGGGATCCCCGTGATGGCGGCGCAGCCAGGCCAGCGCCGCGCCCTTGTCGCCTGCACCGGGCGGCAGCAGGCTGACCACGCACTTGCCCTCGATGACGCGGGCCTCGGGCGCCACCACGGCGGCCATCTCAAGCAAGAGCTCGCGTGCGGCCTCGCGCAGCGAGCAGGCACGGTAGTGCAGGCTCAGGCTGTGCTCCTTGTCCTCCAGCCAGGCGCCATGCAGCGCCGGCGCGGCGCGGCCCAGCAGGGTCTGCAGCGCGGCGCGCCAGCCGGCCACCTGCAGCAGGTGGGTGCTGTAGCTGCCGGCGTCGGTGGGCAGGCCCTCGATGCCGTGGTTGCCCAGCAGGTAGGTCGGATCGAAACCCAGGCGCGGCGCACAGTCTGCCGCCGCGCGGCCGGTGATGACGGCCACCGGCGTGCGTGCGCTCAACTGGGTGAACAGCCCGCGCAGGCCGGGGGCCATGGTCACCGCCGCCGGGTCGTGGGCGATGGGTGCCAGCGTGCCGTCGAAGTCGAAGGCGCAGAGCATGCCGGGGCGGATCACCTCGCGCAGCCGCTGGCGGCCGCGGTCGGAGTAGAGGTAGATGCCGGTCATCGGATCAGCCTCCGCGCTGCGCGCCGAAGCATCGACGCCTGGAAGCGGCCCTGCGCGCTCATGCCTGGACGCTCCATGCATCCTGCCGCGCCTCGCGCAGGCGCTGGCGCAGGCGCTGGCGCTGGCGCACCTGGGCCGCGTCGGCCAGCATGCGTCCGGCCCAGCGGTAGATGTTGTGCTCGCGCACGAGCGAGCGCATGAAGCGCATACGCTCGTGCTGCTCGGCCTCGGGCATGGTCAGCGCGCGGTGCAGGGCCTGTGCCGAGGCGTCGGTGTCATAGGGGTTGATCACCAGCGCGTCCAGCAGCTCGCGCGCGGCGCCGGTGAACTGGCTGAGGATCAACACGCCGCGCTCGTCGTCGCGCGCGGCGATGAACTCCTTGGCCACCAGGTTCATGCCGTCGTGCAGGCTGGTGACCAGGGCCACGTCGGCCGCGCGGTACAGGCGCCGCACGGCGTCGGAGTCATGGTGCGTCGTGCGCAGCACGATGGCCGGGCGGCCTTCGCGGCCGAAGCGTTCGTTGATGCGCTGCGCCGTCTCCTCCACGGTCTGGCGGAAGTACTTGTACTCGGGCAGCGACGAGCGCGTGGGCGCGGCCACCTGCAGCAAGGTGAAGCGGCCGACCAGGGAGGGCTCCAGCTCCAGCATGCGTTCCACGGCCGTGAAGCGCTCGATGATGCCCTTGGTGTAGTCCAGCCGGTCCACGCCCAGGCCCAGCAGCTGGTCCGACGGCACGCCCAGCTCCGCGCGCACGCCGGCACGGCATTCGTCCACCGGCGGCAGGCTGCGCTGCTCGTCGGCGCTGGGCCAGTGGATGGAGATGGGATAGGGATTCACGCGCGTGATCTCGCCGCCGTGGTGGCTGATGGTGGCGCGGTCGGACTCGATGCGCGCCTCCAGGTAGCGGTCCACCGTGTCCATGAAGTTCGAGACGTGGAAGCTGGTGTGGAAGCCCAGGATGGTGCTGCCCAGCAGGCCCTCGAGGATTTCCTCGCGCCAGGGGCAGACGCCGAAGCTCTCGGCGTTGGGCCAGGGGATGTGCCAGAAGGTGAGGATGGTCGCCTGCGGCAGGCGCTCGCGGATCATGCGCGGGGCCAGCGCGAAGTGGTAGTCCTGCACCAGCACAACGGGGTTCTCGCTGTCGGCCTCTTCGACCACCGCGTCGGCAAAGCGGCGGTTCACGCGCTCGTATTGCAGCCAGTCCTGGCGGCGGAACACCGGGCGCACGTGGGCGATATGGCACAGCGGCCACAGGCCCTCGTTGGCGAAGCCGTAGTAGTAGCCCTTCTCCTCTTCCTCCGTCAGCCAGAGCCGGCGCAAGGTGTAGGCCGGTGCCTCGGGCGGCACGGCGACGCGGCCCTTGGCATCGGACATCTCGCGGTCCGCGGTGCCGCTGCCGTGCGCGATCCAGGTGCCGGAGCAGGCGCGCATCACCGGCTCGATCGCCGTCACCAGGCCGCTGGCCGGGCGCTGCAGCACGACGCCGCCGTCGGGCTTCTTGTCGTGGATGTAGGGCTCGCGGTTGGCGATCACGATGACCTCGTCGTCGCGCAGCGAATCGCGCAGCCAGCGGCGCAGGGTCTCCGGCGTCCACGGGACGGACTGCTCCTCGCGTATGCGCCTTTCCTCTTCCAGCCGCGCGACCATCTGGCGCAGGTCGCCGATCAGGGGCTGCACCTCCGAGCCGGTGGCCATTTTCTCCGCCGGCGTGCGGCGGGCCAGCAGCGTGGTGGGAGCCAGCAGGGTGTCGCGCATCGCGCGGATCCAGGCGCGCCAGCTCAGGTGGGCCATGGTCACGCTGACCAGCGCGGCCACCACGCCCAGCGCCGCCACCACGGACACCGCATAGGTCTGCACCTCGCGGATGCGCGCCAGCGCATAACTCAGGTCGTAGATGAAGACCATGCGCCCGTCGGCGCCCGAGCCGCCCAGCTCCACCGGACGTTCGGCGCGATAGGTGTTGTCGACGTCCTTCAGGTCCACCCAGCCCCAGCGCTGCAGCCGCTGCAGCAGCGACTCGTTGCTGCCCGCGGCGGGCGCATCGGTGCAGCCCTGCCCCGGAAAGCGCGTGGTGGCCACCAGGGCCTGGCCGAAGCCGTCGCAGACCGCGACGGCGACGAGGCGCTCATCGCGCGCCGCCGAGTCCATCAGCGGCCGCAGCGCGCTGATGTTGTCCACCATCAGTGCGTCGGCGGCCTGGTGCTGGATGGCGCTTGCCAGCGCATTGGTGCGGTTGTCGAGATCGAAATAGGCCCAGCGCAGCATCAGGGAGGCCACGAAGGGCACGACGAGCCAGGCTCCGATGGCCATCACTGCGCCCAACGGCAGGGCGAAGCGCAGGATATGGCTGAACAGTTGACGCATCCAGGCCGGCATAGGGACCCCTCCAGGCTATCTGTTGTAGGACGAACGGCCCTCCCCGGCTCGGCACCAGTGCATGCGCGGCGATGCATGCGTGCTGGCACGTCCGGTCAGGACCGTTGTTGTTGCCTGATATGCGGGTATCGCTTCGGCTTGTGCTCGGGCTATTGCTCGATGTGAGGTCGTTGACCGGATGTAGGGGTCGGATCATGCCCGCCGCATTTGGTTCAACGGCGCAAACAAAGCGAATCACCCTGACGCAGCCGCGGCCTCCATGGACTGCAACAGACGTGAGATGCGGTCAGCGAGCTTCTCGGTGCTCAGCTGCTCGCGGAAGCGCTCGGCCATCAAGGGCAGGGAGAACGGCGTCGGCGCCTTGAGCTTCACGTGCGCGATGCGCCGGCCCGCGATCTCGCACAGGGCTTCTTCCAGCCGCGCGATCTCGAGCTCCTGCGCCAGCACCTCGCGCTCGGCCTGCTCCAGCAGGCGATTGCCCGCGTCGTACTTGCGGAAGACCTCGAAGAACAGCGAGCTGGATGCCTGCAGCTGGCGCGTGCTCTTGGGTGCGCCGGGGTAGCCGGTGAAGACGAGGCCCGCGACGCGCGCGATCTCGCGGAAGCGCCGCTGCGCCAGCTCGCCCGAGTTCAGGCTCTGCAGCACGTCGTCGAGCAGGCCGGCCGTGCCCAGCACGCTGCGATCGAGCACGCGGCCCAGGTCGATGGGCAGCGCGCTCAGCAGCTCCAGCCCGTAGTCGTTCACGGACAGGCTGAAGGTGTTGGGCCGGCCCTGCGCCAGGCGCCAGGCCAGCAGGCTGGCCAGCCCCATGTTGGCCAACCGGCCGGCGAAGGGATAGATGAAGAGGTGATGGCCTTCGCGGCTGTCGTACTGCTCGACCACCAGCTCATGCGGCGTCGGCAGCCGCGACAGCCGCGACTGCACCTCCAGGCTGTGGCGCGCAGCGGCCATCTCCGGCTCGGCCCAGGCCGCGTCGGGATCGTGGGCGGCCAGCTCCAGCAGCTCCAGCGAGGCATGGGCCAGCTCGCTGGACAGCGGCATGCGCCCGCCGTTCCAGCGCGGGATCACCGCGCGCCGGCTGCGCGACAGGCGCACCCAGGCCGTCATCTCCTGCACGCGCACGAACTCGAGGACGCGGCCGGCGAAGCTGAAGTGATCCCCGCGCCGAAGGCGCGCGATGAAGCCCTCCTCGATGGTCCCGATCTTCTGGCCGTTCATGAACTTCACCGCCAGTGTGCCGTCGCCGACGATGGTGCCGACCTGCAGGCGATGGCGCTTGGCGATGCCGGCGTCGGTCACGCGATACACGCCGTCGACCTGCCTGACCCGGTGGTACTCGGGATAGGCCCCGAGGCTGGAACCGCCGTGCTCGACGAATGCCAGGGCCCAGTCGTAGGCCTCCCGCGCGAGGTCGCGGTAGGCGTGGGCGGTGCGCACCTCTTCATATAGATCGTCCGCCGCGAAGCCGCCGCCGAGCGCGACGGTGACCAGGTGCTGGACCAGGACGTCCAGCGGCGCCTGCGGGCCGCGGCGCTGCTCGATGCGGCCGGCGCGGGCGGCCCGGCGCGAGGCCGCCGCCTCCACGAGTTCCAGCGTGTGCGTGGGCACCAGGGTGATCCGGCTGGCGCGGCCCGGGGCGTGGCCGCTGCGCCCGGCCCGCTGCAGCAGGCGCGCGACGCCCTTGGGCGAGCCGATCTGCACCACGCGCTCCACCGGCAGGAAGTCCACGCCCAGGTCCAGCGACGAAGTCGCGACGACGATCTTCAGCCGCCCCTCCTTCAAGCCTTGTTCCACCCATTCGCGGAGCTCGCGGTCCAGCGAGCCGTGATGGAGCGCGATCTGCCCGGCCCAGTGCGGCCGCAGCTCCAGCAGCAGCTGGTACCAGGCCTCGGCCTGCGAGCGTGTGTTGGTGAAGACCAGCGCGGTGCCGGCGGCCTCCAGCTCGGTGGCCAGCGGCTCGGCCATGCCGGAGCCCAGGTGGCCGGCCCAGGAAAAGCGCTCGGGCTCGGCCGGCACCAGGGTGTCGATCACCAGGTCCTTGTCCAGCCGGCCACGCACCATGCGCCCGCGCGGCGCGCGTTGCGGGCCCAGCAGCACGGACATCGCCTCGTCCAGGTTGCCCAGGGTGGCGCTCAGGCCCCAGGTGACGAGCCCGGGCTGCCAGCGCAGCAGCCGGGCCAGCGCCAGCTGCACCTGCACGCCGCGCTTGTTGCCCAGCAGTTCGTGCCACTCGTCGACGATGACGGCCTGCAGGCCCGCCAGGTCCTCGCGCGCGCGCTCGCGGGTCAGCATCAGGCTCAGGCTCTCGGGCGTGGTCACCAGGATCTCGGGCCAGCGCCGGTCCTGGCGCGCGCGCTCGGCCGAAGGCGTGTCGCCGGTGCGCAGCCCGGCCTTCCAGTGCGGCGCCAGGCCGTGCAGCGTGTCGGCCAGCGCACGCGTGGTGTCGGCAGCCAGCGCGCGCATCGGCGTGATCCACAGGATGCGCAGGCCGGCGGCAGCGCGCGGCGGCTCCATGGCCCGGGCGCGCAGCAGCGCGCCGAACCACACCGCATAGGTCTTGCCGGCGCCGGTGGTGGCATGCAGCAGGCCGCTGTCGCCGGCCAGCATCGCGGCCCAGACCTCGCGCTGGAAGGCGAAGGGCTGCCAGCCGCGGGCGGCGAACCACGCATCGGCCTGCGCGAGCGCCGCCGCGGCGGCGGCCTGCGGCGGATCCGGCGTCGGCACACGGCGGGGGGCGCGGCTCATGCGCACGAGTATCCGGCAGCCTCCCGGCCTGCCTCTTTTCGCGATCGAATGGCCAGCTTTGCGAAAAGAACGACCGTGCGTTGCATATACAAGCCACGGGCGTTTTCGTGGAGCCTGACGCGCTGTGTGGCGGAATGAATGCAGTGCAGCGTCGGTCCCCTAAACTGCTTATTGACGCAGTAGACACGCCTATATACAAACGCGGCTTCCGGATCGGCACCAACGAATGGCTCGTATTCGTCTGCAGTAGGTCCTTTCGAATATCGCAAGTGGCCCCCAAGGCTGAAGATGGACGAAGAATCAAGCGAGCCGAACGGCTCCGAATCCCCGGACACCGATCTGGATGCCCTGCTGAGCGGTATCAGCAGCGACGAGCCCACGCGCGAGCGCACCATCGTCGATGACTGGCTCGATCCGCTGTCCGACTCGCCCACCGGCGAGGACCTCGAATACGACAACGCCTTCCTCGAGCTGACCCAGGCTGCCGCCGGCAAGCCCGAGACGCAGTTCGCCCCGGCCGAGCCGCCCAGCTGGCGTGACGTGCGCGAGCGTGCCGAGGAGCTCTTCGGCCGCACCCGCGACCTGCGCGTGGCGCTGCTGTGGACCCGCGCGATGCTCAACCTGGAAGGCTTCCCCACGCTGGCCGAGAGCCTGCGCCTGGTGCACGGCCTGATGGACCGCTACTGGGACGACCTCCATCCCAAGCCCGACCCCGACGACGGCGACCCCTACGCCCGCGTCAACGAGCTGGCCCAGCTCGCCGACATGAACAGCCTGCTGGGCGACGTGCGCCAGTCGCTGGTCATCAAGAACCGCTCCATCGGCGAGCTGCGCATCCGCGACGTCGAGATCGCGCTGGAGAAGCTGGAGCCGCGCGAGGACGAGTCGCCGATGAGCCGCGGCCAGATCGAGGGCATGCTCGGCGAGGCGGTGGACGACGACGCCAGGTTCGCCGACACCGTGCGGTCGGCCAAGTCCGGGCTGAAGGATCTCTTCAGCCTGCTGAACGACCGCCTGGGCTACGACCGGGCGCCGGACGTGCGGCCGCTGCAGTCCATGATCGACGGCGTCGTGCAGCTGCTGCCGGAGCCGCCCGACGCCTCCGGCTCGGGCGACCTGGACAGCCTGCTGTCCGGCCTGGATGGCGATTCCGGCGACGCGGACGCCGCGCCCTCGCGCCGCAGCCGCGGCGGCGGGCTGGGCACCAGCATCGACTCCCGCGACGACGCATTGCGTGCCATCGAAATGGTCTGCGAATACCTGGAGCGCACCGAGCCGACCAACCCGGCCCAGATGCTGCTTCGGCGTGCGCAGCGCCTGATCAACAAGAACTTCCTCGAGCTCGTCCGCGAGCTTGCCCCAGATGCAGTGGCCGAAGTGGCTCGTATCATGGGCGTGGACCCCGAATCCTTGGGCGGCGGCAGTTCCTCTTCCAGCGAGAGTTCCGAGAGCAGCTGGTAAATCCCTTCCCCGATTTTTTCATTTTCAGCGGCACCGCGGCGGTGCCGCCCCTTCGATGTGTCCGCTTGAACCGTTTGGAGATCAACGATGAGCAGCCAGAAATTCATCGCGCGCAACCGTGCGCCGCGCGTGCAGATCGAATATGACGTCGAGCTGTACGGCGCCGAGAAGAAGGTCCAACTGCCCTTCGTGATGGGCGTGCTGGCCGACCTGTCCGGCAAGCCGGAGGACCCGCTGCCCGCGGTGGCCGACCGCAAGTTCCTCGAGATCGACGTCGACAACTTCGACTCGCGCATGAAGTCGATGAAGCCGCGCGTAGCCTTCCAGGTGCCCAACACGCTGACCGGCGACGGCAACCTGCCGGTGGACATCACCTTCGAGAGCATGGACGACTTCTCTCCCGCCGCCGTGGCGCGCAAGGTCGGCGGCCTGAACAAGCTGCTCGAGGCCCGCCAGCAGCTGTCCAACCTGATCACCTACATGGACGGCAAATCCGGCGCCGAGGAACTGATCGCCAAGGTCCTGGCCGACCCCGCGCTGCTGCAGTCCCTGAGCGCCAACGCCAAGCCCGAGGAGTGACGGCCCCAAGGACCGGGCAAGCCCGGCCCGCCCCCCGAGGGGATCGAGAAACCTGGGGCGGCCCGGCGTCTCCCGAGATCCGCCCCGGCACCAAGCAAGCACATCGCACCTAGAGATAGCGGAGCATCCACATGGCTGAACTTGAACAACAGGGCGGGGCGCTGCAAGGCGTCACGCTGGAGGGCAACGACTTCGCAGCACTGCTGAAGAAGGAGTTCAAGCCCAAGACGACCGAGGCCAAGAGCGCGGTCGAGCAGGCGGTGCAGACCCTGGCCGCCCAGGCCCTGGCCGACACCAAGATCATCAGCGGCGACGCCGTCAAGACGATCGAGGGCATGATCGCCGCGATCGACAAGAAACTCACCGAGCAGGTCAACCTGATCCTGCACCACGAGGACTTCCAGAAGCTCGAGGCCGCCTGGCGCGGCCTGCACTACCTGGTCAACAACACCGAGACCGACGAGCAGCTGAAGATCCGCGTCATGAACGTGTCCAAGCAGGACCTGGGCAAGACGCTCAAGCGCTACAAGGGCACGGCCTGGGACCAGAGCCCGCTGTTCAAGAAGATCTACGAAGAGGAATACGGCCAGTTCGGCGGCGAGCCCTTCGGCTGCCTGGTCGGCGACTACCACTTCGACCACACCCCGCCGGACGTCGAGCTGCTGTCCGAGATGTCCAAGATCGCGGCCGCCGCCCACGCTCCCTTCATCACCGGCGCCGCGCCGACCGTGATGCAGATGGAGTCCTGGCAGGAACTGGCCAACCCGCGCGACCTGACCAAGATCTTCCAGACGCCCGAATACGCCGCCTGGCGCTCGCTGCGCGAGTCGGAAGACGCCCGCTACCTGGCGCTGTGCATGCCGCGCTTCCTGGGCCGCCTGCCCTACGGGGCGAAGACCAGCCCGGTCGACGAGTTCGATTTCGAGGAAGACACCGCCGGCGCCGAGCACGACAAGTACAGCTGGGCCAACGCCGCCTACGCGATGGCGACCAACATCAACCGCTCCTTCAAGGAATACGGCTGGTGCTCGCGCATCCGCGGCATCGAGTCCGGCGGCGCGGTGCAGAACCTGCCCACCCATACTTTCCCGACGGACGACGGCGGCGTGGACATGAAGTGCCCGACCGAGATCGCCATCTCCGACCGCCGCGAGGCCGAGCTGTCGAAGAACGGCTTCCTGTCGATGATCCACCGCAAGAACTCCGACTTCGCGGCCTTCATCGGCGGCCAGACCCTGCAGAAGCCCGCGGAGTACGACGACGCCGACGCCACCGCCAACGCCGCGCTGGCCGCCCGCCTGCCGTATCTCTTCGCCTGCAACCGCTTCGCCCACTACCTGAAGTGCATCGTGCGCGACAAGGTGGGCTCCTTCAAGTCGCGCGACGCCATGCAGCGCTGGCTGAACGACTGGATCCTCAACTACGTGGACGGGGACCCGACCAACTCGTCGGAGACCACCAAGGCCGAGCGTCCGCTGGCCGCGGCCGAAGTCACCGTGGAGGAAGTCGAAGGCGCGCCGGGCTACTACACCTCCAAGTTCTTCCTCAAGCCGCACTACCAGCTCGAGGGCCTCACGGTTTCGCTTCGGTTGGTCTCCAAGCTGCCATCCGAGAAGTCAGCGGGCTGATGGCCCGATACCCCACGTCCTAACCATCATCAAGGAACCGAATCATGCCGGGCAATGCATTTATCAAGTTCGAAGGCGTCCCCAAGGGCGAATCGCAGCAAGAGGGCTACAAGGGAGACCAAGGCTGGATCGAAATGGGCGACTGGAGCTGGGAAGTCGAAGCCGAGAGCAGCTTCATGAAGGGCGGCGGCGCCTCCGTGGGCAAGCCCATGCCCGGCGCGCTGAACTTCTCGCACTACTACGACCGCTCCTCGCCGGTCATCCTGAACCGCATCATCTCCGGCACGCACTTCCCGAAGGTCGAGATCGTGATGTGCAAACAGACCGGCAGCGGCAAGCCGGAGAAGTACTTCCGCGTCGAGATGAAGAGCGTCTTCATCACCAAGGTCGTCAGCAAGGGCGGCGAGGACGGCGCGGTCAACCAGGACGTGGACATGGTGTTCAAGGAGATCCTGATCGAGTACTTCCCGCAGAAGAACGACGGCAGCCTGGACTCCAAGGTCGAGTTCGGCTGGGACATCGCCCAGATGAAGGTCACCAAGTAAGGCCTTCAGGACCGGGAGCCCCGATCCGGCGCACGCGGCCTGGCTCGGGGCTCCGCCGTTTCGGGCCTGGCCATGGCCTGCACCCCCTGACACCTGACCCGGTATGAGTTCGAACCTGATCTTCCTGTACCTCGAGTTCGACAAGGCCCGCCAGGTCAAGGGTGAGTCCACCTTCGACCAGTTCCAGAACCACATCGAACTGCTCGACTTCAAGTGGGGCATGAAGTTCGCGGGCGAGGCGAAGATGGCCAACAACAAGGTCAAGCGCCGCATCGCCTACGAGCACATCAAGCTGACCAAGAGCTTCGACTCCTCCTCGGTGCTGCTGCTGAACTGCATGCGCACGCACGACAGGCTGGAGACGGCACGCATCACCATCGCACACCGCGTGCACGACGGCTCGCAGGACAACACCCTGCGCCAGACCATGGTGACCGTGCTCAACGACGCCTACATCACCAACATCAACCTGGACATGAACGAGCGCGGCAACGAGGTCTTCCTGCAGGAGGACATCGAGATCGCCTTCCGCTCGGTCAAGGTGGACTACTTCCCCGCCACCTGGGGCGCCGGCGGCAAGCGCGAAGGTGCGCTGTCCTTCCAGTCCCACCTGGACACGTCGGACGTCGACCTGTCCGGCATGGCCGACCTGTTCGGCGAGTAAGAGCGCAGCAAGGAGCACGCGATGCCGGTCGCAGAGCTATACATGTCGCTCAAGGGCCAGGGCGGCCCCGTCAAGGGCGACTGCGAGGCCGAGGGCTACGAAGGGCAGATCCAGCTCTTCGACTGGTCATGGGCGCTGGACGTCGACAGCGACAACCCGCAGTCGAAGAAGGCCCAGGCCCAGCCGACGATGTTCATGTTCAGCAAGTACTTCGACCGCGCCAGCACGCCGATGATGAACGCGCTGCGCTCGGGCGAGGTCTTCCCCGAGGCGCGCATCACCCTCGTGCACCGCATCGACCTGGGCATGACCATCCTCGTGATCCTGCGCAACGTGCGGGTCGCGGGCTACGACCTCTCGGTCAAGAGCGACAAGTCGGTGGACATGGACGAGGACTGGGTCCTCGACTACACCGAGGTGGAGATCCAGTACGTCGCGCGCGGCGGCGGCGGCGCGAAGGTCTTCCGCATGGAGAAGAAGCCGTCGACGGACATGAAGCTGCCCTTCCGCAACCCGCCGATGACCGAGGCCGAGGAAGCCATCGCCGAGTTGCAAAAGCAGGCCGGCTCCCGGACCCCGCAGCCCAAGCAGGAGGCCAAGCCGGCGCCGAAGCCGCCGGCCAAGCCCCCTGCCGGCCCTGCGGGCAAGCGCTGAACCCAGCCCATTCCATCCGTCCGGCCGAAGCCATCCGCGCACGCCATGATTCCCACCAACTACCGCGACCTGAGCACCACCGGCAACGACCTGAATGCCGGCTTCCAGTTCGAGTTCTATTGCAACTGCTGCAGCAGCACCTGGAAGAGCCCGTTCAAGCCCTATCGCATGGGCCAGATCACCGGCTGGCTGACGCGCTTCGCCTTCCTGCTGTCGGACCTGAACAAGGCTGGCCGCGGGGCAGGCAGCTTCGCCGACGCCGGCTCGCGCGGCGCCAAGGAGGAAGCGCTGCGCGATGCACAGGGCATGGCCGCCTCACGCTACCACCGCTGCGAGTCCTGCCGCGGCTTCGCCTGCGACGACTGCTTCAACACGCGCGAGCAAAGCTGCAAGAACTGCGTCGAGAAGGCCCGCTACGGCGAGGCCCGCCAGGAGCAGGAAAAGGTCGCCGCGATGCGCGAGTCCGGCGTCTCGGCCTGCCCGAACTGCCAGACCGACACCGGCGGCGGGCGCTTCTGCCCCGAATGCGGCTTCGACATGGCCAGCACCCACAAGAGCTGTCCGGGCTGCGGCTCGATGGTCAAGCGCCAGGCGCGCTTCTGCACCGACTGCGGCCACGGCTTCTAGTCCACTGAAACGGAGGAATCGGATGTGCGCAGGGGTCAGGCAGGGCAGGCGACAAGGCACGCAACGCCGGCGCGTGCCCTGCCTGATCCCTGCCCTTCGGGTGGGTGCCGGCAGGGGCGCCCTCGTCGTTGCAAGTGCTCGCCGGGTATCCAACCCGGCTGCGCCTTGCGCCTAGAGGGTGCCCCTGCCAGGCATCCACGCACATCCGATTCCTCCGTTTCAGTGGACTAGGAAAGAACACCACACATGTCCGAACCCCTCCAAGCAGCCGAAGCGGCGGTCAAGGCAGGCGACCCGCAGGCGGCCCTGCAGCACCTGACCACTGCCGTGAAGGCCAAGCCGGCCGACGCCAAGCTGCGCATCTTCATGGCCCAGCTGCTGTGCGTGCTGGGCCAGTGGGAACGCGCCCACACCCAGCTCAACGTCTGCGCCGACATGGACGCCAAGGCCATCCCGATGCGCGAGATGTCCGGCCACGCGCTGCGCTGCGAGCTGATCCGTGCCGCCGTGTTCGAGGGCAAGCGCTCGCCCATGGTCTTCGGCCAGCCGGAGCAGTGGCTGGCGATGCTGATCGAGTCCCTGCTGCAGGCCGGCACCGGCAACGCCGCACTGGCCGCCGACCTGGCCGCACGCGCCTTCGACGCCGCGCCGGCCACGGCGGGCACGGTGGACGGCCAGCCCTTCGAGTGGATCGCCGACGCCGACTCCCGCCTGGGCCCGGTGCTGGAAGCCTTCGTCAACGGCCGCTACTACTGGATTCCCTTCAGCCGCCTGTCGCGCATCAGCCTGGACCTGCCCACCGACCTGCGCGACATGGTCTGGCTGCCGGCCCAGCTGCACTTCGACAACGGCGGCGAAACGGTCGCGCTGATCCCCACGCGCTATCCCGGCTCGCAATCCAGCACGGACGGCGCGATCCAGCTCGCGCGCAAGACCGAGTGGCAGGACCAGGGCGCGGACCGCTTCTTCGGCCTGGGCCAGCGCGTGCTGTCCACCGATGCCGGCGACCTCGACCTGCTGTCGGTGCGCCTGATCGAACTGCAGACCGCCCCGGCCACGGAGGAAGGCGCCTGAGAAGGCGGGCGCCGCACCGACCATGGCCGAGCTGACCTCCCAGGAGCGCCTGCAACCCTCGCTGCTGGACCGCCTGACCGACAACGAGCCGCGCAACCGCAAGGAAGCGGTGGAGGCTCGCGTGCTGTCGCGCCAGCAGCTGCGCGCCGCGGTGCTGCGCGACCTGTCGTGGCTGTTCAACGCCACGCGCCCGGAGCCCGAGCCCGAGTCGCGCCAGAAGGACGAGCTCGCGCGCTGGCGCGGCATGGAGGAGGCGCGGCGCTCGGTCGTCAACTTCGGCCTGCCCGCCTTCGCCGGCGAGACCCTCTCCTCGCTGGACCTGGGTGCCATCGAGGAAGGCGTGCGCGACGCCATCGCCACCTTCGAGCCCCGCATCGATCCCAAGACGCTGGCGGTGGAGGTGCAGACCGATGCGCGCAACCACCACAACACCCTGCGCCTGATCATCCGCGGCCACATGTGGAACCAGCCGGTGCCGCTGG
>SCTQ01000180.1 GCA_004322345.1 Aquabacterium sp. | reverse complement strand
CGCCCGGGCCCGCCACGAGGGCCCGGGCGCCGCCCGGGCCCACGATGCCCTGTCGGAAGCCAGCGCGCTGTCGCTGCTGCCGGTGGCGGTGGTGGTCGCTGCGCCGTCGGCGGCACTGTCGGCCGGCGTCGCGCTGACGGTGGTGTCGGTCCAGGCCAGCGCGCTGGGCACGGTGCTGGTCCTCAAGGGCGCCTCCGAGGGCGTGGGCATGTCGGTGCGCCTGAGCGCCAATGCCGCGGGCGCGCTGTCGGTGACGGCGGGGACCGTGGTCAGCGTCTCGGTGGTCAGCGCCGGCTGGGTGCTGTCGGTGGCCGGCGAGGCCATCGCGCTGGTGCCCAACGAGATCGGCCGTGCGCTGCTCTACAGCGAATCGCTGACTTCGCGCTGAGGTGTCCATGCGCATGCATCACGTCGGATGGGCCGTCGCGGTCCTGCTGGCGGCCAGCGGCGCGGCCCGCGCCGGGCGCTCCTGCGAGAACAAGCGCATGAGCACGGCCGAGGTCACGCGTGCGATGGAGCTGGCCGAGCGCACCGTGCGCCAGCTCGATGCCAGCGGTGCCCAGGTGGTGGCGCTGGCGCGCGTGGGCCAGGACCTGTCGCGCTGGAACCAGCACTACTCGCACTTCGGCTGGGCCTACCGCGAGGCGCCGCCCGCCGCGCCCGGCCTGCCCGGCACCTGGCGCATCGTGCACAAGCTCAACCATTGCGGCACCGATCGCGCGGAGGTCTACCGCCAGGGCCCGGGCGAGTTCTTCCTCGACCGCCTGCACGCCTACGAGTCCGCCTACGTGGTCCCGGAGCCGGCCGTGCAGCAGCGGCTGCTGGCGGTGCTGCGCGACAACGGCCGCGCCGCGCGGTGGCACACGCGGTCCTACAGCATGCTGGCCTATCCCTGGGCCCGGCAGTACCAGCAGTCCAACCAGTGGGCGCTGGAGACGCTGGCCGGCGCGATGGACGACGGCGCCACCGACCGCAGCCGCGCGCAGGGCTGGCTGCGGCTGCGCGGCTACGAGCCCGACACCCTGCGCATCGACGCCTTCCACCGGCTCGGTGCGCGGCTGACCCGGGCCAACGTGGCCTTCGACGACCACCCCTTCGCCCGCCGCTTCACCGACCGCATCGACACGGTGACCGTGGATTCGGTCTTCGCCTGGCTGCAGCGCAGCGGCCTGGCTGGCCATGCCCAGCCCGTGCGCTGAAAGCCTAAGCCCGGCATTGGCGGTGCCGGGCCGCGCTATTCCCAGTCAGGCGCCCGCGGGTGCCGCATTACAGTCCCATGCTGGCAACAGTCCGACCCAGGGAGAACGGCTTGTCTGAAGCGACTTCGCACCCCACCGCACCGGTGTCCGCCGGCGCGAGCGCGGATCCCCACGCGCATCCCAACCAGTTCGCGCTGCTCGGCCAGCGGCGGTATGCACCTTTCTTCTGGGCCCAGATCTTCGGCGCGGCCAACGACAACCTCTTCAAGTACGCCTTCACCATCCTGGTGACCTATCACCTGCAGGTAAGCTGGCTGCCGCGCGAGACGGCGGGTGCCGTCATCGGCGCGGTCTTCATCCTGCCCTGGCTGATCTTCTCCGCCACCAGCGGCCAACTGGCCGACAAGCTGGACAAGGCGGTCATCGTGCGCGGCGTCAAGTGGCTGGAGATCGCCATCATGCTGCTGGCCGGCTGGGGCTTCATGGCCACCAACGTGCCGGTGCTGCTGTCCTGCGTCTTCCTGATGGGGCTGCACTCCACCATCGTCGGGCCGGTCAAGTACGCCTACCTGCCGCAGCACCTGAACGAGCGCGAGCTCACCGGCGGCAACGGGATGATGGAGATGGGCACCTTCGTGGCCATCCTGGTGGGCAGCATCGGCGGCGGCCTGCTGATCGCCTTGCCCGGGGAGACGGGCCTGCGCTGGGTCGCCCTGTCCTGCCTGACGGTGGCGGTGATCGGCCGCGTCTTCGCGCAGTTCGTGCCGGTCTCGCCGCCGACCGACCCCGGCATCAAGCTCAACTTCAACCCCGTCACCGAGACCTGGGCCAACCTGAAGCTGGCCCACGGCAACCTGGTGGTCTTCCGCTCGCTGCTGGGCATCTCCTGGATGTGGTTCTTCGGCGCCGTATTCCTGGCCCAGTTCCCGACCTTCTCGCGCGACGTCCTGCACGGCAACGAGCAGGTGGCCTCGCTGATGCTGGCGCTGTTCTCGATCGGCGTGGGCGTGGGGGCGCTGCTGTGCGAGACCCTGTCGCACCGCCACGTCGAGATCGGCCTGGTGCCCTTCGGCGCCATCGGCATGAGCGTGTTCTCGGTGGACCTGTACTTCGCCACCCGCGGCCTGCCCGCGGTGAGCGAGGCCTGGAACGTCGCGGGCTTCGTCGCCCAGTCCGCCCATTGGCGCGTGATGGCCGACGTGGTGCTGCTGTCGGGCTTCGTCGGCCTGTTCAGCGTGCCGATGTACGCGCTGATCCAGCTGCGCTCCCAGCCCAGCCACCGCGCCCGCATCATCGCGGCCAACAACATCATCAACTCGATCTTCATGATCGTCAGCGCCGGCCTGGTGGCCGTGATGGTGGCCTTCAAGCTGACGATCCCGCAGCAGTTCCTGGTGATGGCCGTCCTCAACGCCGTCGTGGCGGCGTACATCTTCAGCCTGATGCCGGAATACCTGATGCGCTTCGTCTTCCTGATCCTGACGCGCCAGGTCTACCGGCTGAAGGTCAAGGGCGACCACAACTTCCCGCTGGAGGGCCCGGGCGTCGTGATCTGCAACCACCTGAGCTACGCCGACGCCATCTTCCTCGGCGTGGCCTGCCCGCGGCCGGTGCGCTTCATCATGGACCACCGCATCTTCAAGACGCCGGGCATCGGCTGGTTCTTCAAGCTGGCCAAGGCCATCCCCATCGCGCCGCAGAAGGAGGACCCGGAGCTCTACGAGCGCGCCTTCGCCGAGGCCCGCCGCGTGCTGGACGAAGGCGACCTGGTGGGCATCTTCCCCGAGGGCGCCATCACCCGTGACGGCAAGCTGCAGCCCTTCCGTGCCGGCATCATGAAGATCCTGGAGACCCACCCGGTCCAGGTGGTGCCCTGTGCGCTGCGCAACGTCTGGGGGTCGGTGTTCTCGCGCTACAAGAAGGGGGCGGGCGAACCCCCGGCTCCGCGCGGCGGCCTGTTGCGCAAGGTCGAGCTGATCGTGGAGCCTGCCATGCCCGCGGCCGATGTGAGCCCGCAGACCCTGCAAAGCAGGGTGGAGGCGATGCTGCGGGGCTGAGCGCGCTTGAAGTAGGCTCGCGTCCCGTCGCAGCCTGCCTCAAGCCGCCCCATGCAACTCAGTCGCCCGCTCGTCGCCCGCGTCCTTCCCTTCCTGCTCTTCATGGCCCTGCTGGCCCTGCGGGGCGAGCTGCCGGCCGACGGCTCGGCCGGAATCGACCCGCGCTGGGTCTACGGCATCACGGTGCTGGTGGTCGGCGGGGCGCTGGCCTTCTTCTGGCGCGACTACCCCGAGCTGGGCCGCGGCAGCGGCCTGAAGGCGGCAGACCTGCTGCTGTCGCTGGTGGTCGGGGTCGTGGTCTTCGTGCTGTGGATCAACCTCGACGCCGGCTGGATGCACCTGGACCAGCTGATGAGCCTGGTGGGCATGGGCAAGGCAGGCGAGGCCGCCGCCACCTTCACCCCCCTGGATGCGCAGGGCGGGCTGATCTGGCCGCTGGTCATCGTGCGCATCATCGGCGCGGCCCTGCTGGTGCCGGTGATGGAGGAGCTGTTCTGGCGCTCCTTCCTGATGCGCTGGCTGGACGACCCCCGATTCGAGCGGGTCGATCCGCGCGCCGTGACCCTGAAAGCCGTGGCGTTGTCCACGTTCGTCTTCATGCTGGCCCACACGCTGTGGCTCGCCGCCATCGTGGCTGGCCTGGCATATGCATGGCTCTACCGTCGTACGGGCTCGCTGTGGGCCCCCGTCGTCGCGCATGCCACCACCAACGGTGCGCTGGGCGTCTGGGTGGTCCGCACCGGCAACTGGTCGTTCTGGTGAACTGCGCTTGCGGATGACTTGCAAGCGACCCGACACACTTTCATAGGTCGAGCTGTCATTTGCGCCCTCTAAACTCCGCCGCCCCAAAAGCCTGCCCTCCCAGACTGGATCCAGGGGGGCAGCCGGTCCTCGGACCGGGCCGTCCCGAGACCAGGGGGATGGGGCGGGGGAGTGCGGAACCTCTCGCGAGGGGCCGCATCGGAGCGTTGCCGCGGCCCCCGCATCCCAGGAACGGGCGGATCGGTGGGGGCGCAGTGATCCGATCATCAAGTAATCTGTCGCCTCCCTGCGGCGTTTGCCATAGGCAATGACGCTAGGAGCGGGTTGGACCCGGGGCCGCACACGGCCTGGGTCCATGAGTGGAGGGCGTGTTCCAGCGCCGACGTTTCCGTGTGCGAGACCGGCGCCCGGGTGCTGGATAGCCAGGTTTGAGTCATGACCATCAGCCAGTTTGTAAACGTCCTTATCTCGCGCTGGAAGCTCGCGCTGGCCGTCGTCTTGGCCATCACCCTGCTCGTGTTCATCGTCGCCATCTCGCTGCCGCGGCAGTACACGGCGACGGCGAACCTCGTGATCGACGTCAAGACGCCCGATCCGATCGCCGGCATGAACAGCCCCGCGCTCTACGCCCCCGGCTACATGGCCACCCAGCTGGACATCCTTCAGAGCGACAGCGTCGCCCAGCGCGTGGCCCGCATGCTCAAGCTCGACCAGAGCCTGCAGATGCAGGAATCCTGGCAGCAGGCCACCGGCGGCAAGGGCAGCTTCTATGCGTGGCTGGGGACGTGGCTGCTGCGCGGCCTGGAGGTCAAGCCCTCGCGCGAATCCAACGTGATCGAGCTGAACTACAAGTTCGCCGACCCGCGCTTCGCCTCGCTGGCCGCCAACGCCTTCGTGCAGGCCTACATCGACACCACCCTGGAACTGCGTGTCGAGCCGGCCAAGCAGTACTCCGGCTTCTTCAACGACCGCCTGAAGCAGGCCCGCGCCCAGCTCGAGCGTGCGCAGGGCAAGCTGTCCGAGTTCCAGAAGGAGAAGGGCATCGTCGACTCCGAGGAGCGCATCGACGTCGAGACCGCTCGCCTCAATGCGCTGTCCGGCCAGTTGGTCGTGCTGCGGACCCAGTCCGCCGACTCCAGCAGCCGCATGGCCCAGTCCCGCAACAAGGCAGACCAGTCGCCCGACGTGATGGCCAATCCCATCATCGTCGGCCTGAAATCCGACCTGGCCCGCCAGGAGGCGGCGCTGCAGCAGATGGGTTCGCGCCTGGGCGACAGCCACCCGCAGGTCGTCGAGCTGCGGGCCAACATCGCCGCCCTGCGCAGCAAGATCGACGCCGAGGCCCAGCGCACCGTGGCCAGTATCGGCGCCACCAGCGCCATCAGCCTGGCGCGCGAGGGCGAGATCCAGGCCGCTTTCGACGCCCAGCGTGGCAAGCTGCTGAAGATGAAGGCCCAGCGCGACGAGCTGGAGGTCCTCAAGCGCGACACCGAGAACGCCCAGCGCAACTACGACGCCGTGCAGGCCCGCCTGACGCAGATGAGCCTGGAGAGCCAGAGCACACAGACCAACGTCTCGCTGCTGAGCCCGGCCGTCGAGCCCTACGAGCCTTCGTCGCCGCGCATCCTGCTGGCCACCGTGCTCGCCTTCTTCATCAGCATCCTGCTGGCTGCCATCATCGTGATGGCGCGCGAAGCCTTCGACCGCCGCGTGCGTTCCGGCGAGGACGTGATCCGCGGGCTGGACCTGCCGGTGATCGGCATCATGCCCAAGGGCCAGAAGAAGCGGTTGTTCGGCCGCCGCCGCGGCGCGCCGTGGCTGCACAAGCACGTCGTAGCCGGGGTGCTGCCCGGCCCCACCGCCAAGACTTCCTGACAAGAACCGGGACACCGCCATGACTACATTTCGCAGTTCCTCATCGCGCCTGGTCGACGTCGGAAACGGATCGGGAGGCGGCTCCGGCTCGGCTCGCGTGGAAGACGCGGTGCTCAGCGACCGCGCCATCGGCGACATCATCCGCCAGGCCAACAGCCTGACCGCGGACCAGGTCGAGCAGATCCTCAACTACCAGCGCGAGCGCGGCGTGCGCTTCGGCGAAGCGGCCGTCGCGCTGGGCCTGGCCAAGACCGAGGACGTGCTGTGGGCGCTGTCCCAGCAGTTCCACTATCCCTACGCGCCGGACAAGTCGCGCCTGAATCCGGAACTGGTGGTGGCCACCCAGCCCTTCTCGTTCCAGGCCGAGGCCTTCCGGGCCATGCGCAGCAACCTGATCATGCGGCTGTACAAGGCCGACGAGGCGCGCCGGGCGCTGGCCATCGTCAGCCCGGACCAGGGTGACGGCAAGACCTTCTTCGCCGCAAACATGGCCGTCGCCTTCTCCCAGCTGGGCGGGCGCACGCTGCTCATCGACGCGGACATGCGCAACCCGCGCCTGCACGACCTCTTCGGCATCGAGAACACCGGCGCCGGCCTGTCCGGCATCCTGTCCGGCCGCACGGCGACCAACGTCATCAGCCCGGTGCCGGCACTGCCCAGTCTTTTCGTGTTGCCGGTGGGAACTGTTCCGCCCAATCCGCTCGAACTGGTCGAGCGCCCCGCCTTCGACCTGCTGATCAGGGAACTGCTGGGGAAATTCGACTACGTCATCGTCGACACGCCGGCGGGCTCGCTGGGCACCGATGGCCCCGTCATCGCGGCCAAGTGCGGTGCCGCGCTGGTCGTGGCCCGCGAGAACCAGAGCCGCCTGGACGCGCTGCAGGACCTGATGGACATGGTCAATGCCGGCGCCCCGCACGTCTGTGGCGTGGTCCTCAACGAGTTCTGAGAGTGGTGCAGCCGTGCAATCCGCAAATTCAGTCAGTCCGAATCTGAGCATGGCATCCGCTCCCCCGGCGCCGCCTGTGGCGCCGTCCCGTCCCGCGAAGCGGGAGACGCCCACCGTCGTCCTGCCCCTGGCGGGCCTGGCCGTCCTCGCGGTCGGCATGCTGGCCCTCTACGTCCCGACCTTCTACGACATGTCGCGCACGCTGTGGCAGAGCGACGGCCAGAGCCACGGTCCCATCATCCTCGGCATGGCGATCTGGCTGCTGTGGCGGGATCGCGAGGCGATCTATTCCGGCAAGTCTTCGCCGGCCCTGTTCAGCGGCCTGTTCCTGCTGGTGTCGGGGGTCGCGTTCTACGTGCTGGGGCGCTCGCAGGCCGTCATCACCTTCGAGGTCGGCAGCCTGGTCCTGCTGCTGGGCGCCTGCCTGCTGCTGCAGGGCGGCTGGAGCGCGCTTAAGGTCGCCTGGTTCCCGCTGTTCTTCCTGCTGTTCATGATCCCGCTGCCGGACGCGCTGGTGGCCAACCTGACGGTGCCGTTGAAGAGCGCGGTGTCCACGGTCGCGGAGTACGTCCTGTTCAAGGCGGGCTACCCGATCGGGCGCTCGGGCGTGATCCTGTCGATCGGGCCCTACCAGCTGATGGTGGCGGACGCCTGCGCGGGGCTGCACTCGATGTTCACGCTCGAGTCGCTGGGCCTGCTGTACATGAAGCTGATGGACTACAGATCGCCCACGCGCAACGTGCTGCTGGCGATGCTCATCCTTCCCGTGTCCTTCATCTCCAACGTGGTCCGCGTGATCGTCCTGGTGCTGGTCACCTACTACTTCGGCGACGAGGCCGGCCAGGGTTTCACGCACTGGTTCGCCGGCATGGTGCTGTTCGCCGTGGCGCTGGTGGGCATCTTCCTGCTCGACCGCGTGCTGAGCCTGTTCTTCAAGGAGACGCCCCGTGCAAGCTGAAGCCGCATCCGATTCCGGCCTGCCGGCCTACGTCAGCGACCCGGCGCGCGCCGGGCGCATCGGCTGGCAGGAGTGGGTGGCGCTGGCCGTGATGCTGCTGGGCGTCGTGGGCGCGATCGTGCTGCGTCCCACCGTGCACATGTCCGAGGAGCACGGCAAGACCGACCTGGAGACCATCGTGCCCACCGAACTGGGCAACTGGCACCTGCTGCGCAGCGGCGGTGCCGTGGTGCTGCCGACCCCGGAACTGCAGCAGATGCTGGACAGCACCTACAACCAGGTGCTGACGCGGACCTACGTCAACGAACTGGGTTATCGCATCATGCTGTCGCTGGCCTATGGCGGCGACCAGTCCGACGGCCTGAAGGCCCACCGGCCCGAGGTCTGCTACCAGGCCCAGGGCTTCCAGATCAAGGCGCTGCAGCAGACCACCCTGGCCCTGGCCGGCCGCGAGGTGCCCGCGGTGCTCGTCTCGACCCAGATGTCCCAGCGCCACGAGCCGGTCACCTACTGGATGACCATGGGCAACAAGGTCGTCAACTCCGGCACCAAGCAGAAGATCGCGCAGATCTCCTACGGCCTGCGCGGGCAGATCCCCGAAGGGATGCTCGTGCGCGTGTCCAGCATCGACCCCGACGAGGCGCGGGCATACGCCATGCAGAGGGACTTCCTGCAGAGCCTGGGCCGCGGCATCGGCCCGAAGGACCTGCCCCGCATCTTCGGTGCGGAGACCCCCGCCACGGCCCAATAGATCCCAGCGCCACCGCGAACCGCATCCGAATCAACAGGACCCCAAACACATGTCAAACAAGAAAGTCGCCCTCATCACCGGCGTGACCGGCCAGGACGGTTCGTACCTGGCGGAGTTCCTGCTGAAGAAGGGCTACGAGGTGCACGGCATCAAGCGCCGCTCGTCGCTGTTCAACACG
>SCTQ01000019.1 GCA_004322345.1 Aquabacterium sp. | reverse complement strand
GCAGCGGCCGGGGGCTGAAGACGACGCGGCCGCTGCGCATGGCCGAGGTCTGCGCGCAGGCCGACCTCGGCCTGTGCCACGCCGGCGGCACCACCGAGCTGCTGCTGCACGCCGGCAAGCCGGTGCTGCTGCTGCCGATGCAGATGGAACAGACGATGACGGCGCGGCGGGCAGAGGCCACCGGGGCCTGCCTGCACCAGCCGATGAATGGCGACGCGGATGCACTGCGCGAGCGCGTGGACCGTCTGGTCACCGATCCTGCGCTGGCCCGCGCTGCGCGGCGCATCGCCGATGAGCACCCGCCGAGGAAGAGCGGGCTGGATCTGCTGCTCCAGGGCTGCTGCGAGGCATTGGGCACGGGCTGATCGGTGCGGCACGCCGGTCGAGGTTGCCGGCCCTGCTGGTGCCTGGTTCCGATGAAGTACAGGCCGGTGAGCACGAGAACGGGGCCCGCGACGCCGAACAGCAGGTACACGGTGCCAAGAAGAAGGGGGCTGCCTTGTGCCCTTTGAGATGCGCGGTCAGTGCGAAGCGAAAGGGCGGCACCTGCTGCCCCATTCTCCCGGATGGCGCCGTCAGCGGTTTCGGCGTGATCCAAGACAATGGCGCATCCAGGATCCCGCCCGCGCCCGACGATGCCCACCCCCCAACCCAACAACCCCCTGCACGGCCTCACGCTCGAAGCCATCGTCGTGAAGCTCGTGGAGCACTACGGCTGGGACGAGTTGGGCTACCTGATCAGGATCAACTGCTTCAAGAACGACCCGTCGGTGAAGTCCAGCCTGAAGTTCCTGCGCCGCACGCCCTGGGCGCGGGCGGAGGTGGAGCAGCTCTACATCGCTACCTTCGCCTGACCCGGTGCTGCCGCAGGGTCTCGATCAGGCCGATGGTCCAGCACATCGGGCACCCGCGCATCGCGGCCGGTGCCCCGCGGGCCAGGTGGATGGGCAGGTTGCGGCTGCCGAAGAGGGCGGCCGCGTCGGCTGCGGAGGTGTCGGGGGGCTTCATGCCGCGGACCTTTCCCCGCCATCCCCGCCACGCAGGTACTCCCGCACCAGCGCCCGCGCGCGGTGCAGGCGGCTCTTGACGGCCTCGCGCGTGACACCCAGCTGCCGCGCGGTCTCGCCGATGGTCAGCTGCTCCATGTCGCGCAGCAGGATGACCTCGCGGTAGAGGCGCGGCAGGGACTCCAGCGCGCGCACCAGATCCAGCCGCAGCTCGTCCACCGGCACGCGCGCGAAGTGCTCGGCCTCGTGCCGGTCGGACAGCTCCTCCACGCCGCGCATCAGGCCCAGCACCGGCAGCATGCACAGGCGGGTGACGACGCGAAAGAGCCAGGCCGTCAGCGCCAGCGGATCGCGCAGGCTGCCCAGGCGGCGGAACAGCACGATGGACGCCTCCTGCACCACGTCCTCGATGGCGGTGCTGCGGTGGCACTGGCGGCGCGCGTAGCGGCGGATGTCGGGCTGCAGCTGGCGCAGCAGGCGGTCCAGCGCGGCGGGCTCGCCGGCCTGGGCGGCGCTGAGGAGCGCGGGCTCCAGCGCGTTCATCGGTCGTCCTCCGGGAGGCGGCGGCCCGCCAGCGCGCAGGCCGGGCACCAGCCGAAGAGCCCCGTCAGCGCGGTGAAGACGCCGCTGGCGGCCAGCACCAGGCCCAGCGGCGTGAAGCCGATCTGCGACAGCGCACAGACGACGACCAGGCCGCCGCCCAGCGTGCGGACGATGGATTCGCGGTTGCCGACATTCTTGCGGTAGAGCATGTCCTTCTTCCGATCTGCCGGGCGAAGGCGCGGCATTGCAGGCCAGGAGAGCCTAGCCGGCGAAAAGGATTCAGCGCCGCGCCTGGGGCAAACCCGGTCCTCGCGCACAATCCCCCGATGAAAACACCCAAGCGCCTGCAGGCGCTGATCGAAGAAGGCCTGATCGACAGCGTGCTGCGCCAGCTCAAGAGCGGCAAGGAGGCCGAGGTCTACGTGGTCCGCTGCGGCGGCGACGTGCGCGCCGCCAAGATCTACAAGGAAGCCACCCACCGCAGCTTCCGCCAGGCCGTGGACTACACCGAGAACCGCAAGGTCAAGAACACGCGCCAGGCGCGTGCCATGGCCAAGGGCACGCGCTACGGGCGCGAGCAGCAGGAGGCCGCCTGGCAGAGCGCCGAGGTCGATGCCTTGTATCGCCTGGCCGCGGCCGGCGTGCGGGTGCCCCAGCCCCACAACTTCCTCGACGGCGTGCTGCTGATGGAGCTGGTGGCGGACGCCGAGGGCCAGGCCGCCCCGCGGCTGAACGACCTGCTCTTTACGGCCGACGAGGCCCGCGCCCACCACGCCACCCTGGTCCGCGAGGTGGTGCGCATGCTGTGCGCGGGTGTCGTGCACGGCGACCTGTCGGAGTTCAACATCCTGCTGGCCGCCGATGGCCCGGTGATCATCGACCTTCCACAGGCAGTGGACGCCGCGGGCAACAACCACGCGCCGCGCATGCTGATGCGCGACGTCGGCAACCTGGCGGCCTTCTTCGGCCGCTTCGCCCCCGAGCTGGCGGCCACGCAGTACGGGCCCGAGATCTGGGACCTCTACGCCGGCGGCCGGCTGGACGTGGACACGCCCTTGACCGGCCGCTACGAGGCCCGACCGGGCGAGGTGGACCTGGGCGCGGTGATGCGCGAGATCGACGACGCGCGGCTGGAGGAAGAGGCTCGGCGCCTGCGCATGGGCTAGTGTGGTGCGCCACGCAGATCTGTACTTTTGCCGAGCCGTATCGGGCCGCAGGCTAGGCGCGTGCGCAGGCCCGTACCGGGCGGTACGGGCCTGTGGACGCAACGACGCATGCGGCCCGATACGGCTCG
>SCTQ01000179.1 GCA_004322345.1 Aquabacterium sp. | reverse complement strand
CCTGGATACAGGCGCGCCGCACGAACGACCCAGCGCCGGCCACGCCGAACGACCTGCCCGCAGCAGGCACGGCACCGAAAGCCCGACATGAACGACCAGACCCTTCCGCCGTTGCTCCACACGATCGCCGACACGCAGAGCGAGCGCGACGAGCGCCACCTCGCGATCCAGCACGTGGGCATCCGCGAGCTGCGCTATCCCATCCGCCTGAAGCTGGGGGCGGAAGGCGCGGACTACGGCACGGTCGCCACCTGGTCGCTGGATGTCGCGCTGCCCGCCGAGCACAAGGGCACGCACATGTCGCGCTTCGTCTCCTGGCTGGACGGCCACCAGCAGCCGCTGGACGCCACCGCCGTGCGCGAAGGCATGGACGACATGCTCGAGCGCCTGCACGCCACGGAGGGCCGCATCGAGGCCCGCTTCACCTTCTTCATCCGCAAGCACGCGCCGGTGTCCGGCGTCAGCAGCCTGCTGGACTACCAGGGTGCCTGGATCGCCGAGCGCCGCGCCGGACGGACCACGGTATGGGCCGAAGTGCTCGTGCCGGTGAAGTCGCTGTGCCCCTGCTCGAAGGAGATCTCCGACTACGGCGCCCACAACCAGCGCTCGCACGTGACCATCCGCGCCGAACTGCTGGCCGACATCGGCTGGCACGAACTGGTGCGCATCGCCGAGGAATCCGCCTCCAGCGAGATCTGGGGCCTGCTCAAGCGCCCCGACGAGAAGTGGATCACGGAGCGCGCCTACGAGAACCCGAAGTTCGTCGAGGACCTGGTGCGCGACGTCGCGCTGCGCCTGAACGGGGAAACCCGCATCGGCCGCTATCGCACGACGGTGGAGAACTTCGAGTCCATCCACAACCACTCGGCGTTCGCCGTCATCGAGCGCTGATTCCGCGCTGAGGCGCTCCACGGACGGGCCGGCGTGGAGTCCTCCACGCGCCCCGGGTTCCGTGCGCCCCCTCAAGTGCGCGCCGCAGGGGTCCAACCCGGTGTTTCTGCGGTCAGGTCGCGATGTTAGTGGTCGATATCATCGGCGCGCCTGGGTTTGCATGCCCTGGCGCAGGCAGCCCGCCGATGCAAGGCTGCCATGCGCCGCCGGCCCATGAGGCGCATGGCCCGCGCGGCCCGCCTTGCCCCGATCCGAGTCGCCACGCCCACCGACCCTTGTTGCCCCCACCATGAGCTTCCAACGTTTTCTCCTCGTGCTGAGGGCGAGATGGGGCGTGGCATTGCTGGTCGCGGTAGCGACCATCGCTGCCTGCGTGGGCGGCACCTTGCGGTCGGGAGAGCTCTACAAGGCCACCGCCAGCGTGATGCTCGACCTGTCGGGACGCAGCGCCCTGACCAAGGTGCTCACCGCCAAGGACGTGGCCACGCCTTCGCTGATGCGGCGCTTCGACCCCTCCGAGCTGCCGGATGCCAACGCCGGCCTCGCCCACAAGAGCGCCCAGTTCGCGCTCATCACCAGCGACGAGGTGGTACGGCGCGCCGTCAAGACCCTGGGCCTGGGCGAACTTCCCGACCTGCATGCCACCTGGTACGAGGACACCGGCGGTGTCGGCGACATCAACAGCTGGCTGGCCGAGCGGGTCCGCGGTGCCGTCGAGCCCTCGCTGTCGCCGCGCTCGTCGATCATCCAGATCTCCTACTACGCGGCCGAGCCCAAGTTCGCCGCCGCGATGGCCAACGCCATCGTCGACTCCTACCTCAAGATCTACGGCGAGCTGCGTGAGCAGATCCAGAAGCCCAAGCTGCAGGCCCTGGCCAGGCGGGTCGACGACTCGCGCGCGAGGCTGGACAAGGCCTGGGCGGCGCTGCGCGAGTTCCAGGCACGCAACTCCGTCATCGCGCTGACCGACCTGCTGGAGCCGACGACGCGGCGGGAATTCGCCCGCTTGCGCCGCATGAACCTGCAGATGGAGATGGGCCGGGACGCGGCCATCGCCCGCAGCGCGGCCATCGCCCGCAACCCCGGGCTGGCGCCGAGCCCCTCCAGCATGAACCCCGCGGTCGACGCCGCGCTGCTGAGCTGGACCGAGGCGCGGGCCGAATTCGCCGCCCAGAGCCAGCGCCTGGGCAAGGACCATCCTGCCGTGCGCCAGATGGAGGCCAGCCTGGCCGAGCGCGAACGCGAGACCGCCCGCGAGATCGAGCGCCTGGCCGATGTCGCGCGCGCCGACGCCGACGTCAGCCGGGAAACCAGCGCACGCACCAACGAGCGCTACACCTCCCAGGTCGACGCCGCCCGCAACCGCCTGCCGCTGCAGGTCGAGGCCCGCAGCCTGGTGCAGGCCGTGCTGAATGCCTTTGCGCTGAACACCATCGCCCAGGACAGCTTCCATGCCGGCGTCTCCGAGGCCGTGCTGGAGCGCTACAAGGTCACGCTGCTGGACGTCGCGACCGCGCCGGCCAGCCGCTACGCGCCGGACTGGCTGGTGCTGGTGCCGGTGATCCTGATCGTCGCGCTGGCGCTCAGCGCCTCGACGGTCCTGGTGCTGGAACTCGTCGACCCGCACGTGCGTCAACCCGAAAGCCTGCAGTCCGCCGGGCTGGCGCTGCTGGGCAGCATCGGCGACTCGACGCTGGAAGATCACCCGCAAATCGCATGGGCCCAAGCCCAAGGAAGAGCCTGATGTCTACCGTTCTCGAATCCGTTCCCGCCGGCGGCGGCACCGGGGCGCCCGGCACCGACGCGCACAAGGCACCGGCAGGCGCCGGCGGACAGCGCCCGGGCTGGCTGTTCTCCGCGCCGCTGCTGCTGGGCCTGGCGCTGCTCTACGGCCCCAGCTTCCATTCGCTCTACCTGACCATCTGGCAGACCGACGACCAGGGCCACGGCCCGCTGATCCTGGGCGCGGCGATCTGGCTGGTGTGGTCCATCCGCGAGAACATCGCGGCGGCCGCGGCCTCCACCGAGCGGCGTGCCGGCGCGGGCGCCTGGGTGCTGCTGCTGCTGAGCATGCTGGTGTATGTGTTCGGCCGCGTGCAGAGCGTGATCCTGCTGGAGGTCGGCTCGCTGATCCCGGCCCTGGCGGCCTCGGTGGCCCTGGTCTACGGCTGGCCCGCGGTGAAGGCGATGCGTTTCCCGCTGTTCTTCCTGCTCTTCCTGGTGCCGCTGCCCGGCTTCGTGATCGACAGCCTGACCTCCCCGCTGAAGCTGTGGGTCTCGGAATGGGCCGAGTTCGTGCTGACCGCGCTGAACTACCCCGTGGGCCGCTCCGGCGTGACGCTGTCGGTGGGCCAGTACCAGCTGCTGGTGGCCGATGCCTGCTCAGGCCTGAACTCGATGTTCAGCCTGACCGCCGTCGGCCTGTTCTACGTGCACCTGATGCAGCGCCCCAACATGCTGCACAACACGCTGCTGCTGCTGAGCATCCCCTTCGTGGCCTTCATCGCCAACGTGACCCGCGTCGTCATCATCTGCCTGGTCACCTACCACATGGGCGACGAAGCCGGCCAGGGCTTCATTCACGGGGCCGCGGGCATCGTGCTCTTCGTCGTGTCGCTGACGCTGATGTTCACGCTCGACGCCATCCTCACGTTCATCTTCCGGCCGAAGGCCAAGGCAGTCGCAGCATGAGCCGCAAGTCCGACACCATCGTCCCCTGGATCATCTGCGTGGTGATGGGCGCGGCCAGCATCGCGGCCTGGCGCCTGACGCCGCACACGCTGCTGGCGGACCAGCTCGCCCCGATCAGGCTGGACGCCGTCTTCCCCAAGCAGTTCGGCGAATGGAAGGCGTTGCCCGACGTGCAGGTGATGATCCCGAACCCGCAGCAGCAGGAAACCATCCGCGAGATCTACACCGACACCCTGACGCGCGGCTATGTCAACCCGCAGGGCCGCGTCATCTACCTGTCGGTGGCCTATGGAAAGAACCAGAGCGACACGAGCGCGGTGCACTATCCCGAGGTCTGCTACCCGGCCCAGGGCTTCTCCCTGATGAACTCCGAGGTCCTGGAGCTGCCCATCGGCGGGCGCAACATCCGCGTCAAGCGCCTGTTGACGGCCCAGGGCGCGCGCACCGAACCGCTGACCTACTGGACCACCGTGGGCGAGCGCACCGTGCTCTCCGGCAAGACCTACAAGCTGGCCCAGTTCGGCTACGGCTTCCAGGGCGTGATCCCCGACGGCATGATCGTGCGCGCCTCGTCCATCGGCACCGACGTGCAGAAGGAATACGCGGTGCAGCAGCAGTTCCTCGACGAACTGGTGCGTGCCGTGCCCGCCGACTTCCGCACCAGAGTGGGCGGCAAAGACCAATGATTCCCCTGCGCGCGTCCACTGGGCCTGCTTGCAGCGGGCCGGCAGTCTGATGGCCGAACGCCCTTCCCTTCGCGTCCTCCTCTCAGCCTTCGCCTGCGATCCCCAGTTCGGGTCCGATGAGGAGGTCGGCTGGCAATGGGCGCGCGAGCTCTCCAGCCGGGGCTACGAGGTCACCGTGCTCACCCGCGCCAGCCACCGGCAGTCGATCGAATCCACGGTGCAGGCCAGCGGTGCCTGCGCGGACGTGCATTTCGAATACCTCGACCTGCCGCTGCTGCACGCGCTCTTCGCGCTGATCGCCCGCCGCAACCAGATCTACTACTACGTCTGGCAGGCGGCCGCGCTGTTCCGCGTCGCGCGGCTGCTGCGCACGCGCTCCATCGACCTGATCCACCACGTGACCTGGGTCAGCTTCCGCCAGCCCAGTTTCCTGGGGCTGCTGGACAAGCCCTTCGTCTTCGGCCCGGTGGCCGGCGGTGACGAGATACCGCGCGGCTACATGCGCAACTTCTCGTGGTCGCAGAAGGCCCTGGAGCATGCCCGCGTGCTGCTCAACAGGCTGGTGCGCTTCGACCCGCTGATGTGCCTGACCTACGCCAGCGCACGCATGGTCTTCTTCACCTCGCAAGCCCACCTGCGCTTCGTGCCCGGTTTCGCGGTGCGCAAGGCCCACGTGGAACTCGCCATCGGCGTCGACCCGCAAGCCACCGACGCCGCCGAGCCGGCCGCCTGGCAACCCGGCCCCGCGCCACGCCTGCTCTTCGTCGGCCGGCTCATCGGATGGAAGGGCCTGGACATCGGCCTGCCCGCCTTCGCCGAACTGCTGCGCCTGCAGCCCGACGCCACGCTGTCGGTGATCGGCGACGGCAGCGAGCGCGAGCGCTGGCAGCGCCAGGCCCAGGAGCTGGGCATCGGCCACGCGGTGCACTGGCTCGGTTGGCTGCCCAAGGCCGAGGTGCTGCGCCAATACGGCCGCTACGACGCCCTCTTCTATCCCAGCCTGCGCGACTCCGGCGGCTTCGTGATCATGGAGGCCCTGCAGCAGGGCCTGCCGGTGGTCTGCTTCCGCCTGGCCGGGCCGGGGCAGGTCGCCAGCCCCGCGTGCTCCGAGGTGGTGGACCCGCCGG
>SCTQ01000178.1 GCA_004322345.1 Aquabacterium sp. | reverse complement strand
CGGCGTGGATGAAGGGCGAGCGGCTGTGCTCGACGGGGTTGCCGGCAACGGCGTAGTGGTCCATCTCAGACTTCTGGAATCAAAGATCAAAAGCGACTTGCTCGAAGCCTGCAGCTGCAGGCTTCGTCGAGATGCCGCAAGCGAGCCCGGCGGACGCCGTGGATCCGGCTTTGCCGGTCCACCAGCGGCGCCCCCTGCGGGGCGCGCGAAGCGCGTAGGGGGTCATCTCATTTCAATCATGCTGGCGGTGGCTTCAAAGCCCGAATCGCGGGTGAACTTGAAGCGCGAGGCGATCGCCCACAACTCGGCGCGCTGGCGCATCTCGGCCGACACGCCACCGAAGGGCCCGGCCGCGCGCACGATGGCCGCGGCCTGCTTGTCCAGCGTGCGGTTGCCCGAGCTCTGCGCCACCTCGGTCTCGACGACCTCGCCCTTCTGGTTCAGCCACACCAGCATCACCAGCTCGCCGTAGAGCTTCTTGCCGCGGAAGGTGGGGAAGTTGGTGGTGCCGGTGCGCTCCACCTGGCGGCGGAACATGTCGTAGTACTTGGCCTCGGAGGATTCGCGCGTGGCCGGGCTGAGGTAGCGCTTCTTCGGGCGCTTGTTTTCCTCGTTGATGCGCTTCTCGATCTCGGCCAGCAGGTCCAGCAGTTGGCGGCGGCGTTCGGCCTCGGCGCGGGCGGACTCGCTCATCGCCTCGCGCTTGGGATCGGGCAGGGGCATGGCGGCCAGCTCGCGCCGGACCATGGCCAGCATCTGCTCCTGCTTCTGCTGCATCTCCTGGATCTGGGCGTGGGCCTCGTCGATGGCGTCGCCTTCGGTCTCGCGCAGCTGCGGCGGCAGCGGCGAGGTGGCGCGGCCCTTGTCGGCCTCGCCGCCGCCGGCCAGGTTGTACTGGGCGATGGCCTGGGCCTGCTCGGGCGCGGCGTTGGAGCGCGCGTTGACGAGGATGACCTCCAGCGGCTCGTCGTTGAAGAACTTGTCGAAGGAGATCGGGTCGGCCACCCGCCACGCCAGCAGTGCGACGTGCACGCCCAGCGAGAAGGCGAGCGCGATGGTCAGCGTGCTTTGCGACCTCAGCCAGTTCAGCAGGCGGTTCATGCGGGCGGCGCGGGTGGTCGGTCAGGTGGATGTCAGCTGGATGCCGGGGCCGGCGCGGCACCGGCCGCGGGCTCGGCGTCCGCGTCGCTGAGGTCGATCGCCAGGGCCAGCGGCGCGGCGGCCTCGGCGGCGTCGGCGTCCTCGCTCTCGTCGACGGGCGCATCGTCGGCGGTGGTGGCCGGGTCGTCGATCCGGGCGACTACGCTGGCGTGCACGTCCAGCGTCAGCTCATCGACGCCGGTCACGCGCACGCGCACGCGGGCGCCGCGCGGCAGCTTGTCGGCGCCCATGGCGCGGAAGACCAGCGGCAGCGTGTCGGCGCGCACCAGGCCTTCCTTCATCACCGCGCAGTCCAGCTCGCTGACGCCTTCCTGCGCCAGCCAGCGCAGCGTCCACCAGCGCTCCAGGCCGTTCTGGAAGCCGTTGTAGGCGGTGTAGGCAGCGTCGAAGCCGGAGATGACGGAAAACAGCGCGGCGTCCTTGGGCTTGAAGGGCGCGGCCAGCGCGGCGGTGCGGCCGTGGCGGGCGCAGGCGACGATCTGCCACTGGTTGACCAGGTCCACGTAGCGCCGCAGCGGCGACGTGGCCCAGGTGTACTGCCTGACCCCCATGCCCGCGTGCGGCAGCGCCTTGGTTCCCATGCGCACCTTGATGCCGGGCGCCATGCTGGCCTGCGAGCGGTAGATGCCGGGCACGCCGAGTTCGTCCAGCCAGCCGCCCCAGGTGGAGTTGGCCAGGATCATGGCCTCGGCGACGATCAGGTCCAGCGGGGAGCCGCGCTTGCGCTCGCCGATCACCACGCGCTCGCTGCCGTCGGGCTCGCGGCCGTCGTCCTTGCCTTCGAGCTTGAAGCTGTAGTCGGGGCGGTTGAAGTTCTCGGGCTTGCCGCGCACCACTTCGCGTGCGGCCTTCAGGTGCTTCGCCAGCCGGAAGGCGAAGGCGAGTTCGGGCGCGAAGTCGTAGCCGGCCGGCGCCTCGCCGGTCAGCGTGGCCTCGGTGATCACGCTGTCGAGCTGGTCGTGCCGCAGGTTCGCGGCGATGGGCACGCGCTCGAGCTTCGTCTCGCTGGCCTTCACCGCCAGCGTCGCCTCGTCCAGCGTCACGTAGAGCGACACCGCCGGACAGTCGGCCCCGGCCTGCAGCGTGTAGCGCTGCACCACCTCGTCCGGGAGCATCGTGATCTTGTGGCCGGGCATGTAGACCGTGGACAGGCGCGTGCGTGCCACCTGGTCCACCGGCGAGCCCGGCGCGATCGCCAGCCCGGGGGCAGCGATGTGGATGGCGAAGACCACGGTGCCCGTGCCCAGGCCCTGCACCGACAGCGCGTCGTCGATCTCCGTCGTGCTGGAGTCGTCGATCGAGAAGGCGCGCACCGGTGCGGTGGGCAGCTCGTCCTTGATCGCCGGGGCGTCCAGCGCGGGGAAGCCGGTGCCCTTGGGGAAGTTCTCGTAGAGAAAGCGTCGCCAGTGGAACTGGTAGGAGCTGTCGATGGCGCCCGCGCCTTGCAGCAGGTCCAGCGGCGCGCGCTGGCTGCGCTTGGCCGCCTCGACCACGGCCTTGTACTCGGGGCCGTTCTTGTCGGGCTTGAACAGGATCTTGTAGAGCTGCTCGCGGATCGGGGGCGGGCACTGGCCGGCGGCCAGCTCGGCCGCCCACTGCTCGATCTGCAGCGCCTGCTGCTTCTTGCGCTCGATGGCCACCAGGGCCTGCTTCAGCACGTCCTCCGGCGCCTTGCGGAAGCGGCCCTTGCCGCGGCGGTGGAAGTAGTGCGGGGTGTCGAACAGCCGCATCAGCGCGGCGGCC
The DNA here is from genome assembly GCA_004322345.1 of Aquabacterium sp. Taxonomy (GTDB): domain Bacteria; phylum Pseudomonadota; class Gammaproteobacteria; order Burkholderiales; family Burkholderiaceae_C; genus Aquabacterium. The sequence continues at coordinate 25,749 of SCTQ01000178.1, read as the reverse complement.
TGTTGCACGGCATCCGCCTTGGCGCTGAAGTATTCGCGGGCGATGTCGTCGAAGCCGAACTCCTCGTCCGGGGCGACCTCCCACACCAGCGAGGGATCGATGTCGGCCGACAGCGCCTGCGCCTGGGCCAGCAGCTCGGCCGGGGCGGGCTTGTCGAAGCGGATCAGCACGTTGGCGGATTTCACCTTCACGCGCTTGCCGGAGTCGAGCTCGACCTGCATCGAAGAATCGGCTTCGGACATCACGCGGCCGGCGAGGAACTTGCCGGCGTCGTCGAACAGGGCATACGTGGACATAGGGGGGAGATTCTCCCATCCCCGGTGGCCCCGGACTTCAGGGGGCCGTCTTCAATCCCAGGAAGGCCAGCACGTCGCGCAGGTGGGCCGTCTCGAAGTCCGACAGCGCATGGTCGCCGCCTTCCAGCAGCTTCAGCTGCGTTCCCTCGCACCACTGCGCCATCTCGCGCCAGTCCAGCACCTCGTCGCCCTTGGCGACGATGGCCATGTAGCGCTCCCGCTCGCTCAGCGCCGGCACGGCCAGGGTGCGGAACTGCTCGATGAACTCCTCGCGGAAGAAGAAGCGCTCCTCGGGATCGTGGTAGCTGGCCTGCTCGCCGATGTAGCGCGCCAGGTCGCGGGCCGGCTGCACGGCGGGATTGATGAGCACGGCGCGGCAGCCCAGCTGCTCGGCCAGCACGCCGGCGTAGAAGCCGCCCAGCGAGCTGCCCACGATGCCGATGCGTTCGGGCTCGACCTTCCAGCCGGCCAGGCCCTCGCGCAGCAGCTTGACCGCTTCCTCGGGCGAGGGCGGCAGTTGCGGGCACCACCAGGTCAGGTCCTGGCCGCCTTGCTTCAGCTCCTCGGCGCGCTGGGCCAGCAACTGCGCCTTGAAGGACTTGGGCGAGGAGCGGAAGCCGTGCAGGTAGAGCAGGTGGGTGACGGCCACGGCCGACACGCGGGCGCCGTGCGGCCGCGACCAGATCCAGGGCAGCACGACGACGGCGATCACCGTCGGCACCCAGCGCACCCAGCCCTGCAGCAGCAGGCCGCTGAAGACGGCGCTGCCGCACATCATCACCGTGGCCAGCTGCTTGGCCCGCAGCGGGATCGCGCCGTGGCGGCGCCAGGCCCGGATGTGCGGGCCGTAGAGCGGATGGGCGAGCATGCGTGCTTCCCACGGGGGATGGCCGCGGGCGAAGCACGCTGCGGCCACCAGCAGGAAGGGCACGGTGGGCATCACCGGCAGCAAGGCGCCGACTCCGCCCAGCACCACGAAGAAGACGCCCAGCGCGACGTAGACCGGTCGTTTCACGGGAGCGGTTTCGCCTCAGCGGGCGGCCAGCGCGTCCAGCAGCTTCTGGTGGATGCCGCCGAAGCCGCCGTTGCTCATGCACAGCACCTGGTCGCCCGGCCGGGCCGCGCGCACCACGCGCTGCACCAGCGCGTCGATGGTGTCGGCGACCACGGCCTTCTCACCCATCGGCGACAGCGCCTGTGCCGCGTCCCAGCCCAGGCCGCCGCTGTGGCAGAAGGCCAGGTCGGCGTCCTCCAGCGACCAGGGCAGCAGGGCGCTCATCGTGCCCAGCTTCATCGTGTTGGAGCGCGGCTCGAAGACGGCCAGGATGCGTGTGCCCGGCCCCACCTTCCGGCGCAGGCCGTCGATCGTGGTCCGGATGGCGGTGGGGTGGTGGGCGAAGTCGTCGTAGACCTTCACGCCGCCGGCCTCGCCGCGCAGCTCCAGGCGGCGCTTGACGTTGGCGAACGCCGACAGCGCGCGCGCGGCCACCTCCGGCGCCACGCCCACGTGCTCGGCCGCAGCGATGGCGGCCAGCGCGTTCATCTGGTTGTGCTCGCCCAGCAGGCTCCACTCGACGCGCGCGACCTGCATGCCGGACTTCAGCACGTCGAAGGCATGCGGCTCGCCGCGGGCGCGGAAGCCCGGCGTGTCACCACGCACGCCGAAGCGCACGACGTCGCTCCAGCAGCCTTTCTCCAGCACCTTCTTGAGGTGCTCCTCGCGCGTGTTGACGACCAGCCGCCCCTGCGCCGGCACCGTGCGCACCAGGTGGTGGAACTGGGTCTCGATGGCTTCGACGTTCGGGAAGATGTCCGCGTGGTCGTACTCGAGGTTGTTCAGGACGGCCGTGCGCGGGCGGTAATGGACGAACTTGCTGCGCTTGTCGAAGAAGGCGGTGTCGTACTCGTCGGCCTCGATCACGAACAGCGGCCGCGCATCGGCCGCGGCCCCCTCGGGCTTGCCGCCCAGGCGGGCCGAGACCTTGAAGTTCTCCGGCACGCCACCCACGAGGAAGCCGGGCTGCTGGCCCGCGGCTTCCAGGATCCAGGCCAGCATCGAGGTGGTGGTGGTCTTGCCGTGGGTGCCGGCGACGGCCAGCACGTGGCGGCCGCGCAGCACCTCCTCGGCCAGCCACTGCGGGCCGCTGGTGTAGGGCGCGCCGGCGTCGAGGATGGCCTCCATCAGCGGATTGCCGCGGGAGACGACGTTGCCGACGACGAAGAGGTCGGGCTTGAGCGCGAGCTGATCGGGCGTGAAACCCTCGATCAGCTCGATGCCCAGCGCGCGGAGCTGGTCGCTCATCGGCGGATAGACGCCGGCGTCGCAGCCCGTCACGCGGTGCCCCGCCTCGCGGGCCAGGGCGGCCAGGCCGCCCATGAAAGTGCCGCAGATGCCAAGGATGTGGATGTGCATGGCGGGATTGTATGGAGGTGTATTTCGGGCGGCCCGGGTAGCTTCATGCAAGGGTCGAGCCGACCCTGCGGGGCGGCCTGCGCCAGGTTTCGTTGGCGCGTTCGATCAACAGGTTGGCGGTCCGGGCCCTGTTGTGATCCGCAAGGCGTCTATAGATTCCGTGATCATCGTCACACAACGCACGGACGCCGTCCGCCCCCAGCGATGTCCCCGAATCCGCCTCCCTCCCTCGCGTCCAGCCACGCCGTCCGTTCGGCCCACATCAAGCAGGTGGTCACCGAAGCCGGCGAGCAGCTGCGCCAGCGCCATCCCGTCCTGCGCCACCAGAACGCCATCGGCGCGGCCATCCTCGCCTTCGCGCTGGCCGGCATGCTGGGCAATGCCTGGCTCTACGCGCAGGGCCTGCTGCCGGCCTGGGCGGCCATCGTGGCGGCGGCAATGTTCGCCTCGCTGACGCACGAGCTGGAGCACGACCTCATCCACTGGATGTACTTCCGCAAGCGTCCCTGGGCCCACCACCTGATGATGGGCCTGGTGTGGCTGGCGCGGCCCAGCACGGTGAACCCCTGGGTGCGCCGCCACCTGCACTTCAACCACCACAAGTTCTCCGGCATGCCGGTGGACCTGGAGGAGCGCGCCATCACCAACGGCGAGCCCTGGGGCCTGCGCCGCCTGCTGATGACCGGCGACAACATGCTGTCGGTGCTGCTGCGCCTGCACCGCGCGCCGAATGCGCAGCTGCGCATGAAGATGCTGGTGCGCAGCGCGGTGGGTTACTTCCCGCTGGGCCTGATGCACTGGGCCGCCTGGTACGTCTTCGTCGGCTTCCACGTGTCGAGCTGGGCCGCGGCCCAGGCCGGCCACCCCCTGCACTGGAGCGAGGGCACGCTGGCGGCCATGCACGTGCTGGACTTCCTGGCCGTCGTCTGGCTGGCGCCCAACGTGTTGCGCACCTTCTGCCTGCACTTCATCAGCAGCAACATGCACTACTACGGCGACGTGGAGGAGGGCAACGTGATCGAGCAGTGCCAGGTGCTCAACGCCTGGTGGTTCCTGCCCTTCCACCTGTTCTGCTTCAACTTCGGCTCCACGCACGCCATCCACCACTTCGTCGTCAAGGAGCCCTTCTACGTGCGCCAGATGACGGCAGGCACGGCGCACCAGGTGATGCGCGAGATGGGCGTGCGCTTCAACGACCTGGGCAGCTTCCGCCGTGCGAACCGGCGCGGGGCCTACGTGCAGGGTGCGACGCCGGACTGGCGGCCGAAGGCGCAGGCCGCGGCTTCCTGAGGCCGCGACCGGAGGGGCGGCGGGCCGGGGCGATGCCGCGGCCCTTTTCGTTGGCTCAGGCCGCGGGCGCCCCGCGGCTGCCCTCGCGGAACTCGGTGGGCGACATGCCCGTCCAGCGGCGGAAGGCGCGCGTGAAGCCGCTGGTGTCGGAGAAGCCCAGCAGGTAGGCGATCTCGCCCACGCTGTAGCCGGGGTCGGCCATGTGGATGCGCGCCAGCTCGCAGCGCGTGGCGTCCAGCAGCGCGCTGAAGCTGGTCTGCTGCTCGCCCAGGCGGCGCTGCAGCGTGCGTGTGCTCATGGCGAGCCTGCCGGCCACGGTCTCCTGCGAGGGTTCGCCATGCGGCAGCAGGTCGATCAGCACGGCCTTCACCTGCGCCACCGCGTTGTGCTGCTCGACGCGCGCCAGGTGGCGCGCCAGCAGGGCGTCGTGATGGCGGGCCAGGTCCACGCTGGCGTCGTCCAGCGGGCGCTCCATGTCCTCTCGCGCATAGACCAGCCGCGTGGCTGGCGCGCCGAACTGCAGCGGCGCGCGCAGCACCGCGTCGAAGCGCGTGCGCGGCTGCGGTTCGGGGCGGCGCAGCTCGATGCGCAGCGGCTCGGCGCGCGGGCTGCGCGACAGTGCGCGGCACATGCGCACCAGCGACGACAGGAAGGCGTCGGTGGATTCCGGCGCCGGGGCCACGCCGGGCAGCGGCAGGATCTCGAAGACGTAGGTGTCGCCCTGCTGGGAGAAGGCCAGTTCCGCCGCGTCGGTGGCGATGCGGAAGTAGCGCAGCAGGCGCTCGAAGGCGTCCTTCAGCGTCGTGCTGGCGATCAGCCCATGGCCCAGCGCATGGAAGGTGTTGACGGTGACCTGGCTGGCCACCGCCAGGCCGAAGGCCGGGTCACCCGTGGCCTCCACGGCCAGGCGCCACAGCCGTGTCGTTTGCTCGACGGGGATGCGGGCATGCGGGTCGTCCAGCAGGGCCGCATCCAGGCCGGCCTGCCTCAGCAGCGCGCCGCCGTCGCAACCGGCGGCGTCGAGCGTGCGGCGGATGACCCTGGTCCAGCTGGCCAGGGAGGTCGCTGAACCGGACATCGGCGTGGAGGCGGTGCTGCTCAGGCCAGGCTGCGGAAGGCTGCGCGGGCGGCCTCCAGCGTGGCGGCGATGTCGGCGTCGGTGTGGGCGGCGCTGACGAAGCCGGCTTCATAGAGCGCCGGTGCCAGGTACACGCCGCGCTCCAGCATCGCGTGGAAGAAGCGATTGAAGCGTTGGCCGTCGGTGGCCAGCACCGAGGGATAGTCCTGGGGCAGGGCGGGGCCGAAGAAGAAGCCGAACATGCCACCTTCGCTGTCGACGCTGAAGGGAATGCCGGCGGCCCGGGCTTCGGACTGCAGGCCCTCGACCAGCGAGCGCGTGCGCGCGGCCAGCGCCTCGTAGAAGCCTGGCTTGCGGATCTCGCGCAGCGTGGCCAGGCCGCAGGCGGTGGCCACCGGGTTGCCCGACAGCGTGCCGGCCTGGTAGACCGGGCCCAGCGGCGCGAGCTTGTTCATCACCTCGCGCGGACCGGCGAAGGCCGCCAGCGGCATGCCGCCGCCGATCACCTTGCCGAAGACGCTGAGGTCGGGCTTGAAGCCGGGGATCAGCCGCGCGTAGTGGCCCTGGGCGCCGCCCAGGCCGACGCGGAAGCCCGTCATCACCTCGTCGAACACCAGCAGCGCGCCGTGCTGCGTGCACAGCTCGCGCAGGCGCCGCATGAAGGGCAGGCTGGCGCGCACGAAGTTCATGTTGCCGGCGATGGGCTCGATCATCACGCAGGCGATTTCGGCGCCGAAATCGGCGAAGGCGGCTTCGAGCTGCGGCACGTCGTTGTAGGTCAGCACCAGGGTGTGCTGCACGACCTCCGCCGGCACGCCGGCCGAGGTGGGGTGGCCGAAGGTGGCCAGGCCGGAGCCGGCCTTCACCAGCAGGGCGTCGGCATGGCCGTGGTAGCAGCCCTCGAACTTGACCAGCTTGGCGCGCCCGGTGTGGCCCCGGGCCAGGCGGATCGCGCTCATCGCGGCCTCGGTGCCGGAGCTGACCAGGCGCACCTGGTCGGCGTGCGGCGCCAGCTCGAGGATCTCCTCGGCCAGCTCGATCTCGCGTTCGGTGGGGGCGCCGAAGGACAGCCCCTCGTCGGCAGCACGGTGCACGGCCTCCAGCACGGCCGGGTGACCGTGGCCCAGGATCATCGGGCCCCAGGAGCCTATGTAGTCGATGTAGCGCTGGCCTTCGGCATCCCACAGGTAGGCGCCTTGGGCCTTCGAGATGAAGCGCGGTGTGCCGCCGACGGCGCGGAAGGCGCGCACCGGCGAGTTGACGCCGCCGGGAATGCTGCGCTGGGCGCGTTCGAAGAGCTGGGCGTTGCGGTCCGGGCCCTGCTCCTTGCCCGTGGCCTCAGTGGACATGGCGCTTGCTGGGCGGCGGCTCGTCGTCGACGAGGCCGGTGGCCGACGGCTGCTCGCCGGCGGCTTCTTCCTCGCCGGGCGGCAGGGCCCAGAAGAAGCGGTCGGGAATCACGTGGCCCATGCCGGGGCGGTAGCCGGCGTCCAGCGACTGGTCGAGGAAGTTCAGGGCCTCGGACACCGACAGGTGCAGCTCGTTGCCGTTGGCCAGCAGCGCGGCCAGCGCGGCCGACAGCGTCTCGCCGGCGCCGACGAAGGTCGTCTCGAAGCGCTCGTACTTCTCGCCGGTGACGGCACCCTGCGGGGTCGCCAGCACGTTGTCGATGTGATGGTCGGGCAGCTGCATGCCGGAGACCAGCACGCAGCGCGTGCCGAGTTCGCCGGCGGCCACGGCCAGCTCGCGCGCCGAGGGCAGGCGCTCGGCGTCCCACTCGGGCAGCAGGAAGTCGGTCAGCGTCTTGTGGTTGCCCACCAGCACGTCGGTGGCCGGCAGGATCAGCTCGCGGAAGGCGTCCTCGTAGGGCTGGCTGACGTCTTCTTCCAGCCAGCTGAGGCTGCTCAAGTAGGTGACCAGCGGGATGTCGGGGTAGTCCGAGAGGATCTCGGCCACCGCGCTGATGCCCTCGGCCGTGCCGAGGAAGCCCACCTTGAAGGCGGCGACCTGCACGTCCTCCAGGATGCTGCGTGCCTGCTCGGCCACGGTGTCGGGATCGATCTCGTGGCTGTCGAAGATCTCCGCCGTGTCGCGGATCACCACCGAGGTGACCACGGGCAGCGCATGCGAGCCCATCGCGGAGATGGTCGCGACGTCGGCCGCCAGGCCGGTCGCGCCGCTGGGTTCGGTCGCGTTGAAGCTCATCACGCAGGTCGGCGCAGGCGGCTCCTGCAGGGCTTCGCCGGTCTCGTTGGTGTCGGGGGTGAGGGAGCTCATGCGGCGTAGGGGGTGGGCAGGGGAATATTGTTTCGCTGTGTTTGTCGCTGCGGCGGAATATGTCCCGGACCGATCAAAATCGGAGTTCCGAACAGCATCCGGGCAGAGCCTCGGGCGGCGTGAAATAAGACCATCGTTTCACGCCTGCATCCATGTTGTTTTTGTGCCCACAAACCCTCTCTTTTCCTAGGATCCGCGTAGCTACAATCGCCGACCATTGTAGTCAAGCCCCCTATAGAAAAACGTGAACGATCCGAAAACCTGGATGTGCCTCATTTGCGGATGGATTTATGACGAGGCCGCCGGAGACCCCGAGCACGGCATCCAACCCGGCACCCGCTGGGAAGATGTGCCCATGAATTGGGTGTGCCCCGAATGCGGCGCCCGCAAAGAGGATTTTGAGATGGTTCAGATTTGAATCCATTTGAATCGGTGGCCCGCGTGCGGGCCCTCAGTCGTTGAGGAGAACCTCCCTTGAGCGAAGCCACCCCCGCCGACGGCACCCGTACCAAGGTGCTGGTGATCGACGACAGCAACACGATCCGCCGCAGCGCGGAGATATTCCTGAAGCAGGGCGGCTACGAGGTCGTGCTGGCCGAGGATGGCTTCGACGCACTGGCCAAGGTCAGCGACCACCAGCCCAGCCTGATCTTCTGCGACATCCTGATGCCGCGCCTGGACGGCTACCAGACCTGCGCCATCATCAAGCGCAACCCGAAGTTCGCGAACGTGCCGGTGATCATGCTGTCCTCCAAGGACGGCCTGTTCGACAAGGCACGCGGCCGCATGGTCGGTTCAGAAGACTATCTGACCAAGCCTTTTACCAAGGACCAACTTCTGCAGGCTGTCGCCCAATTCAGCCGTGTCAGCGCCTGAGCGCGCGCCCGTTCGCGCGCCACACGCGCAGCAGAGCAGTATTCCGATGGAGTGAGGCGCAGCAGCCGTCACTTGCAAGCTGAGACCGAGGACCCACCATGCCGATCCGCAAGATTCTTCTCGTCGACGATTCCAAGACCGAACTGTTCGCGCTGAGCGATATCCTGAGCAAACGCGGATACGAGGTGCGCACGGCCGAGAACGGCGAGGAAGCCCTGCGCCGCCTGAGCGAAGAGAAGCCCGACCTGATCCTGATGGACGTGGTGATGCCCGGCCAGAACGGCTTCCAGCTCACCCGCGCCATCACGCGTGACCCGAGCTTCGCGGACGTGCCCGTGATCATCTGCACCAGCAAGAACCAGGAGACCGACCGCGTCTGGGGCATCCGCCAGGGTGCCAAGGACTACGTCGTCAAGCCGGTCGACCCCGACGAACTGATTGCCAAGATCCGCGCCTTCGGCTGAAGCGAAAGGCGCCGCTTTTCCCTACACACAGCCCGTGAGCCTGCATGGCGAAGAAGCAAGCACTGAGGGAGTTGCAGACCCGATTGGCCGAGCGCCTGCAGGCGGCGCGCGACCAGGCACCGTCGGCCAGCTGGCTGGCGGTGGAATCCGGCGGTCTCGGCTTCCTGTTTCCCCTGGCCGAAGCCGGTGAGATCGTCACCGGCGCGTCGGGCCTCATGCGCGTGCCGCACACCAGCCGCTGGTTCATGGGCGTGGCCAACCTGCGCGGCCACCTGCACGGTGTCGTCGACTTTGCAGTCTTCCTGGGCCTGCGGCGCGCGGGTGCCGGCCTGGATGCGCCGGGGCGCGACCAGACCTGCCTGATCGCCTTCAACTCGAACCTCGAGATCAACTGCGCCTTGCTGGTGGACCGCCTCAGCGGCCTGCGCAGCCGGGAGCAACTGTCCGTCGACGAGGAAGCCGCGGCCGGCCCCCGGCCTGCCTTCCTCAACGGCGTCTGGCGCGATGCCCAGGGCAAGCGCTGGCATGAGGTCGGCCTGGCCGCGCTGTCGGGGCATGAGTCGTTTCTGAGGATTTTCGAATGATGGCCGCGCGGCACGCGATCGCGACGGCATCGGACAACCAGGCGCCGGGTCAAGGCGCCGCCGCTACTTGTGGCATGCACGAGAGGTACCTATGAGCTTCCTAGACAGGATCAAGGACTTGGGCCAGGCGCAGCAACAGCCCCTGGAGGACCCCGTGATCCACGGTGGTGGGCCTGCGGCCAATGCGGCCGACCACACCCCCACCGGTGCCGACGAGCACGACACCGCGGCGCCGACGACGGCCCATCCGCAGCATGCCGACTCGTCGATCATTTCCGAGGCCGCGCCGTCGGAGCTGACGGCGGACTTCAGCGAAACCCGCATCGGCGATGGCGACGGCACGTCCTCGCTGTCGGCCGATCCGGACACCAAGCTGCCCATCATCGGCGGCTTCTCCCTCGGCCGTCAGCAGCGCATCCTGGTCGCGATGTCCATCATCGGCGCCTTGCTGCTGGCGATCACCGGCGCCTTCGCCGTGCGCACCGCCAACCAGCGCGCCGAGCAGATCGGGGCCACCGGCCGCGCGCTGACCGAATCGCAGCGTCTGGCGAAGTCCGTGTCGCAGGCGCTGATCGGTTCCGCCCAGGCCTTCCCCGAAGTGAAGAAGAGCGTCGAGCTGCTCGCCAAGAGCGTGCGCGGCCTGCGCAACGGCGATTCGTCGATGGGCCTGGTGGCCGCGCCGGCCAGCGTGCAGGAGGCCATCGCGCCGCTGCTGCCCATGGTCGACAGCGCCGAGAAGAACGCCAAGACCCTGCTGGGTCAGGAAAGCGTGCTGACCAAGGTGGGCAAGTCGCTGCGCGAGGTGAACCAGCAGTCCGCCGAGCTGGCCGACGTGGCCGAGCAGCTGTCCAGCACCAAGGTGCAGGCCAACGCGACGCCCACCGAGATCCAGGCCGCCGGCCAGCTCGTGATGCTCACGCAGCGCATCGGCAAGTCGGCCAACGAGTTCCTGACCGTGGAAGGCGTGTCCACCGAGGCCGTCTTCCTGCTGGGCAAGGACCTGAACCAGTTCAAGGACATCGCCACCGGCCTGGTCAGCGGCAGTGCCGAACTGAAGCTGCCAGGCAGCAAGGATCCGCAGACCAAGGAGATGGTCGACGCCCTGCTGGAGATGTTCGAGCAGACGCGTTCGCAGGCCGGCTTCATCCTGGGCTCGCTGCAAGGCCTGGTGCAGGCGCGTGACGCCCAGGTGGCGATCCTGAAGGACTCCGATCCGCTGGGCAAGAAGCTCGAGCAGGTGCAGGCCAGCCTGACGGCCGGTGCCGGCCTGGGCGGCGCGGTGCTGGCCCTGATCGTCGTCTCCGCGGTGGTCTTCGTGCTCGGCGCCATGGGGCTGCTGCGCGTCTTCGTGGTCGACCAGCAGTTCCGCCGCCAGATCGCGGAACAGCAGCGCCAGGAAGCCGAACGCCAGCAGCGCGAGGCCAAGCGCGTCAACGACGCCAACCAGGCCGCCATTCTGCGATTGATGAACGAACTGCAGACGGTGGCAGAAGGCGACCTGACGCAACAGGCGACCGTGACCGAAGACATCACCGGCGCCATCGCCGACTCGGTGAACTACACGGTGGAAGAGCTGCGCACCCTGGTGGCCCAGGTGCAGGGCACGGTGGCACGCGTGACCGAGACCACCCAGCACGTGGAAGCCACCTCGACCGAGCTGCTGGCCGCCTCCGACGAACAGCTGCGCGAGATCCGCGAGACCGGCGAATCGGTGGTGCAGATGGCCAGCCGCATCAACGAGGTGTCCTCGCAGGCGCTGCACTCCGCCGAGGTCGCGCGCCAGTCGCTGGTGGCAGCCGAGACCGGCCTGACCGCCGTGCACAACGCGATCGGCGGCATGAATGCCATCCGCGACCAGATCCAGGACACCTCCAAGCGGATCAAGCGGCTGGGCGAATCGTCCCAGGAGATCGGCGAAATCACCGAGCTGATTTCCGACATTACCGAACAGACCAACGTGCTGGCGCTGAACGCCGCCATCCAGGCGGCGTCCGCAGGCGAAGCCGGCCGGGGCTTCTCGGTGGTGGCCGAGGAAGTGCAGCGGCTGGCCGAACGCTCCGGCGATGCCACCAAGCAGATCGCCGCGCTGGTGCGCACCATTCAGACCGACACGCAGGATGCCGTGGCCGCTATGGAACGTTCCACCCAGGGCGTGGTGGAAGGGGCCCGTCTGTCCGACGCGGCGGGTACCGCACTGGGCGACATCGACCGCGTGTCGCGCCGACTCGCAGACCTGATTCAGGAGATCTCGCGTCAAGCCTTGCGCGAAGCCGAAAGCGCGAACGTGGTGGTGTCCAACATCCAGCACATCTTCGCCGTGACCGAGCAGACCGGCGAAGGCACGCGCTCGACGACGCAACTGGTGCGCGAGCTCTCCAAGACAGCAGAAGAACTCAGTCAGTCCGTGTCGCGCTTCAAGATCGCCTGAGGCCCTGGGGGCCCCGATCGAGAAGGAGCGCTGCATACACCGCCTGAAGGCCATCGATGGACACTGCTCACCACACTGACCTACCCGGCGATTCCTCCAGCGACCTCAGCGCATTGGCCTGGGTCCAGGAGGAATTGCGCAAGTCGCTGGACACCGCGCACAAGGCGCTGCGCCGCTGCGTGAAGGACGCGGAGACCTCGTCCTCCGACGTCGACGACATCGACCCCGCCATCCTGCGCGGCGCCCGCCTGCAGATCCACCAGGGCGTGGGCGTGCTGGAGCTGGTCAACCTGGAGGCCGGCGCCACCCTGCTGCGCGCCAGCGAGGCCGCGGTCCAGCGCTTCGTCGCCAAACCCCAGAAGCTCGACGCCAAGGCCGTCGACGTCATCGAGCACGCGTCCTTCGCGCTGCTGGACTACATCGCACGCCTGCTGGGCGGCAAGCCGGTCTCGCCGGTCGCGCTGTTCCCGCAGTACGAGGCCCTGCAGGCCGTGGCCGGCGCCGAACGCGCCCACCCGGCCGACCTGTGGGCGCAGGACTGGCAATGGCGCGATTGGACGGCTCCCGCTGCCGACGTGCATGCGGCCGACGCGCAGGCCCTGTCCGAATTCGAATCCGCCCTGCTGGCGCTGATGCGCAACCAGCCCTTGCCCGGCGCCGCCAGCAAGCTGGCCGCGCTGTCGGCCGGCCTGGCCGCGGGCAGCAGCGGCGCGTATGCCGCGCTGTGGCGCCTGGGCGCAGGCTTCTTCGAGGCCCTCTCGCTGGGCCGCATCAAGCCCGACGTGCACGTCAAGCGTGCAGCCTCCCGCCTGCTGGCCCACCTGCGCGGGCAGGTGCGCGGCGACCAGCAGCCGGCCGAGCGCCTGGCCCAGGATCTCCTGTTCTTCTCCTCGCAAGCCGGCGAGGCCGACGCATCCCGAGCCCCCAACCTGGCGGCCGCACGCCAGGCCTATGGCCTGCGTGGCGAAGCTGCCGTCGACTACACCGCGCCCAGTTTGGGCCGCTACGACCCGAGCTGGATCGCGCAGGCGCGCAAGCGCGTGTCCACCGCCAAGGAGGCCTGGTCGGCCGTCGCCGGCGGCGAGCTGATGCGCCTGTCGGGCCTCAACGAGCAGTTCTCGCTGGTCGGCGAATCGCTGAAGAAGCTCTATCCCCAGGGCGAGACCCTGGCCGATGCCCTGCAGCACTCGGTCTCGCAGACCGTCCAGTCGCAGCAGGCGCCGGCGCCTTCGCTGGCGATGGAGATCGCCACCAGCGTGCTCTACCTGGAAGCCTCGCTGGAGGACGGCGAGTTCGACAGCCCGCAGCAGGGCGAGCGCGTGCAGCGCCTGGCGCAGCGCATGGATGCCGTGCGCGGCGGCGCCACGCCGGAGCCGCTCGAAGCCTGGATGGAGGAGCTGTACCGGCGCGTGTCGGACCGCCAGACCATGGGCAGCGTCGTGCAGGAACTGCGCGCCAGCCTGTCCGAGGCCGAGAAGCGCATCGACCAGTTCTTCCGCAACACCGAAGACCGCGCGGCGCTGGCCGACGTGCCCTCGCAACTGCAGTCCATGCGCGGCGTGTTCTCGGTGCTGGGCCTGCCCCAGGCCTCGCAGGCCGTGCTGCGCATGCGCGACGACATCGACGCGCTGATGCTGCCCGACACCGACGTGCAGCAGGCGGCGCAGGACGGGGTCTTCGACCGCCTGGCCAGCAACCTCGGCGCGCTGGGCTTCCTGATCGACATGCTCAGCGTGCAGCCCAACCTGGCGAAGTCGCTGTTCGAGTTCGATTCGTCCACCGGCCTGCTGAAGTCGCTGATGGGCCAGCGTGCCCCGGCCAGGCCCGCCGAGCCGCAGCCGCTGCCTGAACAGAGCCTGCGCCTGATCGACGAGGCCCAGTCCGTGGCGCAGGCCGCCACCGAACAGGACGCGCCGCTGGCCGATGTCTCCCTGACGCTGGAGCGCCTGTCTCTGGACCCGGTCGTCGCCGAGCAGCCCGCGCTGGCCGCCAGCGTCGCCGAGGCCATCGCCGCGGTCGAGCAGGCCGAACAGGCCGGTGCCGGCCCGGCCACCGAAACCATCGCCCGCGGCCAGGTGGCCCAGGCCATGGCCGACTTCGTCATCACGATGTCCGAGCCCATGGGCCTGGACCCGCTCGACGAGCCCAAGCCCGCCGAATCCTTCGCGCCTGTCTCCGCTCCCGCCCCGTTGATGCCGGTCCCGGCTGCGGTGGTGGTCGACACCGGCCTGGAGGAAGACGACGAGATGCGCGGCATCTTCCTGGAGGAGGCGCGCGAGGTCATCGCCACCGCCCGGGATGCGATGTCCGTGCTGCGCAACGACGGCGGCAACATCGAGCAGCTGACCACCGTGCGCCGTGCCTTCCACACGCTGAAGGGCAGCTCGCGCATGGTCGGCCTCAACGAGTTCGGCGAAGCCGGCTGGGCCTGCGAGCAGCTCTACAACAGCTGGCTGGCCACGCAGCAACCGGCCGACGAGAACCTGCTGGGCTTCACCAGCGAGGCCCTGGATTCCTTCGAGGCCTGGGTCGACGAGATCGAGCAGCGCCGCGCCGACGGCAGCCGCCGCCTGCCGCTGGTGCACAGCGCCGATGCGCTGCGCCTGGAAGGCCGGCGCCTGCCGCTGGGTGCCACACCCGCCGCCGAGCCGGCCCCCGTGGTGGCCGAAGCCGCCCCGCCGCTTCCCGAAGTGCCGGTGATCGCGGAGGTGGTCGCCTTCGACGAGCCGCTGGCGCCCGTGGAGTTCGCGCCCGCCGTCGAGGTGGCCGAGGCCGCCGAGTTCGTCGAGCCCGCCCCCCTTGCGCAAGCCGTGGCGATCGAAGACCCGCTGGCCCTGGACGGCCCGGACACCGAGATCAACCCCGATTTCGTCGACACCACCCCCGGCAACGCCGCGGGCGGCAACGATCTCGAGCGCATCTCGCTGGACCTGCCGTCTCTGGACGAAGTGGTTGCCCCGACCGAACTGGACCTGGCGCCCGTGCCGGCCCCCGTCACGCTGGACCAGCCGCTGGTGCTGGAAGGCGAGGGCGAGCCCGTCGCGGCCGAGCTGCCCCAGCTGGAGGAACCTGTGCTGCTGGATGCCCAGCCGCTGGAGGTCGCCGCCGAAGCGCAGCCCGAGCCCGAGCCCGAGCCGGTGGTCGAGGCCGGATCCGACGACCAGGTCAAGGTCATCGGCGACCTGCGCATCGGCATCCCGCTGTTCAACGTCTACCTCAACGAGGCCGACGAGCAGTCGCGTGCCCTGGTCACCGAGCTGTCCGAATGGTCGCTGGAGCTGGACCGTCCGGTCAGCGACCGCGCCGTCGCGCTGGCCCATTCGCTGGGCGGCAACTCCGCCACCGTCGGCTTCACCGACCTGTCTCAGCTGGCGCGCCAGCTGGAGCACACCCTGGCGCGCAGCCAGGTGCTGGGCCAGGGCCAGGCTTCCGACGCCCAGCTGTTCTGCGACGTGGCGGAGGAGATCCGCCGTCTGCTGCATCAGTTCGCCGCCGGCTTCCTGAAGTCGCCGCAGCCCGAGCTGATCGAGCGCCTGAACGCCTGGGACCTGGAGGCCAACCACCGCCAGGAAGACCAGCTCAAGAGCGAGCTGCGCAGCGAGGAAGACGAGTTCGGCCGCATCACCGTGCCCTCCGTCCTGGGGGACGAAGGTGCGCTGGAGATCTCGGCCGAGCCCTTCCCCGCCGCCAACGAGTCGCACATCGATGCCCCGGTGCAGCCGGTGCCTTTCGAGCAGGTCGTGGAGCCGGTGGTGGCGCAGGTCATCGAGCCCGTGGCCGACTACCAGCCCGAGCCCGTCCAGGCCTTCCAGCCTTCGCAGCACGGCGCACCGCCGGCCTTTGCCGAATCGACGTTGGAAGCCTACGTGGCCGAGGAGGCCTCGCACACGGTGCCGGCCGAACTCGGCCTGCCCGAGTTCCGCGCGCTGGAGGAGCTGGCGCCCCAGCAAACCCTGCCGCAACCCGCGGGCAACCGCGCGATGGCGGTGCTGGACCTGGACGACGACATCGACGCGGTCGACGCGGTCGACGCGGACCTGTTCCCGATCTTCGAGGAAGAGGCGCTGGAGCTCCTGCCCCAGCTGGCCAACGAGGTGCGTGACCTGGCCTCGCGCCGCACGGACCCCGGCGCGGCCACGGCCTGCATGCGCACGCTGCATACCCTCAAGGGCGGAGCCCGCCTGGCCGGCGCGATGCGCCTGGGCGAGATGGCCCACCGCATGGAATCGGCACTGGAGAAGATGATCGCCTTCGGTGGCGAGGTCAGCGAGTCCGATGTCGAGGACCTGCAATCGCGCAGCGATTCGCTGGCCGAGGCCTTCGAGAACCTGCGCAACCGCGACGCCCAGAGCTATGAGGCTGCCACCTCGGCCGCCCAGGCCCATCTCGTCGCCGCTCCCGAGCTGACGCCCGAGCGCCCCGCCGCCGTCGAGCACGACGTGCCGCACGAGCTGCCGGCGCTGGACCAGGTGGTGATCGAACAGGTTCCGGCGGCTCTTGAGCCGCAGCCCTACGTGGCCCAGGCGCCCGTCGAATCCGACCAGCCGCCGGCCGTGCCGCAGGCCGACCTGCCCGCGTCCAACGACGAGGCCAGCGTGGACTGGTCGCGCTTCGGCGCCGCAGCCGAGGCCCAGAACGGCGCGGCCGTGCGCAAGCAGGCCGGCGCCGCGCAGGGCGCGGTGCGTGTTCGCGCGCAACTGCTGGACCGCCTGGTCAACCAAGCCGGCGAGGTCATCATCACCCGCTCGCGCCTGGCCTCCGAGGTCGGCACCATCAAGACCTCGCTGGGCGACCTGACGGAGAACCTGGAGCGCCTGCGCCAGCAGCTGCGTGACATCGAGCTGCAGGCCGAGACGCAGATGAGCACGCGCATGGAAGCCGCGCGCGCCGCCTCGCAGTCCTTCGACCCGCTGGAATTCGACCGTTTCACCCGCTTCCAGGAACTGACGCGGATGATGGCCGAGTCGGTGAACGACGTGGCCACGATCCAGCGCTCGCTGCATCGCACGCTGGACACCGCGGAGGACCAGCTGGTGGCCCAGGCCCGCCTGACGCGTGACCTGCAGGACGACCTGCTGCGCACGCGCATGGTGGAGTTCGAAGGCCTGTCCGATCGCCTGTATCGCGTGGTGCGCCAGGCGGCCAAGGAGACCGGCAAGCAGGTGCGCCTGGACATCGTCGGCGGCGCGACCGAAGTCGACCGCGGCGTGCTGGAGCGCATGACGCCGGCCTTCGAGCACCTGCTGCGCAACTGCGTCACCCACGGCATCGAGATGCCCGACGTGCGCCAGCAGGCCGGCAAGGAGGCCAGCGGCCTCATCGTCGTGTCGCTGCGCCACGAAGGCAACGAAGTCAGCGTCGAGTTCCGTGACGACGGCGCCGGCCTGAACCTCAACCGCATCCTGGAGAAGGGACGTGCGCTCGGCATGGTCGGCCCCTACGACCAGCCCAGCGACGCCGAACTGGCCCAGCTGATCTTCATGCCCGGCTTCTCCACCGCCGAGACGGTGACGGAACTCGCCGGACGCGGCATCGGCATGGACGTGGTCAGGAACGAGGTGAACGCCATGGGCGGCCGCATCGAGACCGCCACATCCGCCGGCCAGGGCACCAGCTTCAAGCTCGTGCTGCCGCTGACCACGGCGGTCACGCAGGTGGTGATGCTGCGCTGCGGAGAAACCTCGGTGGCGGTGCCCACGCACCTGATCGAGATCGTGCTGCGCGCCAAGCCGGCCGATGTCGAGCACTCCTACGGCACCGGCGCCTACACCTTCGGCGACCAGGCGCTGCCCTTCTTCTGGTTCGGCGCCCTGCTGCAGCACAGTGCCCGCGGCACGGCAGCCGGCCGCAGCGTGCCGGTGGTCATCGCCCGCTCGGCACGCCAGCGCGTCGCACTGCACGTGGACGAAGTGCTGGGCAACCAGGAAGTGGTGGTGAAGAACCTGGGCCCGCAGCTCGCGCGCCTGCCGGGTCTCGCCGGCATGACGCTGCTGGCCTCGGGCTCGGTGGCCCTGATCTACAACCCGGTGGCCCTGGCGACCGTCTACGGCGAAGCCGCCCGTGCGCTCACCGGTGCCGCCTTGCACCTGACCAGCCACGACGGCGCACCGGCGGTGGCAGCCGACCCTGCTGCGCCCGGCCTGCCCGCCGCGCCGGTGGTCCAGGAAGCACCGGTCAATTCGGTGCCGCTGGTGCTGGTGGTCGACGATTCGCTCACGGTGCGCCGCGTCACGCAGCGCCTGCTGCAGCGCGAGGGCTACCGCGTCACGCTGGCCAAGGACGGCCTGGATGCGCTGGAACGCCTGGCCGAGGAACGTCCGCAAGTGGTGCTCAGCGACATCGAGATGCCGCGCATGGACGGCTTCGACCTGGTACGCAACATCCGCAGCGACGCCAAGTTGGCCGACCTGCCGGTGATCATGATCACATCGCGCATCGCGCAGAAACACCGCGATTACGCGGTCGAGCTGGGTGTGAACCACTACCTGGGCAAGCCGTACTCCGAAGAAGAATTGCTGGGTCTCATCGGCCGCTACACGGCCCTTTCCTCGCAAGCCGCTTCGGCCGCATCCTGAGGCCAACGGCTCGGCCAGCCGTTTGCTTGAGAGCGTCTGAGGCAGTCAGCAGCGACGCTTTCCGCACGGATACATGGCCGAAGTCATCGATCTCCTCGCCACCCTCACGGTCCATCGCGACCGTGAGCGGCTGGACGTCTCCCTCGCCCAGGCCCTGATGGGCCTGGTGCGCCCGCAGGGCGTGGGGGTGTGGCGCCTGGTCGGCGAGGGCGACGGCGAGGGCAGCGACCAGCGCTGGCTGATGTGCGCCCGCCTGCAGGCCGGCATGGCCGCCCCGTGTTCCGATCCTCCCTGGACCGACCTGTCGATGCTGCCGACCAAGGAGTCGGCACCGTTGCGCGTGGCCTGCATGGGCCGCCAGATGCAGGTGGCCGAACCCGATCCGCTGGGCACCGGCCTCATCGTCACCGCCTTCCCGGTGCCCGGCGACCGCGAGCAGCCGGGCGTGGTCGAGGTCGTCACCAGCATCGCGCTGACACCGGACGAGCTGCGCGCCATCCACGCGGTGCTGCGCGTCTTCGGCAACTTCCAGGCCCTGCTGGACTACAGCCAGCGCGACACGCTGACCGGCCTGCTCAACCGCAAGACCTTCGACGAATCCTTCATGAAGACCGCCCGCCACAGCGCGGGCGGCGCCCAGGCCGCGTTGTTCGAGAGCCGCCGTCCGGAGCAGGCGGCGCGCTACTGGATAGGCGTGCTCGACATCGACCATTTCAAGTCGGTCAACGACCGCTACGGCCATTTGATCGGCGACGAGGTGCTGCTGCTGGTGGCGCGCATCATGCGCAGCACCTTCCGCTTCCAGGATCGCCTCTTCCGCTTCGGCGGCGAGGAGTTCGTGGTCATGATGCGTTGCGCCGACGA
Source organism: Aquabacterium sp. (assembly GCA_004322345.1). Lineage (GTDB taxonomy): Bacteria > Pseudomonadota > Gammaproteobacteria > Burkholderiales > Burkholderiaceae_C > Aquabacterium. The sequence continues at coordinate 6,604 of SCTQ01000178.1, read as the reverse complement.
AGCCGACGCGATGCGCGCCTTCGAGCGCTTCCGCCAGAACATGGCCGAGTACCCCTTCCCGCAGGTGGGCAGTGTCACCGGCAGCATCGGCTTCACCGAGGTGCAGTCCACCGATACCCCCAGCGCCGCCTTCGAGCGCGCCGACCGGGCGGTCTACCACGCCAAGCAGAACGGCCGGAACATGGTGTGCAGCCATGCCGAGCTGGTGCGCACGGGGGCGCTCAAGGACGACACCAAGGTCGGTGACGTAGAGCTGTTCTAGGGCCTGTTAACACTACCGGAGGACGCGCGCTGGAGCCTGGCAAGGCGCTGGGCGTCGTTGCAGCCTCGTTGTGTGCCGAAGGCACACGGCCTTGGCTGCGCCTAGCTCAGCCGGCTTCCTTGACCACGGCGTATCTCGCCAGCGTCTTCTCCCGCGCCTCGTCGTGCTGGACCACCGGCCGCGGATAGTCCCGCCCCAGCACGATCCCCGCCGCCTCCAGCTCCAGCGGCTTGGCCAGCCAGGGCGCGTGGATGGCCTCGTCGGGCAGTTTCGACAACTGCGGCAGGTAGCGCCGGATGAAGCGCCCCTGCGGGTCGAACTTCCGGCTCTGGCTGACGGGGTTGAATATGCGGAAATAGGGCTGCGCATCGCAGCCGCTGGAGGCGGCCCATTGCCAGCCGCCGTTATTGGCGGCGAGGTCGAAGTCCAGCAGCTTCTCGGCGAACCAGGCCTCGCCACGGCGCCAGTCGATGCCGAGGTCCTTGGTCAGGAAGCTGGCCACCACCATGCGCAGCCGGTTGTGCATGTAGCCGGTCTGGTTGATCTGGGCCATGGCCGCGTCCACCAGCGGATAGCCGGTGCGGCCCTCGCACCAGGCATGGAAGAGCTCGTCGGCATGCTTGCCGTGGTCCCAGCGGATGCGGTCGTAGGCCGGCTTGAAGGCGTGGCCGGCGACCTGCGGGTGGTGGTGCAGCACCTGGTGATAGAAGTCGCGCCAGATCAGCTCGGACAGCCAGACCTCGGCCCCGCGCGAGCCGCCGCGCATGCGGTCCCAGGCCAGGGCGGCCACCTCACGGATGGACAGCGTGCCGAAACGCAGGTGGGTGGACAGGTAGCTCGGGCCCTTCACGCCGGGAAAGTCGCGGGTGTCCGCGTAGTCGTCGATGCGTTCGAGGAACTCGTCGAGCATCTCGCGCGCCGCGGCCGAGCCGGGCGGCACCTTCAGTTCGTCGCGCGCCAGTTCCTCGAAGTCGATGTCCGACAGGCGCGGGACACCCGGCTCGATGCCGCCGGGCAGGGCGGCCAGGCGATGGAACCAGCGCTCGCAGGGGTAGGCTTTCAGGTAGAAGGGCTCCAGCTTCTTCAGCCAGGCGTTCTTGTAGGGCGTGAAGACCGAATACGGGTTGCCGGAGACGGTCAGCAGCTCGTCGCCCTCGAAGACCACCTGGTCCTTGGCCGTGTAGAAGCTGATCCCGGCATGCGCCAGCGTGCCGCGCACCTGCGCGTCGCGCAGCTTGGCCGCCGGTTCGTAGTCGTGGTTGGTGAACACGGCCTGCACGCCCAGTTCCTGGGCCAGCCGCGGCAGGGTCTCGCGCGCCGGGCCGTGACGCACGACCAGGCCCTTGGACCCCGAACCCGGGGTGGCTTCGCGCAGCAGGCGGTCCAGTTCCTCCAGGCTGCCGCGGATGAAGGCCACGCGGCGGTCGGCGCGCGGCAGCGGGTCCAGGATCTGGGTATCGAAGACGAAACCGCAAAGCACCTGGCGCGCGGATTTCAGCGCCAGCCACAGCGCGGCGTGGTCGTGCAGCCTCAGGTCGCGCCGGAACCAGACCAGGGCACGGTCGTACTCGGGCGCAGGCGGGGTGGTTCGGGTGGTGGGGGTCTCCATCAGGGCGATGATCGCTCAGCCCTTAAAATCCGCGCGCCATGCCCGACAGCCAGCCCATCGACCTGACCAACCAATTCCTCATCGCCATGCCCGGCATGGTCGACGAGAACTTCGCCGGCGCCGTCGTCTACCTGTGCGAACACACCGAGCGTGGCGCGCTCGGCCTGGTGATCAACCGGCCGATCGACATCAAGCTGAAAAATCTGTTCGAGAAGGTGGACCTGACCCTGGACCGCCAGGACCTGGCCGAGGCGCCCGTCTATTTCGGCGGCCCGGTGCAGACCGAACGCGGCTTCGTGCTGCACGAGCGGCTGAACGACGAGGGCGGCCAGTACAACTCCACCCTGCGCATCGCCAGCGGCGCGCTGGAGATGACCACCTCCAAGGACGTGCTCGAGGCCCTGGCCCACGGCGCCGGCCCCAAGCGCGTGCTGGTCACGCTGGGCTACGCCGGCTGGAGCGCCGGCCAGCTGGAAGACGAGATCGCCCGCAACGGCTGGCTCAACGTCGCCGCCGAGCCCGAGATCATCTTCGACACGCCCGTGGAGCAGCGCTACGAACGCGCGCTGCAGCTGCTGGGCGTGGACCCGCGCATGCTGAGCCAGGAGGCCGGGCACGCATGACGGCTGCTGCTGGGGTGCCTTCATGGTCCATGCCTTCCGTTTCCGTGTCCGCTGAACAGACCTTCCTGGCCTTCGACTTCGGCACGAAGCGCACCGGCGTGGCCGTGGGCAACAGCCTGCTGCGCAGCGCCAGTGCGCTGAAGACGCTGTCGGCCGAGGGCGACGCCCGCTTCGACGCCATCGCCGCGCTGATCGCCGAATGGCGGCCCGCGGCCCTGGTAGTCGGCGTGCCGGTGCATCCGGACGGCGCCGAGCACGAGATGACCCGCCGCGCCCGCCGTTTCGCCCGCCAGTTGCATGGCCGCTTCCGCCTGCCGGTGCACGAGGTGGACGAGCGCTACAGCTCGGCCGAGGCCGAGTCCCAGGGCGCACGCGGCGAACGCATCGATGCGCAGGCGGCAGCCGTCATCCTTCAACAGTTCCTCGACAGCCCCCTGCCATGACCACGCTCACCCTCGACGCCGAAGCGCTCTACGCCAATCTCCTGGCCGGCGTGCGCGGCCTGCTCAAGCCGGGCTCGGCCCTGGTCGGCGTCTGGTCCGGCGGCGCCTGGCTGGCCGAGCGCCTGCAGAAGGACCTCGCCGGCGCCGGCCTGCCGGATCGCCACGGCGTCATCAGCAGCGCGCTGCACCGCGACGACTTCGGCTCGCGCGGCCTGTCGGCCACCTCGGACGCGACCAGCCTGCCTTTCGAGATCGATGGGCGCCACGTGCTGCTGATCGACGACGTGCTCTACACCGGCCGCACCACGCGTGCCGTCATCAACGAACTGTTCGACTTCGGCCGTCCCGCCAGCGTGACCCTGGCCGTGCTGGTGGACCGCGGCGGCCGCGAGCTGCCCATCGAGCCCGCCTACTCGGCCGCGCGCATCGCGCTGCCGGCGGCCCAGCGCCTGTCGCTGGAGCGCAAGCCCGACGGCCGGTTCAGCTTCCAGATCGGGGAGGCAGCCTGATGCTGCACAAACGCAACCCCCAGCTCAACAGCCATGGCGAGCTGATCCACCTGCTGTCCATCGAGGGCCTGCCGCGCCAGGTCGTCACGCACATCCTGGACACGGCCGAGACCTTCCTCAGCGTGCAGGAGCGCGAGGTCAAGAAGGTGCCGCTGCTGCGCGGCAAGAGCGTGTTCAACCTCTTCTTCGAGAACTCGACGCGCACGCGCACGACCTTCGAGATCGCCGCCAAGCGCCTGTCCGCGGACGTCTTCAACCTCGACATCTCGCGTTCGTCCACCGCCAAGGGCGAGTCGCTGCTGGACACCATCGCCAACCTGTCGGCCATGCAGGCGGACATGTTCGTGGTGCGCCACTCCGAGTCCGGCGCGCCGCACCTGATCGCCCAGCACGTCGCGCCCCACGTGCACGTGATCAACGCCGGCGACGGCCGCCACTCGCACCCGACGCAGGGCCTGCTGGATGCCTACACGATCCGCCACTTCAAGAGGGACTTCTCCAACCTGACGGTGGCGGTGGTCGGCGACATCGTGCATTCGCGCGTGGCGCGTTCGGACATCCACGCGCTGACCATCCTCGGCGTGCCCGAGGTGCGGGCGGTCGGCCCCAAGACCCTGGTGCCCGGCGACCTGCGCGAGATGGGCGTGCGCGTCTGCCACGACATGGCCGAGGGCATCCGCGGCGCCGACGTCATCATCATGCTGAGGCTGCAGAACGAGCGCATGAGCGGCGGGCTGCTGCCCTCGGCGGGTGAATTCTTCAAGAACTTCGGCCTGACCGAAGACAAGCTGGCACTGGCCAAGCCGGATGCCATCGTCATGCACCCGGGGCCGATCAACCGCGGCGTGGAGATCGCCTCGGCGGTGGCCGACGGCAAGCACAGCGTGATCCTGCCGCAGGTGACCTTCGGCATCGCCGTGCGCATGGCGGTGATGTCCATCATCGCGGGCAACGAGGCAACATGAAGACGCTCATCACCAACGGCCGCCTGGTCGATCCCGCCGGCGGCCTCGACCAGCTCGGCGACCTGGCCATCGCATCGGGCCGCATCGTCGCGCTGGGCAAGGTGCCCGACGACTTCGAGGCCGAGCACCGCATCGACGCGGAAGGGCTGATCGTCGCCCCTGGCCTGGTCGACCTGGCCGCGCGCCTGCGCGAGCCCGGCTACGAGCACGAGGGCATGCTGGAGTCCGAGCTGGCCGCGGCGGCCGCGGGCGGCGTGACCAGCGTGGTCTGCCAGCCCGACACCGACCCCGCGCTCGACGAACCCGGCCTCGTGGAGATGCTCAAGCTGCGCGCACGCAAGCTCAGCCGCTGCCGCCTCTTCCCGCTCGGCGCGCTGACGCGCGGCCTGAAGGGCGAGGCGCTGACGGAGATGGCCGAACTCACCGAGTCCGGCTGCGTCGGCTTCTCGCAGGCCGAGGTGCCCATCACCGACACCCGCGTGCTGCAGCGCGCGCTGCAATACGCCGCCACCTACGGCTACACCGTGTGGCTGCGCCCGCAGGACCGCTGGCTGGGCAACGGCGTGGCCGCCAGCGGCGCGGTCGCCACGCGCCTGGGCCTGGCCGGCGTGCCGGTGGCCGCCGAGGTGATCGCGCTGCACACCATCTTCGAGCTGATGCGCAGCACCGGCGCGCGCGTGCACCTGTGCCGCCTGTCCAGTGCCGCCGGTGTCGAGCTGCTGCGCCAGGCCAAGGCCCAGGGCCTGCCGGTGACGGCCGACGTCAGCATCAATTCGCTGCACCTCACGGATCTCGACATCGGCTACTTCAACCCGCAGATGCGCCTGGTTCCGCCGCTGCGCCAGCAGCGCGACCGCGACGCCCTGCGCGCCGCGCTGGCCGACGGCACCATCGACGCGCTGGTCTCCGACCACACCCCGGTGGAAGCCGACGCCAAGAACCTGCCCTTCGGCGAGGCCGAGCCCGGCGCCACCGGCCTGGAACTGCTGCTGTCGCTGGCGCTGAAGTGGGGCGAGGACAGCGGCGTGGGCCTGGCCCGCGCGCTGGAGGTCGTCACCGCCGGTCCGGTGCGCGTGCTGGGCGATGCGCTGGGCTCGCTGGCCACCAGCGCCGGCCGCCTGGTCGCAGGCGGCGTGGCCGACATCTGCGTGCTGGACCCGGCCGCATCCTGGAAGGTCACCGGCCAGGAGCTGGTGAGCCAGGGCAAGAACACGCCCTTCGCCTTCGAGTTCGGAGGCTTCGAGATGCGCGGCCGCGTGCGCATGACCTTCGTCGCTGGCCATCTGGCGCACGCCGCAGAACCCGATCGGGGGGCCGTCGCGTCGTGATCAGGAAGGTCCGTGCGGTCTGGCGGCTGACGCGCGCCATCGTGCACACCCTGCACGGCGCGCTGGTCGTGCACGGCCAGTTCCGCTTCCTGAACCAGGAGCAGCGCTGGCAGAAGGTGCAGTGGTGGGGCGAGAAGCAGCTGCGCATGCTGGGCGTGAAGCTGGTCGTCGAGGGCACGCCGCGCCCCGGCGCCAAGCTGCTGGTGGCCAACCACATTTCCTGGCTGGACATCATGGCCATGCATGCCGTGCTGCCGGCGCGCTTCATCTCCAAGTCCGAGGTGGCGAGCTGGCCGGTGGTCGGCGCGCTGGTGACCGCGGGCAGCTCGTTGTACCTGCAGCGAGGACGCCCGCGCGACGCACTGCGGGTGCTGGGCGTGGTGGCCGATGCGCTGCGTGCCGGCGACACCGTGGCCGTCTTCCCCGAGGGCACCACCTCCGACGGCACCGGATTGCTGCCCTTCCACGCCAACATGCTGCAGTCGGCCATCGACGCCCAGGCGCCGGTGCAGCCCGTGGCGCTGCGCTACCGCGATTCCACGAACGAGATCAGTCCGGCGGTGGCCTACATCGGCGACACCAGCCTGGGCCAGTCGCTGTGGTGGATCGCCTGTGCCGACGGGCTGGAGGTGAAGGTGAGTTTCCTGCCGGCGCGCCACGTGGCGCATCCCGAGCGGCGCGTGCTGGCGGCTGCCTTGCGCGCGGACATCGCCCAGGCGCTGGGTATGGAGGCGCAGGCCTCCAGCGGCCACGCGACCTGAGCTTTCAGGCCTCGAACAAGCCGCCGCTCGATGCCGGTGGCGTCAGCCCCAGGTGCTGGAAGGCGGCCAGCGTGGCCATGCGCCCGCGCGGCGTGCGCTGCAGG
>SCTQ01000177.1 GCA_004322345.1 Aquabacterium sp. | reverse complement strand
GGCGGATGTAGGTGAAGCCGGCGAAGTGGCCGGAGATCACCAGCACCACCGCCAGCAGGGCCACGCGCACCTTGGGCCGGCGCAACAGCTCGCCCAGCACGCGCAGGTTGGGGTGGTCGCGCGGCGGCAGCGCCGGCAGCGTGAAGAGCTGGGCCGTCAGGGTCAGCACGCTGACCGCGCCCGCCGCGACGAAGGCGCTGCGCCAGCCCCATCGGTCGCCCATCCAGGCGCCGATGGGCGCCGCGCAGACGGTGGCCACCGAGACCCCGGCGAGGATGAAGGACATCGCGCGGGCGAAGAGGCCTTCCGGCACCAGCCGCATCGTCAGCGCCGCGGACATGGACCAGAAACCGCCCAGCGCGATGCCCAGCAGCACGCGCGCGGACAGCAGCATCGGCAGGCTGGCAGCCGTCGCGGCCAGCGCGTTGGACACCACCAGCAGCACGGTCAGCGCGAGCATCACGCTCTTGCGGTCGAAGCGCCGCGTCAGCAGCGGAATGGACGGCGCGGCCACCGCCCCCACCAGGGCGGTGGCGGTGACGGCCTGGCCCGCAGCGCCGTCGCTGACGTGCAGGTCGGCCGCCATCGCGGTCAGCAGGCTGGCGGGCAGGAACTCCGCGGTGACCAGGCCGAAGACGCCCAGCGCGAGCGAGGTCACGGCGAGCCAGCGCGCGTCCGCCGGCGGCGCCGCAGGCACCACGGCATCCAGGGGTTCGGGTCGATCGGGGCAGGTGGTGGCGGACACGGCAGGCAGCTCCCTGTGAGGCGTGATGGGCGGCAGGAGCCCGCAGCTTAGGAAAGCGCCCCGCCCGCTTCCATGCCGAAACGGCCGCGATGCTTGCCTGTTCCTCCAGACCGGGCATGCCACTGCCGCCCATGGGCGGCAGCCGTGGCATGCAACTCGCTTCCCGCCCTTCACCTGCTCACCACGGGAGCCCGCCATGCTCAAGTTCGCCCGCTCGCTGTTCGGCCAGGTCCTCATCGCCCTCGTCGCGGGCGTGCTGCTGGGCATGCTGTGGCCCGACAAGGCCGTGGCGCTCAAGCCGCTGGGCGACGGCTTCATCAAGCTGGTCAAGATGCTGATCCCGCTGATCGTCTTCTGCGTGGTGGTGCATGGCATCGCGGGCACGGGCGACCTCAAGCGCGTGGGGCGCGTGGGCATCAAGGCCCTCGTCTACTTCGAGGTGGTGACGACCGTCGCGCTGGCCATCGGCCTGATGCTGGGCTGGCTGCTGCAGCCCGGCGCCGGCATGAACGTGGACCCGAAGACGCTGGATGCCGCGGCGATGGGCACCTACACGGCCAACGCCGACAAGCTCGCCGGCGGCGGCCTCACCGAGTTCCTGCTCAAGCTCGTCCCGGTGACGGTGGTCGACGCCTTCGCCAAGGGCGACGTGCTGCAGGTCCTGCTGTTCTCCATCCTCTTCGGCTGCGCGCTGGCGATGCTGGGCGAGACCGGACAGCGCATCACCGCGCTGGTGGAGGACCTGTCGCACGTGCTGTTCAAGGTGATGGGGCTGATCATCCGGCTCGCGCCGCTGGGCGTGCTGGGGGCCATCGCCTTCACGGTGGGCAAGTACGGCCTGGCCTCGCTGCAGCAGCTGGGCCAGCTGGTGCTGGTGTTCTACCTGGCGGTGGCCTTCTTCGTCCTCGTCGTGCTGGGCGGGATCCTGCGGCTGTGCGGCTTCAGCCTGTTCAAGCTGCTGCGCTACCTGCGCGAGGAACTGGCCGTGGTCTTCGCCACCACCTCGTCGGACAGCGTGCTGCCGCAGGTGATGGCCAAGCTGCGCGGCATGGGCATACGCGACTCCACCGTCGGCCTGGTGATCCCAACGGGCTATTCCTTCAACCTGGACGCCTTCTCGATCTACATCACGCTGGCGGCGGTCTTCATCGCCCAGGCCACCAACACGCCGGTGTCGACGGCCGACCTGCTCACCATCCTGGCCATCTCGCTGGTGACGTCCAAGGGCGCCCACGGCGTGCCGGGCTCGGCCATCGTGGTGCTGGCCGCCACGCTGCACGCGGTGCCGGCCATCCCCGCCATCGGCCTCGTGCTGGTGTTGTCGGTGGATTGGTTCATGGGCATCGCCCGTGCGCTGGGCAACCTGATCGGCAACTGCGTGGCCACGGTGGCCATCGCCGCCTGGGAGGGCGACATCGACCGCGAGCGTGCACACGCGGTGCTGGACGGCCGCCTGCCGCCGCAGGAACCGCAGGAGCCGCCTTCCCTGCCCCAGACGGCCTGAGCCGAGGGGCTGTCGCGCAGATTGCACACAGTCCGGGAAGGGACAGGGCTGCGGCAAGCCGCGAGGTGTACAAGTTCCACGCCGCCGCGCAGCCCGGCACCCAGGTGCGGGCCGCAGGGCGCGAGCGACACGATCGGATGCATCACGCCGATTGCCGAATGACCAGCGTCGGGCTAGATTGCTGCGCCGGCAGCATATCGAGCAGTTCACGGTTGCCCTTCGCCCTGACACCAGCTTGAGAGGTCTCGATGAATCGACTTTCCCTAACTGCCGCAGCCCTGCTCGGCATCGCATCCATCCTCCCCGCCGCCGCCCAGTCTTCGATCACGCTCTACGGCGTGGTCGACGTCTCGGTCGAGAGCGTCAAGGGCACGGACACCCTCACCCGCATCTCGTCGGGCAATCTGAACACCTCGCGCCTGGGCTTCAAGGGCATCGAGGACCTCGGCAGTGGCCTGACAGCCAAGTTCGTGCTCGAGTCCGCCATCAGCGCCGATACGGGCGCGAACGGCGGCGGCAGCGCCCGCTTCTGGGACCGCGCCGCCTGGGTCGGGCTGGGCAGCGGCTTCGGCGAGCTGCGGCTGGGCCGCATCGATTCCGCGCTCGGGCTGACCGCCGACAAGATCGGCACCCAGGCCTACGACGATCTGCGCCTGGCGGGCACGCGTGCGGCCAACAACTACCGGCGCATCGACAACACGGTGACCTACATCCTGCCGGCCTCGCTGTTCTCCGGGCTCACCGGGCAGCTGCAGTACTCCACCGGCGCGGTCGGCTACGCCAGCACCGGTGCCGTCAGCGCCACCACGGCGGGCACGGAATCCACGGCCAAAGCCGGCCGCGCCTGGAGCGCCAACCTGGGCTATACCGTCGGCCCCTTCGCCGCCGAGGCCGCCTACCTGGTGTCCCGGGACGAGAACAGCGTGCAGGCGGGCAACCAGAAAGCCAAGGCCGGGATCGTGCTCGCCAGCTGGGACTTCGGCGTGGTCAAGGCCACGGGTTACTACAGCGGCGAATCCCAGCTCGGCGGTGCCAACCGGCTCGCGGTGTGGGGCCTCAAGTTCGGCATCCCCGTCACGCCTGCGTTCGTGCTGACGCCCGGCTATTCGCGCAGCACGGGCACGACGCTCGCCGGCGGCGACGACGACAAGGTCAACATCTTCTCGCTCAAGGGCGTCTACAGCGTGTCCAAGCGCACCGCCATCTACGTGTGGTTCGACCACATCAGCAACGGCGACGCGGCCACCAAGGGCATCGTCACCACCGCGGCGGGCGAGAACGGACGCGGCCTGGCGCTGGGCGTGCGCCACGCGTTCTGACCCCCCTCCGCCCCACCGGACACCGCCGCCACACGACAAGAGGCCCCGAGGGGCCTCTTGTTCGTTCGCGGCGACGACCTCAGACCCGCCCGGTCACCGGGATCAGCGCGCCGGTGACGGCCTGGGCCTCGGCGCCGATCAGGAAGGCGATCACCGCCGCCAGCTGGGCCGGCTGCACCCAGCGGGTGAAGTCCGCGTCGGGCATGTCGGCGCGGTTGGCCGGGGTGTCCAGGATGCTGGGCAGCACGGCGTTGACGGTAATGCCGCGGTCCTTCAGTTCCTCGGCCAGCGATTCGGTCAGGCGCGCCACGCCGGCCTTGGAGGCCGCGTAGGCGCCCATGCCCAGTCCGGCCCTGGCCGCTGCGGCCGCACCGACGTTGACGATGCGCCCGCCTCCCTGCGTGGCCGCGCGCGCCAGCAGGTGCGGCAAGGCGGCCTTGGTGGTCACCAGCGCGGTCTTCAGGTTCAGGCCGTAGAGCAGGTCCCAGGTGGCGATGTCGCCGGCCTCCACGGTCTCCCAGCGGAAGCCGCCGGCCAGGTTGACCACGGCATCGATGCCGCCGAGCCTGCTCGCCACGTCGGCCAGCACGCGCTGCGCGGCCTCGGGCGAGGCCAGGTCCACGTCGCCCGACACCAGCGCCGCGCCCTCCAGGGCCTGCGCCGGCGCGCGGTCCACCACGGCCACCTGCGCCCCGCGTGCGGCCAGCGCCGGCACCACGCCGCGCCCGAGCGCACCCAGGGCGCCGGTGACGACCACGACCTTGCCGTTCAAGCTCTGTTCCATCTCGGATCCCATGCAGAAGTGGGTCGCTATGATGGCTCAAACCCACTGCCCGCTATACGCCCCGTTCGAATGCAACCTCTGCCACCGATCACCCAGGCGCTGATGCTGATCAACGTGATGGTCTATTGCATCCAGCTCATCGCCGGCCCCTGGTTCACGAACCTGTTCTCGCTGAACTCGGTAGGGTGGGGCTTCATGCCCTGGCAGCTGGTGACCTACGCCTTCCTGCACCAGTCCTTCGGGCACCTGTTCTTCAACATGGTGGGCCTGTACATGTTCGGCTCCGAGCTGGAGCTCACCTGGAGCCGCAAGCGCTACCTGCAGTTCTATGCGGTGAGCCTGCTGGTGGCCGGGCTGTCCATCCTGCTGCTGGCCCTGGTGCTGGGCGGCCCCGTGCGGGCATCGGGGGCCTCGGGGGCGCTGTTCGGGCTGCTGGTCGGCTACGCCATGCTCAATCCGAACCGGATCATCATGCCCATCATCCCGCCCATCCCGATGAAGGCGCGCACCTTCGCCATCGTCTTCGGCGTGCTGGCGCTGGTGCAGAGCGTGCCCGCGTTCACCGGCGGCCTCATCCCCGGGGCCACGAACGTCGGCCACATCGGCCATGTCGGCGGCATGCTGGGAGGCTGGCTGATGATGCGCTACTGGGGCGGCAAGCCGCCCTTCCGGCCGAGGCGGCGACTGCACTGAGCCCTCAGGGCGCCGCACGCTCCTGCGGCGCGGCCAGCGCGGCGCGATAGGCATGCCAGCTGGCGTGGCCCAGCACCGGAGCGACGACGAGCAGGCCGAGGAACCAGGGCAGCATCGCCGCGGCCACCAGCAGCGTGATCAGCAGGCCCCAGAAACCCATCACCAGCGGCTGCGCCAGCACCAGGCGCAGGCTGGTCAGGCCGGCGCTGATGGCATCGGTGTCGCGGTCCATCAGCATCGGCATGCTGATGACGCTGACCGCGAAGATCCACAACGCGAAGATCGCACCCACTGCCGTGTAGGCGACGATGAACTCGACGTTGCGCGGGTCCAGCAGGGCCAGCAGCGAACCCTTGAAGTCCGGCATGCCGTCGAAGGTCAGCGCGAAGACCACCAGCGAGGCCCGGCCCCAGATCATCTCCAGCACCAGCAGCACCGCGCCGAAGACGGCGATGTTCTTCAGGCGGGGCTCCCAGGCGAGCAGGGAACGGCCCAGGTCGGGCCGCACGCCGCGC
>SCTQ01000176.1 GCA_004322345.1 Aquabacterium sp. | reverse complement strand
GCTGGTATCTCCCCTTGCATGCAGCCGGTCGAAGGATTAACTTGGCTGTGCCTGTGAGGCAGGCACCAGCCCCGCGAGGGGCTCTAGAGGGCGCAGTCTCTGCGCGCCTGGGATCCGGGACCGAGATCCTCCCGGCTTCCCGATGGTGGCCCTAGGCCGCCAGCCCCTTCGATCGCAAGATCGAAGGGGCGTTTGCTTTATGGCGTCCGCTTTTGTTCGTTCCGGGGTCACGCGTGCATGGCCAGGCCCAGCAGTTCGCGCAGGGCCTGGCGGACCTGGACGTAGCCTTCGGTGCTCGGCAGCCAGGCCAGCGGCGAGTCCGGCCGCACGGCCGTGAAGCCCATGGGGGCCGGCGTGACGTGCATGCCGCCGGCGGCGGCCGCGGCGGCCTCGAAGTGGCGCAGCGCGCGCGGCATGTGCCAGGCGTTGGTGACCAGCACGATCTCGTGCACGCCGGCCTGCTGCAACAGCTTGACGCTCAGGTAGGCATTGGCCTGCGTGTCGCGGGACTCGGTCTCGGTCCAGCGCAGGCTGCGGCCGTAGATGCGCTGCGCGACCGAGGCCGCGATCTCGGCCTCCGACTGCCCCACCGCCGTACCCTGGTCGGCCCAGCCGATGCCGCCGGAGAAACCCACCGGCAGGTTGGTCTGCTTGGCCAGCCACATCGCATAACGCAGGCGTTCGGCCGACGGGGGCGCAAGGTCGGAGACACCGTATTCCGGCGCCAACTCCACCCGGCCACCGCCCAGCACCAGGATGGCCGTCTGGTTGGGATGGGCCTGGGCCTCGTGCTTGAGCTTGTCGATGGTGCCGGCGTTCAGCGCCGAGGGCGGATGCAGCACGAAGCCGTTCAGCCAGGCGCCCACGCCCTGGCAGCAGCTCAGCCACAGCAGCGTGACGGCGGTCAGCAGGATCAGCCAGCCCAGGCCTCGGCGCGGCAGGATCAGACGGGCACCCAGCAGCACGAGCAGCAGCAGCGGCACCGGCGGCATCGCCAGCGCGGTGAGGATGGGCTTGTAGGGGTCCAGTCCGAGCATCACGCGGTCCTTCAGGCGAAGGCCTGCAACCCGGTCTGGGCGCGGCCGAGGATGAGGGCGTGCACGTCGTGCGTGCCCTCGTAGGTGTTGACTGTCTCCAGGTTCAGCATGTGGCGCATCACGTGGTACTCGTCGTGGATGCCGTTGCCGCCGTGCATGTCGCGCGCCACCCGGGCAATGTCCAGCGCCTTGCCGCAGTTGTTGCGCTTGATCAGGCTGATCATCTCCGGCGTGGCCTGGTGGGCGTCCAGCAGACGGCCGACCTGCAGCGCCGCCTGCAGGCCCAGTGCGATCTCGGTCTGCATGTCGGCCAGCTTCTTCTGGATCAGCTGGTTGGCGGCCAGCGGGCGGCCGAACTGCTTGCGCCCCAGCGTGTACTCGCGCGCGGCATGCCAGCAGAACTCCGCCGCGCCCATGGCGCCCCAGGCGATGCCGTAGCGCGCCTTGTTCAGGCAGCCGAAGGGGCCCTTGAGGCCCGCCACGTTGGGCAGCAGGTTCTCCTGCGGCACGAATACGTCGTCCATCACGATCTCGCCGGTGATGCTGGCCCGCAGGCTGAGCTTGCCCTCGATGCGCGGTGTCGACAGGCCCTTCATGCCGCGCTCCAGCACGAAGCCGCGGATGGCCTCCTGGCCGGCGGCGGGGCTGTCCAGCTTGGCCCAGACGACTGCGATGTCGGCGATCGGCGAGTTGGTGATCCACATCTTGGCGCCGCGCAGCAGGAAGCCGCCGTCCACCGGCTTGGCATGGGTCTGCATGCCGCCGGGGTCGGATCCGTGATTGGGTTCGGTCAGGCCGAAGCAGCCCACCCATTCGCCCGTCGCCAGCCTGGGCAGGTACTTCTGGCGCTGGGCTTCGGAGCCGTAGGCGTGGATCGGATGCATGACCAGCGAGCTCTGCACGCTCATCGCGCTGCGGTAGCCGGAATCGACGCGCTCGACCTCGCGTGCGGTCAGTCCGTAGGCGACGTGGTTGACTCCGGCGCAGCCGTACCCATCTATGGTCGAGCCCAGGAAGCCCAGTTCTCCCAGCTCGTTCATGATCTCGCGGTCGAAGCGTTCCTCGCGAGCGGCGCTGAGCACCCGGGGCTGCAGCCTGCCTTGTGCATAGCTGCGTGCAGCGTCGCGCACCGCCCGTTCCTCGTCGCCCAGCTGGGTTTCCAGCAGCAGAGGGTCTTCCCAGCGGAACGCGGCTTTGCTCATCGGTGCATCTCCATAATCCATCGAAGTTTAGTCACGCCAAGACGAGGTCCCAGCCATGACGAATGCTCCGCAACCCGCAGCCGGATACGAACAGGCCACCCTGGGCGGCGGCTGCTTCTGGTGCCTGGACGCGGTGTTCCGCTCGGTCAAGGGCGTGAGCTTTGTCGAGAGCGGCTATTCCAACGGCAGCCACCCACATCCGAGCTACGAGGCCGTCTGCGGCGGCGACACCGGCCACAACGAGGTCGTGCGCCTGCACTTCGATCCGCAGCAGATCGACTACCGCACCATCCTGTCGATCTTCTTCGGCGTGCACGACCCGACGACGCTCAACCGCCAGGGCAACGACGTGGGCACGCAGTACCGCTCCGGCATCTACGTGCACGACGAGGCGCAACGCCAGGCGGCGCAGGAGCTGATCGCCGAGCTGGAGATGCAGCAGGTGTTCGATGCGCCCATCGTCACGGAGGTGGTCGACGTGGACAACTACCACCCGGCCGAGGACTACCACCAGCGCTACTTCGAGAAGAACCCCTACCAGGGCTACTGCGCCGCGGTCGTCGCGCCCAAGGTGTCCAAGTTCCGGCGCAAGTTCGCGGCCTGGCTGGTTTGATGCGGCGGAGGCGCGGCGCCCGATCTCGGGGGCAGCCGCACGGGCGGCCCAAACCTAGAATCCCGGGCGGCAGGTGCAGCGGTTTGCGCCTGCCGGACAACACAAGACCCAGGGAGTCCCGGCATGCCCATCCTCGCCATCGCGCACTTGCTCGTGGTGCTGTACTTCGGCGTCCACGCCATACGCACCGGCCGCAACATGTATTGGCTGATGGTGCTGTTCCTGTTCCCGGTCCTCGGCTGTCTCGTCTACTTCTTCGCCGAATACCTGCCGGAGATGCGCCACAGCCGCATCGCGCTCAAGGCGACCAGTGCGGTGAAAGGCCTGATCGATCCCCACCGTGAATGGCGCGAGGCCAAGCTCGCGTACGAGCGCACGCCGTCGGTGGATCATCGCTCGCGCCTGGCGGCGGCCCTGCTGGACGTGGGCCGGACCAAGGAGGCGGTGGAACACTTCGAGGCCTGTTCCTCCGGCCCCTACGCCAAGGACAGCAAGTTCCGCATCGGCCTGGCGCGTGCGCAGC
>SCTQ01000175.1 GCA_004322345.1 Aquabacterium sp. | reverse complement strand
CGAGATTCCCCACACGCTGGCCGCACGGCTGTCCCGCCTCGAAGCCGGCCTGCAGACCCTGCCGGACAAGCCCGAAGAGACCGCGCACACCGCGCTGGTCGCGCTGGCCCACCTGGCCGCGGGCACGCGCCTGTCGCTGCAGGCGGCGGCCGAGGGCAGGGCGCCCGCGCTGGACGATTCGCAGCTGGAGGCGCTCGACGGCTACATCGCCCGGCGCCTGACCGGTATCCCGCTGGCCCACCTGACCGAACGCCAGCGCTTCATGGGCCTGGAGATGCTGGCCGGCCCGCAGGCGCTGATCCCGCGCCACGAGACCGAGCTGCTGGCCACGGCCGCGCGCGCGAAGCTGCTGGCCTGCGAGGCAGCGCGGCCTTGCGTGGTCGACATCTGCACCGGCAGCGGAAACCTGGCGCTGGCGCTCGCGCATGCGGCACCCGCCGCACGCGTCTTTGCCTCCGACCTGTCGGCCGATGCGGTGGAGCTGGCCGGGCGCAATGCGCAGTTGCTGGGGCTGCAGGCCCGCGTGGCGTGGCGCGTCGGCGACCTGCTGGCGCCCTTCGACGAGCCGGCCTTCCACGGCCAGGTGGACCTGCTCACCTGCAATCCGCCCTACATCTCCAGCAAGAAGCTGGAGACCATGCCCGGCGAGATCGTCGGCCACGAGCCGCACCTCGCCTTCGACGGCGGTCCGCTGGGCGTGCGCATCCTCACGCGCGTGGTGCGCGAGGCGCCGCGCTTCCTCAAGCCCGGCGGCTGGCTGGCCGTGGAGATCGGCCTGGGCCAGGGCAAGGCCATGCGCCAGCGGCTGGAGGCCGCGGGCAGCTACGCGCGGGTCGAGGAGGTTCTCGATGCGCAAGGTGAGATCCGGGCGCTCCTGGGGCGCACCTGAGCGCGGGGCAGCCCGCGCAGGGGCGTAAGCTGCGGCCATGCCCTCCTGGATCGACACCCACTGTCATCTCGACGCGCCCGAGTTCGAGGGCGACCGCGATGCGGTGGTGGAGCGCGCGCGCGCCGCGGGCGTGGGCATGCTGGTGCTGCCGGCGGTGCTGACCGCGCATTTCGAGCCCCTGCGCGAACTGGCGCACTCCCACGAGCTGGCCTATGCGCTGGGCACCCATCCCATGTACACGCCGCAGGCCGATGACGGCGACATCGAGGCCCTGGGTGCGGCGCTGCAGCGCTGGCGCGATGACCCGCGTCTGGTCGCCGTCGGCGAGATCGGCCTGGACTTCTTCGTCGACGGCCTGGAGCCGGCGCGGCAGACGCGCTTCTACGTCGGCCAGCTGGAAGCGGCGCGCGACTTCGGGCTGCCGGTGATCCTGCACGTGCGCCGCAGCGCCGACCAGTTGCTCAAGCAGCTGCGCCGCATCCCCGTGTGCGGCATCGCCCATGCGTTCAACGGCAGCGTGCAGCAGGCCCATGCCTTCATCGACCTGGGCTTCAAGCTGGGCTTCGGTGGCGCGATGACCTTCGACCGCGCGCTGCAGCTGCGGCGCCTGGCGGCCGAGCTGCCGCTGGACGCCATCGTGCTGGAGACCGATGCGCCGGACATCCCGCCGCACTGGCTCTATCGCACCGCGGGTGAGCGCGCCGCGGGTGCGCGCAGCCGCAACGAGCCGGCCGAGCTGCCGCGCATCGCCCACGAGCTGGCGGCGCTGCGCGGCATCGCGCCCGAGGCGCTGGCCGCCGCCTGCCGTGCCAATGCCGTGGCGGCGCTGCCCAGGCTCGGACCGCTGCTGGATCCGGCCGGCTGAGCCGTCCTGCACAGGCAGGCGGCCCCCGGACCGGGGGCGACACGCATCCCGTCCGTGCAGACCTGCGGGCACAATCTGTTGCAACGGCCCGCGGATGTCATGCGAGGCCGCATCAGGGAGTAGTCGATGCAGGCCACAGATGCCTCCGCGGGCGCGACGGCGCTCGCACAGTTGCGCCAGACCTCGGGCGCCTATCGCCGACAGGCCTGGCTGGCCGTCGCGGGCCTTGCCGGATTCGTGCTGGGCTATTTCGCGCTCGCGGCCTGGTTCTTCCACACGGCCTGGCGCCTGACCTTCGGCTCCGGCTACGGCGGCACCTTCCTGGGCTGGGTCGTGGCCCTGTGCGCCTCCTTCCTCGGCGTCTTCATGCTCAAGGCCCTGGTCTTCGTCAAGCGGGGCCAGCAGGGCGACATGCTGGAGATCACCCAGGCGCAGCAGCCGCGGCTCTTCGCCTTCCTGCACCAGCTGGCCGACCAGGCCGGCGCGCCGCGGCCGCACCGCGTCTTCCTGTCGCCGCGGGTCAACGCCGCGGTGTTCTACGACCTGTCGCTGGTCAACCTGATCTTCCCCTCGCGCAAGAACCTGGAGATCGGCCTGGGGCTGGTCAACATGCTGACGCTGGGCGAGTTCCGCGCGGTGCTGGCCCACGAGTTCGGCCACTTCGCGCAGCGCGCGATGGCGGTGGGGCGCTGGGTCTACATCGCGCAGCAGATCGCCGCCCACCTGGTGGCGCGGCGCGACAAGCTGGACGACTTCCTCGCCGCGCTGGGCCGCTTCGACCTGCGCCTGGCCTGGGTGGGCTGGGTGATGCAGCTCGTCGTGTGGTCCATCCGCTCGGTGGTGGAGCACGCCTTCCAGGCCGTGGCCCTGCTGCAGCGCGCCTTGTCGCGCGAGATGGAGATGCAGGCCGACCTGGTGTCGGTCTCGTTGACCGGCAGCGATGCGCTGATCCACGCGCTGCTCAAGCTGCAGGCCGCTGACGACGCCTGGGACCGCACGCTGGGCTTCATGGGCGCCGAACGCGAGCGCGGCCGCCTGGTGGCCGACGCCTTCGCGATCCAGACCCGGCTGCAGCAGCGCATCGGCGAGATCCTCAACGACCCCATGCACGGCCAGGTGCCGCCGGTGCCGCTGGCCAGGCCGCACGAGCACCGCGTCTTCAAGGAGCAGATGGCGCAGCCGCCGCGCATGTGGCTGACCCATCCGCTGAACCACGAGCGCGAGGCCAACGCCAAGCGCCACTACGTGCGCCAGGCGGTGGACGGGCGCGCGGCCTGGGACATCTTCGACGGCGCCGCCGGCCTGCGCGAGCGCGTGACCGCCGACCTGCTGAAGCCGCGCGAGGCCCTGCCCGACGTCCAGGAGACCGGCCGCCCCGCGCCGCAGCCCGTGCCGATCGAGGATTCGCTGCGGCGGCTGGAGGAGGAGTTCCGTCGTGAAAGCCTGGACGGCCGCTACCGCGGCGTCTACCTCCACCGCTCGATCGTGCGCTACGCGTCGCGGGCCGAAGAGCTCTACGCCGGCCCCACCGCGCCGCGCGTCCCGCTGCGTGAGCTTTACCCCGCCTCGCTGCTGCACACGGTGGAGCGCCTGCGCACCGTGAGCCAGGAGCTGGGCCAGCTGCGTGCGCTGCAGGCGGGGGTGCTCAGCGCCTCGGCCACCGGGCTGCGCTTTCGCGGGCGCTCGATCCGCCACGCCGACCTGGCGCGCGAGATCGCCGCGGTGGAGAAGGAGCTGCAGTCCTTCGCGGGCCAGCTGCAGGACCACGACCGGGCCTGCCGCAGCGCACACCTGGAGGCGGCGCGGCAGGTGGGGCAGGGCTGGCCGGAGTACCTGCAGGGCCTGCTGACGGTGCTGCACTACGCCGACCACACCGAGGACAACCTGCGCGACCTGCAGGGCATGCTGGGCCATATCTGGAGCATCGTCAGCGCCACGCGCAAGGTCAGCGAGAACGGCGCCAATGAGCTGGTGAACGCCGGCGGCAGGCTGTGGGCGGCGCTCTCGCAGGTGCATGCCGAACGCAAGCAGGTGCTGCTGACCGAGCCGCTGCTGGGCCGCCTGGGCATGGCCAGCTGGGAAGACGGGCTGGGCGTGCTGGAGCTGCCCGACGTGGACCGGGCCAACCTGGGGCAATGGCTGAGCGTCGTCGACAGCTGGGTCAACAAGGCCGCCGGCCTGTGCGGCGCGCTGCGCGCGCAGGCGCTGGACGAGCTGCTGGCCGTGGAGGCCCGGCTGGCACGCCACGTCGCCGATCCCGAGCGCGAGCCCCATCCTGGCGAGGCGCCCGCGGCACCCGGCGTGCCGCCGTCCTACGCCACGCTCCTGCTGGGGCAGGAGCGCAAGCGCGAACGGCGCCTGGACTGGTGGGTGCGGTTCCAGATGGCCGACGGCATCGGCCCCAGCCTGGCACGGTTGGGCGTGGCCGGCGGCATCGTCGCCGCCATGCTGGGGCTGGGCATCGAGGCGCGCCATGTCTCCAGCTCCACCACGGTGACGATCTACAACGGCCTGGCGCGGCCGGTGGTGGTGGAGATCGGGGAGCAGCGCGTGGAGCTGCCTTCGGGCGGCCACCGCTCGCAGCGGGTGGAGATCGACCTCCCGTTCACCGTTCGCGCGTCCACCACGGACGGCCAACTGATCGAGTCCTTCGAGACCCGGGTTGGCGCGGGCGGGCGGCAGCCGGTCTACAACGTGGCGGCTGCCAGCCCGCTGGTGAGCTGGACGGCGGTCTATGGCCGCAACCAGGGCTCGCCCGGCGAACGTCGCCTGGGCCTGCCGCGCTGGAGCGAGACCGGCGCCGACGTGCTCTTCGAAAAGCCCCCTGCGTCCATCAGCACCTCCCGCGGCACGGGCGGCGGCACGCGCGACGTGCTCTCCGGCTATGCGCAGGAATCCCCCGAGGACCAGCTCGACCTGCTGGCCGACGAGCGTGACCGCGAGCAGCTGGTCCGCGTGCACCTGCGCTGGGATCCGCTGGATGCGCCGCACACCGTGGGCTGGCTGGCGGCCGCCGACGAGATGCCCGAGCGCGGCAAGTGGCTGGCCGAGCGCCTGGCGCAGGCGCCGGACAACGTGCTGCTGCTGCGCGCCGAGCAGGAGTACGCCAGCGGACCCGCCGCGCACGACGAGGTCTGCCAACGCCACACCGCCCGCGCCAAGGCGCAGCCCGACAACCCGGACCTGGCCTACCTGGCCACACGCTGCCTGCCGGAGGGGCCGCCCAAGAGCGCCGCCTTCGTCGCCGGCTTCGAACGCTGGCCGCAGAACGGCTGGTTCGCCTATGCCGCCGCCTACTCGCATATGGAGGCTGGCCACTGGACGCAGGCGCTGGACGCCCTGGCGGCGGTGCGCCGGCAGTTGCCGGTGATGGCGCGGCTGACCGTGATGGACGAGGCGCGGCTGCTGCGCTACACGAACGCGCCGCAGGCCTCGTTGGCCGAGCTGACCCGCCAGGCGCCTCACCTGCAGCCTCTGCTGTCGATGGAGGCCGGCTGGATGCGCCACGACCTGTCCGAACAAGCGTATTCGGACCTGTTCCAAGGGCGCCTGAGGGATGCCCTGGGCCGCGTCAAGGAGGCCGGGAACTCGGCCCAGGCCGCGCGACTGCTGCGGCTGATCGCCGCGTCCGACGGCGCGCCGGCCGAGGCGGTCAGGCGCGCGGCGGCGCTGCCGCCGCAGCTGGGCCTGGACATCGCCACGGCCTGGAGCACCCTGGGCCTGGCGCTGCGCGACGGCGGCGACGCCTCGGCTGCGTGGGCCTGGCTGGCCGAGGCCGGCGGGGAGCGCGGTCGCCGGCAGGTGGATCAGGTCCGGCATTTCATCGAACAGGCCCGCCGCGGCATGCGCGGCCCGCGGCTGGAGAGCCTGCTCGACGGGACGTCGGTGGGCCTGCGCGGCTATGCCTACAGCACGGCATGCATCGCCATGGGCCAGCGCGCGCCTGCGGCCTGGCGCGAGGCGGCGTCCAAGCTGCTGTTCGCCACCGAGCATCCCTATCTGCACGCCGGTGTCGTGGCGCAGGAGCCGGACCCGGACCCGGCCCCGCCTGCCTTGCAGCCGGCGCAGATCCGCATGCCGCACGAGAACCAGGTCGCGCCGGCCCCGCTCTCCTTCGGCAGCGACGCTGCCGGCAGCGGCTCTCCGTTGTACGAGTGATCCGGGAGGGCAGAACAGAAGCGGCGCAGCCGCGCGGGCAGGGCGGCGATACTGCCGCCCATGCCGACGTCCCGCACCCGACAGGCGCTGCCTGGGCAGGGCGCGCCGGCCACCCTCCACGGCTTCCCGCCCGTCCTGGCGCCCGACACCCGGCTGGTGGTGCTGGGCAGCTTCCCCAGCGTGGCCTCGCTGGCGGCGCAGCAGTACTACGCCCATCCGCGCAACCACTTCTGGCCCATCCTGGGCGCGTTGTGGGGCCTGGACCTGGCCGGCGCGCCGTATGCACGACGGGTGCAGGCCGCGCTGGAGCACGGCCTGGGCATCTGGGACGTCTACGCCGAGTGCCGGCGCGAGGGCAGCCTGGACAGCGCCATCGAGGCCCCGCTGCACAACGACCTGGCCGGATTGCTGCAGCGCGCGCCGCGCCTGCAGGCCCTGGCGCACAACGGCGGCGAGTCGGCCCGCTCGATGGCGCTCACCCGTTCCCTGGGGTTGCCGGTATACCGGCTGCCGTCGACCAGCCCGGCGAACGCCTCCTGGAACTTCGAACGCAAGCTGGCCGCGTGGCGCGAGGTCTTCGCCGCGCATGGACTGGCCTGAGAACACATGGCATCAAGCAAGAACGGCAAGCGCAAGGGCCTGCAGATGGAGCCCGCCAACATGTCCGAGAGCCGCGGCGTACGCTACCTGCACCTGGGCACGCCCTGGATCCAGGGCGCCATGCGCGTGAGCAAGCCCGACGACATCGAGCTGGAGTACGTGCAGCGCATGATGGTGTGGCTGCTGCTGCGCCCGCTCGACGAATGGGTGGACCTGCATGCGGTTCAGCTGGGCCTGGGGGCGGCGGCCATCACCAAGTTCTGCCGCCGCAAGCTGGGCATGCACACCACCGCGGTGGAGATCAACGAGACCGTCATCGAGCTGTGCCGGGAGTGGTTCCGCCTGGGGCCGGACGACGAGCGGCTGCAGGTGGTGCACGCCGACGCGCGCAGCTGGCTGGATGCCGATGGCCGCGAGGGCAGCGCCGACGCACTGTGCGTGGACCTCTACGACCACGATGCGGCCTCGCCGGTTCTGGACGACGCCGAGTTCTATGCGGCCTGCCACCGGCTGCTCGCGCCCGGCGGTGTGATGACGGTGAACCTGTTCGGCCGCAACGCGGCCTTCAAGGTGAGCGTGGAGCGCATGGCCGAATCCTTCGGCATGGCCAACCTCGTCTCGCTCAAGCCTACGCGCGAGGGCAACGCCATCGTGCTGGCCTGCAAGCAGGTGGCGTGGCCGTCCCGCGAGCTGCTGGTGGCGCGGGCCGAGGCCGTCGCCGAGCGCTTCGCGCTCCCGGCGCAGAAGTGGGTGAAGCTGCTGGGCGTTGCCGGCGACGAGGATGCGCAGCCGCCGCCCCCGGGGTGAGGGAGGCCGTGGTGCTGTCTGTCATTCAGCCGACACTTGCCTTGCGGGAAAGCCGGGGCCCGGGCTGACAAGGCTTGTTTCCATACTGCGGCCCAGCGTGAAGGGATTCACGTCCGGGTTCACAACAGGAGACAGCCCATGAAGTTCGACCGCCCTTCCGTCCGAGGCGCCCTGCGCCGCGGCCTCGCCCTGACGGCCCTGCTGGCCGCCGCGGGTGCCGCGCACGCAGTCAGTTATTTCACCTGGGAGATGGTGGAGCTGCCGGCTTCCAGCGGGGCCTCCTGCGGCAACGGCACCCCCTACCGCTTCTTCGTCAACCGCACGCCGCTGAACAGCAAGCTCGTCGTCATGTTCGAGGGCGGCGGCGCCTGCTGGGAGCAGGGCTCCTGCGCGAACGCCGGTGGCGAGAAGCTGGCCGCGGTCAACCCCAACGGCATCCCCGCCGACTACATGCAGAAGTGGGAGTACCAGGCCAAGTTCGGTCTCGTCACGCCCTTCACCGCGCGCATCGATCCGCTGCAGAGCGTGCAGACGCAGAGCTGGAACATCGTCTACGCCCCGTACTGCACGGGTGACGTGCACACGGGCAACAAGGTCGCCATCTACAGCGATGCGGACGCGACCAAGCCGCTGACCTACTACCACCGCGGCGCCACCAACATCAAGGCGATGACGGCCTGGCTGAAGGCCAACCTGGCACGCCCGTCGCAGATGCTGCTGACCGGCTTCTCCGCCGGCGGCGTGGGCTCCACCGCCAACTACCCGCTGCTGCGCACCGAGCTGAACCCGAAGAAATCCGCGCTGCTGGCCGATTCCGGCCCGCTGTACTGGGCCCCGCGCAGCAGCACGCCCGAACAGTCGCCCTCGCTGCCCTTGCACAACCGCATCCGCGATGCCTGGGGCCTGGACGGCCCGCAGGGCATGGTCACCGAGCTGATCGCCAAGTACCCCACCGCCGGCGACGTGAACAACATGGGCTCGCTGAGCATCGGCCTGGGCAAGATCTTCCCGCAGGACCGCATCGGCTACGCCGTGTTCCAGGAGGACACGAACTTCTCGGCCTTCTCGTACCAGAAGTTCTATCCCGACATCTCCGGCGCGCCGACGGATGCCGAGCGCCTGGCACGCATCAACCTGCGCTGGCGCCAGGACATCACGACCTGGGTGGACAAGCTCAAGGGCGTGTCCAACACCGGCTGGTACGTGCCCAACTATCGCGAGATCAACGGCTCGCACTGCCTGACCATCGTCACCTTCGGCGCCACGGGCATCGACGAGCTGAAGATCAAGGGCGTGGGCAGCTTCCTCGACAACCTGCTGGACGGAACCGGCACGCCGATGCGCGCGCTGGAGACCGACCGCACGACCAAGCCCATGTCCATCTCCGACCTCATCGCCGAGATCATCGGTTCGCTGAACGTCATCTGATCGCCCCGGGCCTGCCCACTCCTTCGGGGGTTCGGGCGGGCCGGTGCTTGCGGTCCACTCGATTCGCGAACCACAAGTCGCCCTTGCATCCATGGGCGCAGTTCGGGAGTTCCCAGGGATGCTTTCCAGGGTCGGCTCATGCCGGCCCTTTTTTATTGCCCCGGCGCGCTGTAAAGCGAGGTAAATCCGGGGGTTTTGCGGGCAGTATTGCGGCTCGTCCGCGGGCAGGGCGCGCTATCGTTGCCGCTGCCGTGCGCCGCACGGCGTGTCCCCCGAGCAGCATCCCACCCGCCCATGAACGCCAAGGCAGCCGCCCAAGCCGGTACTCCCAAGCTTCCCGCGTCCGCCGCGCCGGGCGACAAGCCCAACCCCAGCGGCAAGCTGGACTGGCGCTGGCTGGTGGCGGCCATGCGCAAGGACGGCGTGCTGTCCTTCGCCGATGCCGAGCTGATCGCCCAGCGCTACGCCTCGGCCGACAGCGCACTGCATCCGCTGGTGCGCCTGAGCCAGGCCGGCCTGCATGACGCGCGCAGCGGGGCGGTGCTGGACATCGAGGCCCTGACCGAGTGGCTGGGCCAGCACCTGAAGCTGCCCTACATGCGCATCGATCCGCTGAAGGTGGACGTGGCGCGCGTGGCCGACGTGATGTCGATCAACTATGCCGAGCGGCGACGCGCGCTGCCGGTGGCCGTGGGCGTGCATGAGGTGACCATCGCCACCTGCGAGCCGCTGGACCTGGGCTGGC
>SCTQ01000174.1 GCA_004322345.1 Aquabacterium sp. | reverse complement strand
GCGGGTCCAGGTCTCGGCTGCGGGCGCGGCATCCAGCTCGAATCGGATGGGGCCCTGCGCGGCCTGCCGGGGCGAGCCCAGCAGGCGGCCGATCAGGCGCGCGAGCGGCGAGCGCGGCGGCTCGATGCTCACCTCCCCGTGCAGCTCCACGCGGCCGCGCAGGCGGTGGAAGGCCTGCACGGCCGGCGCCAGCTCGGCATAGGCGGGGCCGAGCACGGCCTGATACATCGAACGCTCGCTCATCGCTCCTCCATCACCTGCATGCGGATGGCCAGGCCCGCGGCCTCGCGCTCGAAGTCGGCCAGCGTCAGCAAGCCGACGCAAGGTCGCGCGCCGCGCGCCGGCAACTCGCCGGCCATCAGCCGGCGGACCAGGGCCGACGCGGCCAGCGTGGGCACGTAGGGGCCGTCGCCGTGCTCGGCCAGCAGCACCCAGCAGCGCTCGCCTGCGGCACCGGCCGCATCCACGCCGCGCACCGCCACATGCATCGCGCCGGCGTCCGAGCCGAGATGGCGGGCCCAGTCCGCTGCGGCCTTCAGCCAGCCGGCGTGGCGCCGCCAGTCGCGCACCAGGCCCACGCGCGCCATCGCGGCCATGAGGTTCATGCCCCGGTGCAGCCAGCGCAGCTCCAGGCCGGCACCGAAACGCAGTTGCGGATGGCCGGGATAACGTGCAGGCAGCAGCGAGGGATCGGGCACCTCGCAAGGCGACAGCAACCGGCGCCCGACTGGCCCCGGATAGTCGAAGCGCCAGGTTCCGGACCAGCCATGCGCCGGCGGCGCCGTGCCCGCCAGCGGGCGGCCGCAGTAGGCCAGGATGGCCTGGACGGTCGACAGGCCGCGTTCGGTGCGGTTGCCCGGGCTGATGCCGATGTCGATGAAGTCCACGCGCTGCCAGCCTTCGACCAGGTGGTCCACGGCAGCGGAAGACAGGGCCGGCACCGAACTCGCGCCGCTGGCCACCAGCACCCCGGCTGCACGCGCGGCTTCGTCCAGCGCGCCGATGCCACAGACGAAATCATGGCCGTCGGCGAGATCGACGTAATGCACGCCGCAAGCGATGCAGGCGCGGGCGACCGCGTAGCCCTGGCCCTGGAAGGGACCGCTGGTATGCACGACGACCTGCGGTCGAAGGCGCTGCAGGAGGGCGGACAGCTGATCCGACAGCGCATCCACCGCCAGCGCCGAGAGCTGCGCCGCGGCCGTGGGAGCCAGGGCGGCGACGAGTGCCTGTGCCTGTTGCAGCGAGCGGCCGGCCACCACCACGTCCAGCGTGTCGATGCGCGCCAGGCGCCGCACCAGCCTCTGGCCGAAGAAGCCGTAGCCGCCGATGACGAGGATGCGCCGGGCCTGCATGTTCCTGGATCGTCCCTGGGTGATGGGCTGCCCGCAGCGGGCGCGCCGCAGTCTAGCGATGCCGCTGCCGCCAGGCCGCCGGTGCCACGCCGGTGACCTTCTTGAACACGCGCGCGAAGGCCGCACGGTCCTGGTAGCCGACGCGGGCGGCCACCGCCTGCACGGGATCGGCGCTGCCCTCCAGCAGGTCCTTTGCGCGCTCGATGCGCTGGGCCTGCTGGTACTGCCCCAGCGTCGTCCCGGTGGCTGCCAGGAAGCGGCGCTGCAGGGTGCGCACGGTCAGGTGGACGAGCGCGGCCAGTTGCTCCAGCCGCAGCGGCTGGTCCAGGTGGGCGGCGACGTGGGCCTGCACCGCCGCCACCTCGCGGTCGCCGTGGCCGTGCGGGCCCTGGCCCCAGCCGGCAGGCGCGAACAGGGTCTGCGGGCCGCGCTGCAGGTCGGTGACGAGCAACCGGGCCAGCTCGCGCGTGCGCTCGCGGCCGATCAGCAGCTGGGACACGTAGAGGCAGGCGTCGATGCCGGCCAGCGAGCCGCCCGAGCACACCAGGTTGCCGTCGTGCGTCAGGTTCTCCCCCGGCTGCAGCGCCACCTGCGGGAACTGCGACTGGAAGTGGCCGGCCAGGAACCAGTGCGTGGTCGCCACGCGGCCGTTCAGGCGGCCGCTGGCGGCCAGCAGGTAGGCGCCGCTGCACAGCGCGGCCACCAGCACGCGCCTGGGCAATGCGGCCAGCGCATCGGCCAGGCCGGGGTTCTCGGCCACGGCCTGCGGGCCCTGGGCCCACAGGGATGGGATGACCACCGCGTCGCAGGTCTGCAGCAGCTCCAGCCCGCCGTCCACGTCCAGCCGGGCGTCGGCATGGCGCACCGGCTTGCCGTCGTGGCTGGCGCGCAGGATCTCGAAGCGGCGCACGCCATCGAGCTGGTTGGCCATGCGGAAGATGTCCAGCGCGACGAAGACGCTGGCCAGGCTGTGGTGGCGGCACAGGTAGATGCAGATGCGGTGCGGTGTCGCAGTGTGCGAGGCGCGGGAAGCAGTCATGCGGGCCAGATTGTCGCGATCGGCAACAAAGATGTCGGAAGCGACAACTGTACGACGAGCAGGCACATCGGACAATCCGGGCTGTCGACCTGCACCCGCCGCCATGAACGAACCCATCCTGCACCACTACAAGGAGTCTCCCTATGCGGAGAAGGCCCGCGCCCTGCTGGGCTACAAGCAGCTGGCCTGGCGTTCGGTCGACGTGCCGCGCATCGCGCCCAAGCCCGACCTGGTCGCGCTGACCGGCGGCTACCGCAAGGTGCCGGTGCTGCAGATCGGCGCCGACATCTACTGCGACACCCGCCTCATCGCCTGGGTGCTGGAAGCCCGCCATCCGCAGCCCACCCTGGCCACGGACGCCGGCAGCTGGGGCGACATCGTCGAGAACTGGGTCGACGTGAACCTTTTCTCCAAGGCCGTGGCCTACACCCTGGGCCGCAACGTGGACCACCTGGACGACGCCTTTCTGGCCGACCGCAGCGCGCTGTCGGGCTGGCCGATGGAGCGCGCGGCGCTCAAGGGCAACGTGCCGCTGGCCGAGCAGGTGCTCACGCGCGAGATCACCTGGATCGAGAACGGCCTGACCGGCCGCCTCTTCGTGCACGGCGCGCATCCGGGCGGCGCGGACTTCACGCTGTACTCGACGCTCTGGTTCGCCCGCAACGGCCGCTTCGACTTCTCGGCCTTCCCGGCCATCGAGGCCTGGTTCGAGCGCATGCGCGCCTTCGGCCGCGGCACGCCCACGCAGATGACGGCCGAGGAGGCCCTTGCCGTGGCTGCCGCGGCCGAGCCGGCGGACCTGGGCTACGAGAGCCGCTCGCCCGACGCCAGCGGTGCGGCGCTGGGCCAGGTGGTCAGCGTGACGCCCGAGCTGCTGGGAAAAGGCACCTCGGTCGAGGGCCTGCTGGTGGGCATCGACGCGCGCCGCCTCACCGTCAGCGTGGACACGCTGCGCGCCGGCCGCGTGCACGTGCACTTCCCGCGCGTGGGCTATCGCCTGCGCGTGACGGGCTGAGGAGCATCCCGATGTCCACCCTGACGCTCTACACCTTCGCCATGTCCCACTACAGCGAGAAGATCCGCTGGACGCTGGACGCCATCGGCGCCGACTACCGCGAGGCCTTCCTCTCCCCCGTCTTCCACATCGGCCCCGCGCTGGGCCTGGGCCGCCGCGGCCGGACCACGCTGCCCGTGCTGCGCACGCCCGAGGGCGCGGTGCAGGACAGCACGCGCATCCTGCTGTGGCTGGAGCACGAGGGGCTGCTGGGCCCGCTGCTGCCCTCCGCCCAGCGCGAGCGGGTGCTGGCGGTGGAGGACCGCTTCGACGCCATCGGCAAGGACGTGGCCCGCCTGCTCTATGCGGCCAGCTTCGGCGTGGCCGACGACCACATCGTCAAGCTGTGGACCGACCACGCCACGCCGCTGCAGTCGCGCGTGATCCGCGGCGGCTACCCGCTGATCCGCTGGGCCTTCCGGCGCAAGCTCGGCATCACGGCCTCGGGCGCGCGTCGCGCGCAGCAGCGCATCGCCAGGGTGGTGGACTGGCTGGAGGCGCAGCTGAAGGACGGGCGTACCTACTTGGTGGGCGACCACCTCACCGTGGCCGACATCACCGCCGCCTCGCTGCTGGCGCCGCTGGCCTGTCCGCCGCAGCACGCGGTGTACGGCGAGCCGGCCTACCGGCAGGGCATGGCGGCGGCGCTGGCGCCCTGGGCGGGGAGGCCGGCCATGAAGTGGGTGCTGGACCTGTACGAGGCGCACCGGGGAACCCTGCCGGCGGGCGCGGTGCGGCAGGCGGCCTGAGGGCCGCAGTCCACGTCAAGACCGCGCGCCCCCGAAGGCACAGGCCGCCGGGCACTGCCGCAAAGCGGCCCCGTGGTGGCAAGATCCGCATCCCTTTCGACAGCAGATGCAAATCCATGCGTGTCCGCGGCTGGCTGCTCATCGTCATCTTCAGCACCATCGGCATCGGCCTGATGCTCTGGCGCCACCAGGCCAGCCTGCGTCCGGCCGAGGCCCTCAGCCAGGGCCTGCGCAAGGTCAGCGAGGCCGTCGCACCCAGCGCCACCACGCTGCCGCCGCCGGCAGCCGGCAAGCTGCAGAAATGCGTGAGCCCCGGGCGCGCCCTCTACACGGACGGCCCCTGCCCCGCCGGCACCCGGCCGGCCGAGGTTCGCGGCGGCTCGGTCACGGTGGTGGCGCCTGTTCCTGCCACCACCGTTGCCGCTTCGGCCAGCGCCGCCAAGGGCGCGGCCTCAGGCGGCCTGCCGACGGTGCGCGACGTGCTGCTCGGCTCCGAAGCCGAGATGCAGGCCCTGCGCGAGAAGCGCGAGAGCGCGATCGTCGATCGCTGACCGCCCCCGCGGCCCCGCCTTGCGCCCGGACAGGATGCCCTGTCGTAACTCCCAGGTTCCCGGCCCATCTCATATTCGGACAAGTCGTGCTAGGGTCGTCCCAGTGCACCAGTTTGCAGATCCCGCCCCGTGATTTGCAGATCGTGCCAAGGATGTCTCAACCTCCAACCGCACCCTTGCATGTCTGCCCAAACCATATCGATGGCCTACCTGACGGCCCTGCTCGACGCGATGGAAGTCACCCGCGGCGAGGCGCGCAACCTGCTGGCCGAGGTGGGCATCGCCCCCGGCCTGCTGGACCAGCCCGCGGCCCGCGTCACCGAAAGCCAGTTCGCCCGCCTCTACAAGACCCTGGCCAACCGCCTCGACGACGAGATGCCGCGGCTGTTCTCGCGCCCGCTGCGCGTGGGCTCGCTGAAGATCACCGGCATCAGCCTGCTCGACGGCAAGAACCTGCTGGGCGCGCTCTATCGCTGGGCCATCGTGCTGCGGCTGCTGCAGGACGACTTCGAACTGGACATCCAGGTCGGGCCTGAACTCACGCGCATCTCGCTCGTGCAGCCGCAGGGCGCCCGGCCCTGCAAGCCGCTGGCGCTGGACCTGATGCTCAAGCTGATCCACGGCGTCGCCTCCTGGCTGGTGGTCAAGAAGCTGCCGCTGACCCAGGTGGACTTCTCCTTCCCCCGCCCGCCCTTCGCCGCCGACTACCAGGAGCTCTACCCCGGCCCGGTGCTCTTCGACCAGGAGGTCTCGGCCCTGCACCTGGACTCCGCCTTCATGCAGCTGCCGGTGCGCCGCACGCGGCCGGACCTGGTGGCTTTCGTGCATCGCGCGCCCGAGGACTGGGTCTTCGCGTCCTTCAAGGAGGAACTGCTGAGCCTGAAGCTGCGCGACTACCTGGCCGCACAGCTGCCGATGTCGGCCACCGCCGAGAGCGCGGCCGACGCGCTGCACGTCTCGGTGCGCACGCTGCACCGCCGCCTGGCCGACGAGGGCACCAGCTTCCAGAAGATCAAGGACGCGCTGCGCCGCGACCTCGCCGTGCAGATGCTGACGCGCGGGCGCAGCCCCATCGCCTCCATCGGCGCCCACCTCGGCTTCGACAGCACGGCCTCCTTCCATCGCGCCTTCCGCGGCTGGACGGGCGACACGCCCGGCGCCTACCGCGAGGGACACCGGCAGATCCGCAGCAACGGCTACGCGATGGAGCCCTCGCCTTGAGCGGCTGAACACTGCTTCGTTTCCTGTTGCTTTCCTGTTCCTTTCCTCTGCTCATCTCCTTTCGGCGCGGCGTGGCCCGCGCTTTTTTTCGCGGCCGCCGCGAGCGTCTCGACATTTGACGAGCCGGGACGCGGCAGGCGCAGGCAGGTCGCCAACCGGCTGCAATCCGTGATGACAACAGGCCTTCGTCTTGCCTAACCTAAGTGTCGCGAGTTGGAAGTTCGTTGAAGAAGAAAGTCTGTCGAGATCAGCGTCAGGCAAGGCGCAAAGCACAGCAATGCCCCTAGGCATTGCGAGCATTGGCAACGCCGCATGACGTTGATCTCGGCAGACTTGTTCAACGAACTTCCAACTCACGACACTAGTGTGGTGCGCAGCCGGATCCCACGAACGACAGGAGGAGCGCATGGATGCCAACTACGACGCCATCGTCATCGGCAGCGGCCAGGCCGGCCCCTTCCTCGCCGCGCGGCTGGCGGAGGCCGGCCAGGCCGTCGCGCTGATCGAGCGCAGCCACCTGGGCGGCACCTGCGTCAACGAAGGCTGCATGCCGACCAAGACCCTGGTGGCCAGCGCCCGTGCGGCCCACGTCGCGCGGCATGCGGCCCACTGGGGCGTGCAGGTGCCGGGGCCGGTGACGGTGGACATGCATGCCGTGCGCGCCCGCAAGGAAGCGGTGGTGGCCGAGTCCGTCGCCAACCTGCACCGGTGGCTGGAACACCTGCCCGGCCTGACCCTGCTGTGGGGCCATGCGCGCTTCGTCGGCCCCTGCAGCGTGCAGGTGGAAGAAGCCGTGCTGCATGCGCCGCGCATCTTCATCAACACCGGCGCCCGCCCCGCGACGCCGGACTGGCCCGGCCTGGAGGGCACGCCCTTCCTCACCAGCACCGGCATCCTGGACCTGGACGAACTGCCCGCTCACCTGGTGATCCTGGGCGGCAGCTACATCGCGCTGGAGTTCGCGCAGGTCTACAGCCGCTTCGGCGCGCAGGTGACCGTGGTGGAGACCGCGCCGCGCATCCTCGCACGCGAGGACGAGGCGGTCTCCACCGCGCTGCATGAGATGCTGGACGCCGAGGGCGTGCGCATCATCGTCGGCGCATCGGGCGGGCGCGTGCTGGCCGCGCCGCTGGAGGACGGCAGGGGCCGCTGGCTGCTGCGCCTGGACGCCGCAGGCGAGGCGGTCGAGCTGCAGGCCAACCACCTGCTGGTGGCCACCGGTCGCCGGCCCAACACCGACGACCTGGGCCTGGAGCACGCCGGCATCGTGCCCGACGCACGCGGCTACATCGCGGTGGACGACGAGCTGCGCACCGCCGCCGACGGCATCTGGGCCCTGGGCGACGTCAACGGCCGCGGCGGCTTCACCCACACGTCCTACAACGACTTCGAGATCGTCGCCGCCAACCTGCTGCACGGCGAGGCGCGCAAGGCCGGGGACCGCATCCCCGTCTACGCGCTGTTCACCGACCCGCCGCTGGCGCGCATCGGCATGGACCTGCGCCAGGCGCGCGCCAGCGGGCGCCCGGTGCTGGTGGGCCGCATGCCGATGAGCCGCGTGGGCCGCGCCCGCGAGCGCGGCGAGACACGCGGCTTCATGCAGGTGCTGGTGGATGCGCAGACCGAACGCATCCTCGGCGCCACCTTGCTGGGCATCGAGGCGGACGAGGCCATCCATGCCTTGCTGGACACGATGGCCGCGGACGCGCCGTACCACGTCCTGCGGCGCTGCATGCACATCCATCCCACGGTGAGCGAGCTGCTGCCCACCTTGCTGGGCAGCCTGGTGCCGCTGGACTGAGCCCCGCTTGCGCCCGGGCCCGCGCAGGCATCGACATCCGCATCGACGGTCGCTGAAAATGCCCGCAGGCACGCCGCCGCTTCCGTGCGGCCCGTCAGGGAGATCCAGGCAGCAACATGGCAGCAGATGAGACGAAGGCACCGGAGCCCGGCATGCGCGAGGTGGAATCCGTCGCGCTGCCGCCCCACGCCCTGCTGGCCGCCTACCGCGCCCGCCAGGCCTACACCGACTGCTTCGTGACGGAGCTGCCGCGCACCGCCGGCCTGGCGGAATACGTCGAGGCCTTCTACACCACGCCGCTGTTCAAGCTGGAGCGGGCGCTGCTCGGGCTCTTCGCGCGCCGGCCCGCCACGGACGCGCAGGCGCGCGAACTCGGGCAGGGCGTGGTCTCGCGGTTCTCGGCCTGGTCCGTGGAGGAGCGGGATGCGGACCAGATCCTGCTGTGCGACTTCATGGGCAGCACGCGGTCCTGGCTGATGTGCGAGCCGGCGGGCGACGCCGCGCGGCCGGCCACGCGCCTGTACTTCGGCTCGGCGGTGGTCCCCAGGCGCGGGTCGGCCGAGGCCGGCAAGCCGGCCTTCGGGTTCGCCTTCCATGCGCTGCAGGGCTTCCATCTGGCCTATTCGCGTGCGCTGCTGCGCGCGGCGCAGGCACGCCTGTCGCGCGCGCCACGGCCTTGAACCCGGTCGCGCATGGCGCCCTGCAGCATGGACATCCCCGCCGGCTACGCTCTGCTCGCCCGCACCAGCCCGGTCCTGGACCTGCTGGGCCCGCTTTACTCGAAGGGCCAGGGCGCGGACCTGTGTGTCGGCCTGCGCGTCGAGGCCAAGCACTGCAATGCGCGCGGCGCGCTGCACGGCGGCATCCTGGCCACGCTGGCGGACGTCGCACTCGGCTATGCAACGGCCTTCGCCTCGGATCCGCCCGTCCCGCTGGTCACGGCCAACCTGAGCCTGGACTTCGCCGGCAGCGCCAAGGTCGGCGACTGGATCGAGGCCACGGTGGACGTGCAGAAACGCGGCTCGCGCCTGGCCTTTGCCAACTGCTACATCGACTGCGACGGCCAGCGCATCGTGCGCGCCAGCGCGGTGTTCCTGGTCACGGAGCTGCCGGGCGCCGCGAAGGGCTGACGGCTCAGGCTGCCTTGCCGCATCCCGCCGGCCTGTGGACGCGCTGCGTCGACGCCGGGAACTTCTCCAGCTTGCCTTCGGGCCGGCGCGGCCGGGCCACCAGCTCGCCGCCGCAGTTGGGGCAGCGCCCGCCCAGCACCTGCTCGGCGCAGTCCGCGCAGAAAGTGCACTCGAAGGAACAGATGCGGGCCCGGTCGGACGACGGGGGCAGGTCGGTGTCGCAGCATTCGCAGCCGGGTCGTAGTTGCAGCATGGCAAGGCTCGGTGGGTGGGGTGGATGGCGCGCGGGGCCAGGTCAGGCTGCTTCGCGCGCAGCGGCCAGGTCCGACAGCCACTGCGCATAGGCGGCCGGCCGTTGTGCCGGCGGCAGGCGCAGCAGCGCCGAAGGATGCCATGTGAGGAGGACCGGCAGGCCGTCCGCGCGCTCGTGCAGCCAACGGCCACGTTCGCCCTGCACGGCCACCGGCCGGCCGAGCAAGGCGCGCGCGGCAGTGGCGCCCAGCGCGACCAGCGAGCGCGGCTGCACGAGCTCGATCTCGCGCTCCAGCCAGTGCAGGCAGGCTGCGGCCTCGCGCTGGCCGGCGGTCTTGTGGATGCGGCGCTTGCCGCGCAGCTCGTACTTGAAATGCTTGACCGCATTGGCCAGGTAGATCGCGTCGCGCGCCCAGCCCAGCTCCGCCAGCGCGCGGTCCAGCAGTTGCCCGGCGGGCCCGACGAAGGGCCGCCCGGCCAGGTCCTCCTGGTCGCCCGGCTGTTCGCCCACCAGCATGTGCGCCGCCTGCAGCGGCCCGCTGCCGCACACGGCCTGGGTGGCCCCCGCGCCGATGGGGCAGTCGCGGCAGGCATCGGTGGCCACGCGCAGCTCCTCCAGGGTCCGGGGCGTGTGCTGCGGCACGGCCGCGCGCAGCGGCACGATGGGGCGGAAGCGCCGCGCCGGCGTGGCGCCGGCGTCGACCATGGCGCCGGCGCGCCCGGCGGCGGTGTCGATCAGCGGGCGGATCAGCGTGGCCTCGGGCAGCTGCGGCCAGTAGCGGCGCGGCATCTCGCGCACCATCGCCGCGACCTTCAGGCGCGCCGGATTGAAGATGTGCTCGTAGTAGGTCAGCCACAGCGCCTCGCCGGCATCCGGCGCGGGCTTTTCCGTGCGGTCGGCCCCGGGGCGCAGCTGCAGCCGGCTGCCGTCCCATTCGATGCAGCGGTCGGGCGTGAGGATGGCCCAACGCATCTGCGCGAAGCGGCGCGCGAAGAAGCCGGCGTTGGCCTCGACGACGTGGTGCGCCGGCTCGAACCAGGCGACGTGGCGCCCGTCGGGCAAGGCGGTGAAGCGCACAAAGGCGCGCATCTTGTGGATGTCGCGCTGCACCGCGCGCGCCAGCTCGCGGGCCTGGCGCATCTGGGGGTCCAGCGGGTCGTGGCGCAGCCCGGGCTCGTGCCGCAGGCGCCACAGCAGCCGGTAGAGCAGCGCGTGGCGCTGGGGCGAGCGGTGCAGCAAGCCGGCATCGCACAGCTGCGCGAACGCCGCGGGCACGCGCACGGACGGCGTGGCGGCATCGGGCTGCGGCAGGTCGTCCGCACGGAATGCGGCGCAGGCGTCGAACAGGTCCGCGGCCGCGTCGTCGCCGCCCGCCTCCACCTGCCACGCCACGCGATCGGGCTCGATGCCCGCGTGCAGCAGCGCGCGCGCCTGCCGGCGGAAGCCTTCGACATCGGCCGCATGCGCGAGCCTGGCCTGGACCAGGGTCATGCGAAGAGCGACGCCTGCTGCGCCGGCGGGGGCGGCGCCGCGATGGCCTCCATCTTCGGCGGCCGGTACCCGTCCAGCAGCACGAAGGGCAGCACCTTGCCCGCCGGCACGCGCAGCGCGCGCAGGTCCTCCGGCCGCAGCCGGCGCACCCGCCGCGCCTGCAGCAGCTTGTCCACCGAGCCCACGCCCAGCCCCGGCACGCGCAGCAGCAGCTCGCGCGGGGCGCGGTTGAGGTCCACCGGGAAGCGCTCGGGGTGGGCCAGGGCCCAGGCCAGCTTGGGATCGACGTCCAGGCGCAGCAGCCCGCCCTCGCCGGGGACGATCTCCGCGTGGCCATAGCCATAGAAGCGCATCAGCCAGTCGGCCTGGTAGAGGCGGTGCTCGCGCACCAGCGGCGGGGCGCGCAACGGCAGCGCCGAGGCGGCGTCGGGGATGGGACTGAAGGCCGAGTAGTACACGCGCCGCAACCCGTAGGAGCCATAGAGCGTGGCGCTGGAGGCGAGAATGGTGCGGTCGTCGGTGCCATCGGCGCCGACGATCATCTGCGTGCTCTGCCCCGCCGGCACGAAAGGCGGCGGCTTGGCCGCACGCGGCCGCGCGCCCGGCAGCATGCGCACGGGCTGCACGCGCGGC
>SCTQ01000173.1 GCA_004322345.1 Aquabacterium sp. | reverse complement strand
GCGCTGGCGCGCCAGCTGCGGCCCGCCCTGCTGCTGCCCCTTGACGATGAAGGAGACGACGGCGCCGCCCAGGAAGCGGCCCGAGGCACGCTGCTGGCGCTGGGCCAGCTCGTGCTGGGGATGCGAGTTCAGGCTGGGATGGTAGACACGCTCGACCATGGGCTGCTGCTCCAGCCACGAGGCCAGCTCGGCAGCGCGCTCGCTCTGCGCCTGCATGCGGATGGACAGCGTCTCCAGGCCCTTGAGGATGACCCAGGCGTTGAAGGGCGACAGGCTCATGCCCGCGCTGCGCATCACCGGGACGAACTTCTCCTGGATCAGCTGCTCGGGCCCGCAGATCGCGCCGGCCAGGATGCGGCCCTGGCCGTCGAGGTACTTGGTGCCGGAATGGATGATGAGGTCCGCGCCCATGGCCAGCGGCTTCTGGATCACTGGCGTGCAGAAGCAGTTGTCCACGGCGAGCAGCGCACCGGCCTCCTTCGCGATGGCCGCCAGTGCGGCGATGTCGCACAACTCGGTCAACGGGTTGCTCGGTGTCTCGGCGAACAGCAGCTTCGTGTTGGGCTGTACGGCGGCCCTCCAGGCCGACACGTCGGTCTGCGAGACG
This sequence comes from Aquabacterium sp., assembly GCA_004322345.1. Taxonomy (GTDB): domain Bacteria; phylum Pseudomonadota; class Gammaproteobacteria; order Burkholderiales; family Burkholderiaceae_C; genus Aquabacterium. The sequence goes on along the minus strand of SCTQ01000173.1, from coordinate 6,251 downwards.
AAGGTCGTCTGCACGCCGAACTTCGCCAGCTCACGGCCGAAGAGCACGATCGTCGAGCCGAACACGCTTTGCGAGCAGATCACATGGTCGCCCGCCCTCAGCAGCCCCATGCCCAGCAGCAGGATCGAGCTCATGCCGCTGGAGGTGGCGATGGCCGACTGCGCGCCCTCCATCGCGGCCAGGCGGCGCTCCATGCTCATCACCGTGGGGTTGGTGAAGCGCGAGTAGACGAAACCCTCCTCCTCGCCAGCGAAGCGCGCGGCGGCGGTGGCGGCATCGGGATGCACGAAGCTGCTGGTCAGGAACAGGGCTTCGGAGTTCTCGCCCCATTGCGTCCGCGGCAGGGCCTCGCGCACGGCGATGGTGTCCAGGCCCACGCCATCGGGCAGGCGGGACGGCGGAATCAATGGGCCATCGCTCATCAGCCGACCTCGACTGTCGTCTGCAAGGCCAGCCGGCTGCGCGACGAGCCACCGTCCTCATCCTCGCCAGTCTTCACGCGCTGGCTGTTGAGCTCGGCGATCTCGGCATCGCCGATCACGCCGGTGACATAGGTGCCGTCGAAGCAGGAAGCCTCGAAGCCGTTGAGGCCGGGATTGAGCACGCCCACAGCGCGCTTCATCGCCTCCACGTCCTGGTAGATCAGCGCATCGCAGCCGATGATCTCGCGTATCTCCTCCACGGTGCGGCCGTGGGCCACCAGCTCGTCCTTGGTCGGCATGTCGATGCCGTAGACGTTGGGGTAGCGCACCGGCGGCGCGGCGGAAGCCAGGTAGACCTTGCTCGCGCCGGCCTCGCGTGCCATCTGCACGATCTCCTTGGAGGTGGTGCCGCGCACGATGGAGTCGTCCACCAGCAGCACCCGGCGGCCCTTGAACTCGCAGCCGATGGCGTTGAGCTTCTGGCGCACGGACTTCTTGCGCACGGCCTGGCCCGGCATGATGAAGGTGCGGCCGACGTAGCGATTCTTCACGAAGCCTTCGCGGTAAGGCTTGCCAAGCTTCTGCGCCAGCTGCATGGCCGAAGGACGCGAGGATTCGGGAATGGGGATGACGACGTCGATCTCCGACGGCGGCATGGTGGAGATCACGCGCTGGGCCAGCGTCTCGCCCATGTTCAGGCGGGCCTGGTAGACCGAGATGCCGTCGATGACGGAATCCGGGCGCGCCAGGTAGACGAACTCGAACATGCAGGGATGGTGGCTGGCCTGCAGAGCGCACTGGCGTGCGTGCAGCTTGCCGTCGAGGTCGATGAAGATCGCCTCGCCGGGCTCGACGTCGCGCAGGAACTTGTAGCCCGTGCCCTCCAGCGCGACCGATTCGCTGGCGAGCATGTAGCTGCGGCCCTCGGGCGCGTCCAGCTCCCCGATGCACAGCGGGCGGATGCCGAAGGGATCGCGGAAGGCCAGCAGGCCGTGGCCGGCGATCAGGCTGACCACCGCATACGAGCCCTGGATGCGGCGGTGCACGTTGACCATCGCCTGGAAGACCTGCTCAGGGTCCAGCGTCTTCTCGCGCGCGGCCTGCTCCAGTTCATGGGCGACCACGTTGAGCAGCACTTCGGAGTCGCTCTCGGTGTTGAGGTGGCGGCGGTCGAAGGCGAACAACTCGTGCTTGAGCGCCAGCGCGTTGGTCAGATTGCCGTTGTGGACCAGCACGATGCCGAAGGGCGCATTGACGTAGAAGGGCTGGGCCTCTTCCTCGCTGTTCGCGTTGCCGGCGGTGGGATAACGCACCTGGCCCAGGCCGATGGTGCCCGGCAGCGCACGCATGTTCCGGGTGCGGAAGACGTCGCGCACCATGCCGCGCGCCTTCTGCATGAAGAACTTCGTGCCGCGCGCATCTGGGCCGGCGGTCACGATGCCGGTGGCGTCCTGGCCGCGGTGCTGCAGCAGCAGCAGCGCGTCATAGATCAGTTGATTGACCGGGGACTTGGAAATCACACCGACGATGCCACACATGCTTCACCTCTCGAACCAATACGCATCCCGTCCGCTTGTGACGGCAGGAACTCCAGAACCTCATCCGGCAGCAGCGGCCGGATCCCGGCCAGCATCGCCTGCAGCAGCCCCACGCCGTGGGACGCCTGCCACGCCGGCGACTTCGCCAGCGGCGTCGCGCTCACCAGGGTGACCGCGACAAACCCGATCATCACCGCGCGCGCCAGTCCGAACAAGCCACCGAGTGCACGGTCTGCCGCGCTCAGCGGCGACGCCCGCACCAGTTGCTTCACCATCCAGGACAGCAGGCCCCAGGCCACCAGGAGGCAGATGAACAGCAGCGCCATCGCCGCCAGCATGTTCAACCTGGAGCCCGGCTCGCCGACCGGAACGACGGGCGCCACCTGCGGCGCCAGCCAGTGCGAGCCGAAATAGGCGACACCCCAGCCCAGCAGCGAGAACACCTCGGAGACCAGCCCCCTCAGCAACCCGACGACCACCGAGATCGACAGCACGGCCAACCATGCCATATCGATCCAGCCCAGGCCCGTTTCAAGCATCGACCACCACGTCCGCCGCCAGGGTTCAAAGCGTGAGCACAGCGGCCGTCAACCCGGCCTGCTTGACCTTGGCGGCCGCCTGGTCGGCGCCGTCGCGCTGGGCAAAGGGCCCGATGCGTACACGGATGCGCTTGCCCGACGGACCCTCGATCACCTGGGTGTAGGTCTTCAGGCCCAGGCGTTCGACCTTGCTGCGGGCCTCGCGTGCGGCGTCCACGTCGGCATAGGCCCCGACCTGGACGACGAAACGTGCACCGTCGGCTGCCGCGGCCGAGGCGGCGGGCTTGTTCGAAGCCGTGCCGGCGGCAGGCTCGCGATCCTCCAGCAGCGCACGGGCGCGCTCGGCTTCCTTGACGGGCTTGTCCTGCTTGTCCTTCGCTCCTGCGGCCGTCACCACGGCGGGCGGCGCCGAGGCCGCCGGCTTCTTCTCGGGGCGAACCGGGTTGGCGACGACCTGCGCGGCCGCATCCGGCTTGGGCGCAGCCGCCTGCTTGTCGCCGGCGGTGTCGGGCTTCTCGGGCTTCTCGGGCTTTCCGGGCTTCTCGACCTTGGCCGGCTTGGCCTCGTCCCCGGCGGGCGCAGCGTCCTCGCTGCGCTTGCCGGCCTTGGTCGACGGGGCGACCACGGGCTTGGACTCCACCTGGGCCGTCTGCACCTCGCCGTTGCTCTTGACCAGTTGCACGCCGAGGTCCGAGGGCAAAGGCCGGGGCTGGGAATCGAACAGCAGCGGGAAGCCCGCCACTGCCGCGATCACCAGGATGGTGGCTCCGATCAGCCGGCGCCGCGCACGCGCGCGGGCCAGGGCCAACGCGGCAGGGTCGCTGTTGCGCGAGCGGGTGTCCGCGGAGGCGTCGCGCAGGCGCTGGAAGAAGGAGGGCAAGGGCATGGGTGCTGGTTCAGCCGGCCTGCTGTTCACCGCGGCCGTCGCCCGGATCGGACTGCAGGTGCCGCGCATTCAGCCTGGGCAGCCCGTGCTCGATGACGCCGCCCACGGTGAAGAACGATCCGAAGACCAGGATTCTATCCGTGGGGTCGCTGGCCTCCAGCGCCGCGTCCAGGGCGGACTGCGGGTCGGCATGGGTGCCGGTGCGCACCTGCCCTGCCCCGCTGCGCGAGGCAGCCAGGCGGTCCTGCACGGCGGCCTGCAACACCTGCGCAGCGGCCGCACGTGGCGTGGGCAGGTCGCAGCAGTGCCACTCGTCGATCAACGGCAACAGCGGGTCGATGACGCCGGCCAGGTCCTTGTCCGCCATCGCGCCGAAGACGGCGCGCGTGCGCGGATAGAACCCCATCTGGTCCAGGTTGCGCGCCAGCGTGGCCGCGGCGTGCGGGTTGTGGGCGACGTCCAGCACCAGCGTGGGTTGCCCGGGAACGATCTGGAAGCGCCCCGGCAGCTCAACGCGGGCCAGGCCCAGGCGCACGGCCTGTGCGCTCACCGGCAGGCGCGGACGCATGGCCTCCAGCGCAGCCAGCACGCCCGAGGCGTTGATCAGCTGGTTGGCGCCCCGCAGCGCGGGATAGGCCAGGCCGCTGTAGCGCTGGCTGCGGCCCTGCCAGGCCCATTGCTGCCAGCCACCGCCGGGAGCCTGCTGGGCGGTGTAGCGATGGTCACGGCCGGCCAGCCACAGGTCGGCACCGATGGCGGCCGCATGCACGACGACGCTGGCCGGCGGCACGGGGTCGCTGATGACCGCGGGGCGGCCGGCGCGCATGACACCGGCCTTCTCGCGGCCGATGGTCTCGCGGTCCGGACCGAGATAGTCCATGTGATCGAGGTCGATGCTGGTGAGGATGGCGCAGTCCGCATCGATCACGTTGACCGCGTCGAGCCGGCCGCCGAGGCCGACCTCCAGGATCACCGCGTCCAGGCCCGATTGCGACAGCAGCCGCAGGATGACCAGGGTGGTGAACTCGAAGTAGGTCAGCTCGGTGTCGCCGCGCGCGGCATCGACGGCCTCGAAGTGCGGCAGCAGTGCGCCGGCATCCACGGGGCGGCCGTCGACGCGGCAGCGCTCCTCGAAGTGCACGAGATGGGGCGAGGTGTAGACGCCGGTGCGAAAGCCCGATTCGCGCAGGATGGCTTCGAGCATCGCGCAAGTGGAGCCCTTGCCGTTCGTGCCGGCCACCGTGAACACAGGGACGTCAAAGTTCAGGCCCAGGCGTTCGCGTACGGCCTGCACGCGCTCCAGCCCGAGGGCGATGGCGGCGCCGTGCTGGCGCTCGGCGTATTGCAGCCAGTCGGCTAGCGTCTTGTCGGACATGGCGAAATCGGTCTCGGGAAAGACAACGGGCTGCGCAGGCAGCCCGTCATCGAGTGTGCAAGCGTTCGTCTCGCGCGCGGCAGGGCCGGCCTCAGGCCACCGCGTCGGCGCTCTGGCGCTGGAGCATCGCGATGCAGCGCGCGATGGTCGAGCGCAGTTCCCGGCGGTCGATGATCATGTCCAGCGCACCGGTCTGCAGCAGGAACTCGCTGCGCTGGAAGCCTTCTGGCAGCTTCTCGCGCACCGTGTTCTCGATCACGCGCGGGCCGGCGAAGCCGATCAGTGCCTTGGGCTCGGCGATCACGACGTCGCCGACGAAGGCGAAGCTGGCGGACACGCCGCCCATGGTGGGATCGGTCAGCACGCTGATGTAGGGCAGCTTCGCCTTCGCCAGGCGCGCGATGGCCGCGTTGGTCTTGGCCATCTGCATCAGGCTCAGCAGGCCCTCCTGCATGCGCGCCCCGCCGGTGGCCGCGAAGGAGATGAAGGGCGTCTTCTGGTCAAGCGCCGCCTCGACGCCGCGCACGAAGCGCTCGCCGACGACCGAGCCCATGGAGCCGCCCATGAAGTCGAACTCGAAGCAGGCCGCGACCACGGGGATGCTGTGCAGCGCACCGCCCATGACGACCAGCGCATCGGTCTCGCCAGTGGTCTCCAGCGCATCCTTCAGGCGATCGGGGTACTTCTTGCTGTCCTTGAAACGCAGCGGGTCCACCGGCAGCACTTCCTGTCCGATCTCGTAGCGGCCCTCGGCGTCGAGGAAGGCGTCGAGCCGCTCGCGCGCACCGATGCGATGGTGGTGGGCGCACTTCGGGCAGACGTTCTGGTTTTGCTCCAGGTCGGTCTTGTAGAGCACCGTCTCGCACGACGGGCACTTGACCCACAGGCCTTCGGGCACCGAGCGGCGTTCGCTCGGGTCGGTCTGCTGGATCTTGGGCGGCAGCAGTTTCTCTAGCCAGCTCATCTCTTGCTCCTGTTCAGGTGCGTCGGTTCACAGCGCATCGAGCGCGGTGCGGATCTCGCGGATGAAACCGCCGGCGGCTTCGGCCACTTTCTCACGGCTGCTCTCTTCGAGCAACTGCACGATCTTCGAGCCGATGACAACGGCATCGGACACGCGCGCCACGGCCTGTGCCGTCTGCGCGTCGCGGATGCCGAAGCCCACGCCCACCGGCACGGCGACATGCTTGCGGATGCGCGGCACCATCTGCGCGACGGCGTCGGTGTCCAGGTGCCCGGCCCCGGTCACGCCCTTGAGCGAGACATAGTAGACATAGCCACTGGCGATGCGCCCGACCATGCCCATGCGGTCCTCGGTGGAGGTCGGCGCGAGCAGGAAGATGGGGTCCATGCCGCCAGCCTTCAACTGCGCGGCGAACTCCTCGCATTCCTCGGGCGGGTAGTCGACGACGAGCACCCCGTCCACACCCGACTGCTTCGCATCGGCGACGAAGGCGGCGATGCCGTAGCGCTCGATCGGATTGGCATACC
>SCTQ01000172.1 GCA_004322345.1 Aquabacterium sp. | reverse complement strand
CTTGTTGCTTAGTCCAAACCCGCAACCGGGCCCGGCCCGTGCGCCGGCCGAGCATGCCGGTGGCGTCCCGTTTCCCGTTGCGGACATATCGAGGAGTCCTGATGGCGAAAGAAGATCTGATCGAAATGCGCGGCTCGGTGGACGAGGTGCTGCCGGACTCCCGCTTCCGCGTGACGCTGGAGAACGGCCACCAGCTCGTGGCCTACACCTCCGGCCGCATGCGCAAGAACCACATCCGCATCCTGGCCGGCGACAAGGTGTCGCTGGAGATGTCGCCCTATGACCTGACCAAGGGCCGCATCACCTTCCGCCACCTCGAGCGCAGCGGCCCCCCGCCGACTCCGGCGCGCCGCGGCTGAGCCTCGCCCGGCCCCTGGCAAACGGACCGCTGCCGCTGGCAACGGTCCGTTTTTTCTTGTGCGGCGGCCGGCGATGCCAACGCCTTCGAGCTCGTCATGCCGTGCCACAACCGCCTCCCCTTCCGCACGGCGCGCAGCATCCTCGAGGACGACGACACCGAGAACGCGCTGTGAAAGCCTGGCAGCGCGCCGGCACGCCGCCGAAAGCCGCGGGCTGGGACAAAGCGTCCAATTGATGGGCGCGCGGCACGCTGCATACTGCGAGCCACCCCCGGTTCCTCGCACGCATGCACCGTCCCGCTGCCCCGCCCTCGTCCCTGCGCCTGGCCCGGCACGTCCTGCTGCCGGGACTGTCGGCCTTGTCCATCGCGCACGCCGCACCCGGTGCCCCCACGGTGCCCGACACCATCGCCCAGCGCGTCGTCGCCTGCGCGGCCTGCCATGGCAAGGAGGGGCGCTCGACCAACCAGGGCTATTTCCCGCGCATCGCCGGCAAGCCGGCGGGCTACCTCTACAACCAGCTCGTCAACTTCCGCGACGGCCGGCGCGACTACGCGGTGATGACCTATTTGGTCGGGCACCTGTCCGACGCCTACCTGCTGGAGATGGCGCAGTACTACGCCGCGCTGGACCTGCCCTATCCCTCACCCGAGCCGGCCAGCGCGCCGAAGCCGCAGCTGGAACACGGCCGCGTGCTGGTAATGCAGGGCGACGCGGACCGCCGCATCCCCGCCTGCGTGCAATGCCACGGCCAGGCGCTGACGGGGATGCTGCCGGCCACGCCCGGGCTGCTGGGCCTGCCGCGCGACTACCTCAATGCGCAGCTGGGCGCCTGGAAGCTGGGCCACCGCCGCGCCACCGCGCCCGACTGCATGGCCGAGATCACCGCGCCGCTGACGCCCGACGACATCAGCGCGCTGTCGGCCTGGCTGTCCTCGCAGGCGGTGCCGGCGCAGGCCCATCCCGCGCCCGCGCCCGCGGCGAAGCTGCCGCTGGCCTGCGGCAGCGCGCTGAAGTGAAGGAGCGGCCCGCCATGCATGCCCGCCGTATCGCGCTGCGCCTGCTGCTCGTCCCACTGCTGGCGGGCATCCTGGTGGCCATCGTCTGCACGCTGAACCGCCGGGGCGAGGCGGCCATCCCCGAGCATCCCGCGCCCTTCCATCCGACGCCTGCGCAGATCGAACGCGGCGCCTATCTCGCGCTGGCCGGCAATTGCGCCGGCTGCCACACCACGCGCGGCGGCATGCCCTATGCAGGAGGGCGCGGCATCGCCACGCCCTTCGGCACCGTCTACGCCTCCAACCTGACGCCGGACCAGGCCACCGGCATCGGCGGCTGGAGCGCCGACCACTTCTGGCGCGCGCTGCACAACGGCCGCTCGCGCGACGGCCGGCTGCTCTATCCCGCCTTCCCCTACCCGAGCTACACGCTGGTCACGCGCGAGGACAGCGACGCGTTGTACGCCTACCTGCACAGCCTGCCACCGGTGCAGCAGGCCACGCGGCCGCACGAGCTGCGCTTCCCCTACGACACGCGTGCGGCGCTGGCGGTGTGGCGCGCGCTGTTCTTCCGTGCCGGGCCGCAGGAAGGCATGGCGCCGGAGCCGGGCAAGTCGACGCAATGGATGCGCGGAGCCTATCTCGTGCGCGGCCTGGGGCACTGCGCGGCCTGCCATTCCGAGCGCAACGCGATGGGCGCCACCAGCAGCGGCCAGTACGAGCTGGGCGGCGGGCTGATCCCGATGCAGAACTGGTACGCCCCCTCGCTGGCCGCCGCGCACGAGGCCGGCGTGGCGGACTGGCCGCAGGCCGAGGTCGTCGCGCTGCTGCGCGACGGCGTGGCGCCGCGCGGCTCGGTGCTGGGGCCGATGGCCGAGGTCGTCTTCCGCAGCACCAGCCGGCTGCACGCGGCCGACCTGGACGCCATCGCCGTCTTCCTGAAGGACCTGCCGCAGTCCGGCCCCGCCGTGCCCCAGGCCGCCCAGCCAGCCGACCCCGAGGTGATGCGCAAGGGCGCGGCCCTGTACGGCAAGCACTGCGCCGACTGCCACGGCGAGACCGGCCAGGGCGCCCGCGGCGCCTATCCCGCGCTGGCCGGCAACCGCGCGGTGACACTGGACGTGCCGGCCAACCTGGTGAAGGTGGTGCTGGCCGGCGGCTTCCCGCCGTCCACCGCGGGCCATCCACGGCCTTATGGCATGCCGCCCTTCACGCAGACGCTGGACGATGCCGACATCGCCGCCGTCCTGACCTACATCCGCGGCAGCTGGGGCCACGCCGCGGCGCCGGTGTCGGCGCTGGACGTGCTGCGCTACCGGCAGGGAGAGATGCCTTGAGTCCGGAGCACGCTGCGCTCGACTGGGACCGCCCCGCCCCGCACACGCTGGCCGTGCAGGTGGAGGATGCCCACATCGACCTGATGCGCCACACGAACAACGTCGTCTACCTCGCCTGGCTGGAGCAGGTGGCCTGGGCGCACTCGACGGCCCTGGGGCTGGGGCCGGCCGATTACGAGGCCGCCGGCCACGGCATGGTCGTGCGCCGCCACGAGCTGGACTACCGCCTGGCCACGCGCCTGGGTGAACGCATCGTGCTGGGCACCTGGCTGACGGGCATCGACAAGTACTCGCTGCACCGGCACTACCAGTTCATCCGGCTGGACGACGGCCAGACGGTGTTCCGCGGACAGACGCACTTCGTCTGCGTGGACATCGCCCAGGGCCGGGTGCGACGCATGCCGGCGCGCTTCCAGGAGGCCTACGCGGCCGCCACCCGGGCCGATCCGCCCGCGGGCGGCGCCGGCGGGGCTGATCCAGCTCAATAGCCCGGCGCGGGCCGTGCTTTAACTTCCGTCGCAACGATTCCACGCGGACCCTTGTCGGAGAGATGCGCATGACCCAGCCCAAGTCCATCCTGCTGCACCTGGACGGCTCGCCGTCCGGCAAGCGGCGCCTGCTCGCCGCCAACCAGGCGGCCGAGGCGTTCGACGCCCAGGTCACCGCGCTCTACGCGGTGATGCCCTGGCTGGCGCTCTACCCTGCCGCGCTGGGCACCGGCACGGTCGGCCCCATCCCGTCGGAGATCGACCTGGAGCGCCGCCTGCGCGCCAAGGCCGTGTTCGACGAGGCTGCCGCCGGCCGCCCGCGCCTGCATTGGGAGGAATGGGTCGCGCTGGATGCCCCGCGCGAATTCGCCCGCCGCGCACTGTGCGCCGACCTCCTGGTGCTGGGCCAGCACGGCGAGAACGACGCAACTCAGGACGTGGTGCCGCCGGACTTCGTCGCCTCGGTCGTCGTGGACAGCGGCTGCCCGGCGCTGGTGGTGCCCTACGCCACGGACATCCAGGCCATCGGCCGCACGGTGCTCGTCGCATGGAAGCCCACGCGCGAGGCCGCGCGCGCCGTCACGGCCGCCCTGCCCTGGCTGCAGCGCGCCGCGCGCGTGCACGTGGCGGTCGGCGAAACCGCGGTCGACGGCAACCCGCCGCCCGGCGCCGACCTGGACCGCTGGCTGCGCGCCCATGGCGTGAACGCGACGCTGCACCAGCTGGGCAGCCCGTCCAACGACGTGGCCGATCCGCTGCTGTCGATGGCGTCCGACCTGGATGCCAGCCTGCTGGTGATGGGCTGCTACGGCCACAGCCGGGCACGTGAATGGCTGCTGGGCGGGACCACGCGCACGCTGCTCAAGTCCATGACCGTGCCGGTCCTGATGGCCCACTGAGCGCCAGCGGGCCCTGCCCGCGTTTCCTCGCCCGCCGTTCGCTGGCACCATGCGGCCCACATGAGCATCCGCAACCTCCAGCATCTCCTGCGTCCGCAGTCCGTCGCCGTGATCGGCGCCTCCGACCGTCCGGGCAGCCTCGGTTCCATCGTGATGCGCAACATGGGCGCGTCGGGGTTCAAGGGCCCCGTGTGGGCGGTCAGCAAGCGGCATCGCACGGTGGCCGGCAGGCCGGCATGGGCCCATGCCGCGGACCTGCCGGGCGTGCCCGAGCTGGCGGTGATCTGCACGCCCGCTCCCACCGTGCCCGGCCTCATCCACGAGCTGGGCCGCAAGGGCTGCAAGGCCGCCATCGTGCTCAGCGCCGGATTGCACGAGAAGGACGCCAAGGGGCATTCGCTGCAGGAGGCCATGCTGGCAGCCGCGCGCCCCCACCTGCTGCGCATCCTGGGGCCCGATTGCGTGGGCCTGCTGGTACCCGACATCGGCCTGAACGCCAGCTTCACCCACCTGATGCCGGCCGCGGGCGACCTGGCTTTCCTGTCGCAGTCCAGCGGCCTGACCAGCGCGTTGCTGGACTGGGCGCATACGCGCTCCATCGGTTTCTCCAACTTCGTCTCGATGGGCGACTGCGCCGACGTGGACTTCGGCGACATGCTCGACTACCTGGCCACCTGCCGCCAGACCCGCGCCATCCTGATGTACATGGAATCGGTGCAGTCGCCGCGCAAGTTCCTGTCGGCCGCGCGCGCGGCCTCGCGCAACAAGCCGGTGATCGTCGTCAAGGCCGGCCGCGCCGGCACCGGCCTGAAGGCAGCGTCCCTGCACAGCGGCGCGCCGGCCGGCGACGACGAGGTCTTCGACGCCGCCATACGCCGCGCCGGCATGCTGCGCGTGGAGACCATGCGCGGCCTGTTCGACGCCGCGCAGACCCTGGCCCACGCGCGCCAGCCGCGCGGCGAACGCCTGCTGGTCGTGACCAACGGCGCCACCGCCGGCGTGCTGGCCGCCGATGCCGTGGGCCTGCGCGGGCGCAGCCTGCCCGAGCCCGACCCGGCCCTGATCGACAAGCTGGACCGCTTCCTGCCCGCGAGCTGGTCGCGTACCAATCCGGTGGACATCCTGGGCGCCGCGCCGGTGGAGCGCTACGTGCAGACGCTCAACGCGGTGCTCGCCTCCGACCAGGTCGACGCCGTGCTCTTCATGCATGCGCCCAACGCCATCGTCTCCACCGCCGACATCGCCGCGGCCTGCGTGCCGCTGCTGCAGGGCAGCCGCAAGACCGTCGTCACCGCCTGGCTGGGCGGCGCCGCGGTGCAGGACGCGATGCGCCAGTGCGAGGCCGCGCGCCTGCCGGCCTTCGACACCCCCGAGCAGGCCGTGCGCGCCTTCGCCCGCCTGGCCGAGTACCGGCGCAACCAGGAGACCCTGCTGCAGACGCCGGCCTCCATCCCCGGCAACTGGCAACCCGACGTGGCCCAGGCGCGCGAGCTGCTGGCCGCCGCAAGCGCCGCCGGCCGCAGCACGCTGACCGAGCTGGAGGCCAAGGACGTGCTGTCGGCCTACGGCATCCCGGTGGTGGAGTCGCTGCTGGCGAAGACGGTGGACGCCGCCGTGGCCGCGGCCGCGGACATCGGCTTCCCGGTGGTGCTGAAGATCGTCGCGCCGGGCGTCACCCACAAGTCCGAGGTCGGCGGCGTCGCGCTGGACCTGGACACCGCCGACGCCGTGCGCGCCGCGGCCGAAGGCATGCGCCAGCGCCTGCGCGACCTGCGGCCCGATGCCGTGCTGGGCGGCTTCAGCGTGCAGGCCATGGTGCGCCGGCCACAGGCGCACGAGCTGGTCATCAGCGTCGCCACCGATCCCGTCTTCGGCCCGGTGATCGCCTTCGGCCAGGGCGGCACCGCGGCCGACATCGTGCGCGACCGCGCCGTCACGCTGCCGCCGCTGAACACCGTGCTGGCGCGCGACCTGGTCTCGCGCACCCGCGTGTCGAAGCTGCTGGCCGGCTACAGCGACCACGCGGCCATCGACTTCGAGGCCCTCTACCTGGTGCTGCTGAAGGTCTCCCAGATGGTCTGCGACCTGGCCGAGGTGGCCGAGATCGACATCAACCCGCTGCTGGCCGATGCCGACGGCGTGGTCGCACTGGACGCGCGCATCCGCCTGGCCGCGCATCCCGGCCGCCGTGCGCGGGAGCGCCTGGCCATCCGCCCCTATCCGGCCGAGCTGGAGTCGCGCGTGACCGCCGGCGGCGGCGAGGTCTTCCTGCGTCCCATTCGCCCCGAGGACGAGCCCGCCCTGCGCGCCTTCTTCGAGTCCGTGCCCGAGGAGGACCTGCGCATGCGCTTCTTCGCGCGGCGCGGCGAGTTCTCGCATGCCGAGCTGGCGCGCTACAGCCAGATCGACTACGACCGCGAGATGACCTTCGTCGCCTTCGACAGCGCCGATGTGCCGCAGGCACGGATCCTCGGCTACGTCGTCGGCCTGTCCGACCCGGACAACGTGCAGGCCGAGTTCGCGGTGCAGGTGCACCCCGACGCCAAGGGCCGCGGCATGGGCCGGCTGCTTATGAACACGCTGATCGGCTACCTGCGCGGCAACGGAACGCAGACCCTCACCGGGGTGGCGCTGAGCGCCAACCAGCCGATGCTGGAGCTCGCCAGGCGCGTGGGCATGAAGCTGGAGGGCCACGGGCTGGAGACCCAGATGACGCTGGAGCTCAACCCGGCCCCGCCGCCGCACCACGCGGGCAAGCGCGAGCGACGCGCCTCGAAGGGCTGATCAGCGCGCCGCCGAGGCGGCGTCCGGCCGCGGCACGTCGCGCTCGTCGCGTATCGGCTCGCTCCAGTCGCCGCCCAGCGCGCGGTACAGCGCCACGCGGGCCTGCAGCAGGCTGACGCGCGACTGCACGGCCGCCTGCTGCGTGGCCAGCAGCGACCGCTGGGCGTCGAGCTGGTCGAGCTGGCTGGAGGCTCCCGCGCGGTAGCGCAGGTCGGTCAGGTCGTAGCGCTTCTGCTCGGCCTCGGCCTGGGCCTGCTGCGCGCGCATCTGCACCTCGTAGGTTTCCAGCCCGGCCAGCGCATCGGCGGTCTCGCGCAAGGCCACCTGCACCGCCTTGCGGTACTGGGCCACGGCGATCTCGGCCTGGGTGCGCGCGGCGTCCAGGTTG
>SCTQ01000171.1 GCA_004322345.1 Aquabacterium sp. | reverse complement strand
GCCTGCTGTCCGACATCCGTGCCCGCCTGCCGCTGGAGGCCGATGCCGAGATCACGCTGGAGGCCAACCCCGGCACCTTCGAGCGCGACCGCTTCAAGGCCTTCCGCGAGGCCGGCGTCAATCGCCTGTCCATCGGCGTGCAGAGCTTCGACGACGGCAAGCTGAAGGCCCTGGGCCGCGTGCACGACCGCGCGCAGGCGCTGGCCGCGGTGGAGGAAGCCGCGCGCTGCTTCGACACCTTCAACCTGGACCTGATGTACGCCCTGCCCGGCCAGACCGAGGCGCAGTTGCAGGCCGACCTGGACCAGGCCCTGTCCTTCTCGCCGCCCCACCTGTCGGTCTACCACCTGACCATCGAGCCCAACACGCGCTTCGCCACGCGCACGCCGCAGGACCTGCCCGACGAGGACGCGGCCTACGGGATGCTGGACACGATCACCGAGCGCACGATGGCCGCAGGGCTGGGGCGCTACGAGGTCTCCGCCTACGCGAAGCCGCATCACCGCTGCCTGCACAACCTCAACTACTGGGGCTTCGGCGACTACCTGGGAATCGGCGCAGGCGCGCACGGCAAGCTGTCCTTCCCGCACCGCGTGGTGCGGCAGACGCGCTGGCGCGAGCCGCAGACCTACATGGACAAGGCACTGGCCGGTGCGGCCGTCTCGTCGAGCGAGGAAGTGGCGCGCAAGGCCCTGCCCTTCGAGTTCATGCTCAACGCACTGAGGCTGCGCGACGGTTTCGAGCTGGAACTGTTCACGCGGCGCACCGGGCTGCCGGTGAGTGCGATCGCGTCGGCATTGGAAGAAGCACAAAAAAGGGATTGGATCGAGGCGTTGGATCAGCCTGGCCGCAACGCCAGAGTGTGTCCGACCGACCGCGGCTTCGACTTCCTCAGCGACCTGCAGTCGCTGTTCCTTTAGCCCCTCGCCCGGCGAATGCGCCGAGCAGTCCCGCGCGCGGACGGCGGGCCGGCTCGGGAGCGGCCCGGCGCTCGGCCCGCTGCGCTTCGGCCACCGGATTCAGACCCGGTTCAGCGAAGCGCCATACGTCTTGCGCAGCCGCTCCATCATGTGCGGCGCGATCTGCGACAGTGGCAGCACCTCGTCCACCGCACCGGCCGCGATGGCTTCGCGCGGCATGCCGAAGACCACGCAGCTGGCCTCGTCCTGCGCATAGCAGTAGGCGCCGGCGTCGTGCATCTCGCGCATCGCGCGGGCGCCGTCGGCGCCCATGCCGGTCAGCATGATGCCGATGGCGTTGGGCCCTGCCACGCGGGCTGCGGACTGGAAGAGCACCTCGACGCTGGGCTTGTGGCGGTTGACCGGATCGCCGTCGCGCACGCGGGCGATGTAGTTGGCGCCCGAGCGCTCCACGCTCAGGTGCAGGCCACCCGGCGCGATGTAGGCATGGCCGGGCAGGATGCGCTCGCCGTCCTGGGCCTCCTTGACGCCGATGCGGCACAGGCCGTCCAGGCGCGCGGCATAGCTCTTGGTGAAGCCCGGCGGCATGTGCTGGGTGATGACCACGCCGGGTGAATCCGGCGGCAGGTTCAGCAGGACTTCCTTCGTGGCCTCGGTGCCGCCGGTGGAGGCGCCGATGAAGATCAGCTTCTCGGTCGACAGGCGGCCGATGTTCAGCGTGCTGGGCAGGATGGGGTTCAGCGGCATCGGCCGCGAGGCGCTGGGAGCCGCATGCAGGGTCGGGTCGGCCACCTGCAGCTTGTGCACCCGGGCCTTGGCGGCGATGCGGACTTTTTCGGTGATCTCGGCGGCCAGCAGGCGCAGGCCGTCGGCCACGCCGATCTTGGGCTTGGCGACGAAATCGATGGCGCCCAGTTCGAGCGCCTTCAAGGTGACGTCGGCACCGCGTTCGGTCAGCGTGGAGACCATCACCACCGGCATCGGGCGCAGGCGCATCAGCTTGGACAGGAAGTCGATGCCGTCCATGCGCGGCATCTCGACGTCCAGCGTGATCACATCCGGGTTGAGGTTGCGGATCATCTCGCGCGCGGCGAAGGGGTCGGCCGCCGCGCCGATGCATTCCATGTCCGGCTGGCGGTTGATGATCTCGCCCAGCAGACTGCGCACCAGCGCCGAATCGTCCACCACCACCACGCGCGTCTTGGCCATCTCGGCTCCCGTCGTTTGTTCGTTGTTCGTCGCCCGGCTGCCGCAGCCTCAGAACAGCTCGACCGAGCCGCCGCCGGTGGCCTGCGGCACCACCTTGGATGCCGCCGCGCGCTCCTGCGCCACGATCGCGTCCGGATTGGTGGGCGCCAGGCGCTTGACCATGGCCTTGCCGCTGGCCGGGAAGAAGCAGACCTTGCGCGGGTAGATCTCCATCACGTCCTTGGAGACGACGGGGATGCGCTCGGTCTTCAGGTAGTCCATGACGAAGGCCGTGTTGCGCTCGCCGACGTTGATGGTGTTCATGCCGTGGATCACCGCGCCACCGCCGAAGACCTTGGCCTCCAGCGTCGAGCGCGAGGCGCCACGCTTGAGCATCTCGTTGATCAGCAGCTCCATCGCGTAGGAGCCGTAGCGTCCGCTGTCGGCGCCGCCGGCAGCATCGGGCAGCATGAAGTGGTTCATGCCGCCGATGTGGGCATAGCGGTCCCACAGGCAGGCCGCGATGCACGAGCCCAGTGTCGTCATGATCAGCACGTCTTCGTCGTAGACGAAGTGTTCGCCGGGCAGGACCTTGACGGCTTCGGTCTTGAAGTGGGCGTCGTAGAAGTAGAACGACGCCTCGCCGGGGCGATGGTTGCGCGCCTTGAGCATCTCGAGGCGGGTCATGCCGTGGCGCTCGTTCACCGGGCGGCTGAGGGTGGCTGTTGCGGTCATATGCGGCTGCGCCTTACACGCGCTCGTAGACGGTCTTGCCCTTGAGGCGGAACAGCGACCGAGCTTCGGTGAAGTTCTCGGAGTGGCCGACGAACAGCAGCCCTCCCGGCTTGAGCACCGCGTGGATACGCTGCAGCACGCGGTGCTGTGTCGCAGCGTCGAAATAGATCATCACGTTGCGGCAGAAGACGTAGTCGAAGGGCTCGCCCAGCTGCCAGTTGTCGTGCATCAGGTTCAGCGGGCGGAACTCGATGAGGCGGTTGAGCTCGGGCTTGACGCGGATGAAGCCCATGTTGTTGCCCTTGCCGCGCATGAAGTGGGCCTTCAGGCGCTCGGGCGACAGGCCGCGGGCGCCGGCCTCGTAGACGCCGCGCTCGGCCGTGGCCAGCACCTTGGTATCGATGTCGCTGGCGACGATCTTGATGCTTGCGCCCGGGCCCATGGCCTCGACCGCCGTCATCGCCAGCGAGTACGGCTCCTCGCCCGTGGAAGCCGCGCTGCACCACAGCCGCAGCGGCTTGTTGCCGCGCGCACGCAGGGCCTCGGAGAGGATGTGGAAGTGATGCTCCTCGCGGAAGAAGGAGGTCAGGTTGGTGGTCAGGCAGTTGATGAACTCCTGCCACTCCGCATGCGCCTGCGGGCCCTGGTTGGACTCCAGCCAGCGCAGGTACTCGACGAATGAGGTGTGACCGGTTTCACGCAGGCGGCGCGACAGCCGGCTGTAGACCATGGCCTGCTTGCCCGCATGCAGGTTGATGCCTGCGCGCTGGTAGATCAGCTCGCGCACCCGGTCGAAGTCCTGCGTGCTGAACGAGAACTCGCGCTGTTGCGCGGAGCCGGTATCAGCGGAGGAAGGGGCGGCGAGCGTGGGCATGTGCGGCAAACGGATGGGCCAGGCAAGGCCGGCACGCGCCGGCTGGTCGAAGACCCTCCGGTTATCGGTCGGCATCCTGATGGCTTGAGCAGCCCCCCGGGCTGTTACGCCGCCGCCCGTGTCCGCCGCGAGAAGACCCGGTAAAGCCCCTCGTTTCCCCCGGCGCCTGCGGGTCCGGCCGCTTAGACTCGTCCGCAATCTGAGGCAAGCTGCATCCGTCTCGTCCCTGTTTCGCCGCCATGCAGCCCCGGAAAAACGTGGAACCGCACACACCCGACACCGCTGCCGCACCCGAACAAGCCGCCGGCCCCGATCGCCAGGCGCTGCGCCTGGACGACGCCCTGCGCCTGCTGGCGCAATCCGGGCGCGAGCTGATGCCGCCTGAAGGCGCCGACTCCACGCAATGGCTGCAGTCGCTGATCGACGCGCTGTGTGACCTCTCCAGCCGCGACGCCCTGACCGGACTGTCCAACCGGCGCCAGTTCGAGCTGGCCATCGAGCGCGAGGTCGACCGTGTCGCCCGCACCGGCGAGCCGGCCCTGGTGCTGGTGCTGGACATCGACCATTTCAAGCGCGTCAACGACACCCACGGCCATGCAGCCGGCGACGTGGTGATCCAGGCCGTGGCCCACGTGCTGCAGGACTGCGTGCGGCCGATGGACACCGTCTGCCGCGTCGGCGGCGAGGAGTTCGCCGTCATCCTGCCCAACTGCGCCCCGGCCTTCGGCCAGGCCGTGGCCGAGCGCATCCGCGAGCGCGTGGCGTCCAAGCCCATCGTGGTCAGCCCGCAGCTGTCCATCGAGGTCACCGTGTCCGCCGGCGGCGCCTTCGCGCCGCAGTGGGTGCGCTCGTCGGCCGCGCTGTGGACCGAGCGCGCCGACCGCCAGCTCTACCGGGCCAAGCACGGCGGGCGCAATCGCGCCTGCCTGGAGCTTCCGCCGCTGCCCATGGTCAGCGCCGAGGAAAAAGGCCTCCTGTTCACCCTCCTGTCTCCGTCGTCCGAAGCCGATAACGCAGAGGGCGCACCGCCGCCCTTCGCCTCCATCGCACCTCGGCACGAATCCCAATGAGCCCCACCACCGCCTCCAACGGCGCGGCCGCGCCGAGCGGCCGCCGCGCCCGCACCCTGGCCGTCACCAGCGGCAAGGGCGGCGTGGGCAAGACTTTCATCACCGCCAACCTGGCAGCCGCCCTGGCCAAGCGCGGCCTGCGGGTACTGGTGCTGGATGCCGACCTCGGCCTGGCCAACCTGGACGTGGTGCTGAACCTCTATCCGAAGCTGACGCTGCACGACGTCTTCACCAGCAAGTGCAAGCTGGAGGACGCCATCCTGCCGGCCCCCGGCGGGTTCTCGGTGCTGCTGGCCGGCTCGGGGCTGGTGGAGTACTCGCGCCTGACGCCCGAGGTGCGCGACCAGCTGCACCAGGTGATCGAGGCCGTGGTCCCGCGCTTCGACGTCATCCTGCTGGACACCGGTGCCGGCATCTCCGACGTCGTGCTCTATGCGATCTCGCTGGCCGAGGAAGTGCTCGTCGTCGCCACGCCCGAACCCACGTCGCTGACGGATGCCTACGCCACCATCAAGGTGCTGGCCTCCCAGCAGGAACGCAGCTCCCTGCACCTGGCGATCAACCAGGTGCTGCGCGCGGGTGACGGCAAGCAGGTCGCCCACCAGCTGCAGCAGGTGGTGGACCGCTTCGTCGCCTGCCGCAACGGCGCGCCGCCGCGGCTGAGCTTCGTCGGCGACGTCCCGCTGGACACCGCGGTGCGCGAGGCCGTGCAGAAGCGCCACCTGCTGATCGAGAAGCAGCCGGGCAGTGCGGCCGCGCAGGCCGTGGGCGCGATCGCGACCCGGCTGCAACAGATGCAGGACAAGGCCACCAAGGCCTGAGCCGGCCGGCGCGTCAGCGCCCGCCCTGCCCCGCCGGCAGCGGCTGCAGCAGCACCACCAGCGCCCCTGCTCCGCCTTCGTCGGCCCGCGCCTGCACGAAAGCCAGCACCTCGTTCTTCTGCACCAGCCAGCTGCGCACCTTGCCCTTGAGGACCGGCGTGCGGCCGGGCGAGCCCAGCCCCTTGCCATGCACCACGCGCACGCAGCGCCAGCCCTGGCGGCCGGCCTCGCGCAGGAAGGCGCCCAGCGTCTCGCGGGCCTCGTCGCGGCGCAGGCCGTGCAGGTCCACCTGGCCCTGGATGGACCACTGGCCGCGGCGCAGGCGCTTGAGCACGTCGGGCGCGACCTCCGGACGGCGGAAGGCCAGGTCCGCATCGGTCTCCAGCAGGGACTCGACGTCGAACTCGTCGGACAGCGACTCCTGCAGCACCGCCTGCTCGTCCAGCTCGCGGCTGCGCGGATGCGGAGGCGGGCGCAGGCGGTCGGGCTGCAGGCGGCCGGTGGGTGCCAGCGGCGTCACCGGGCCCACCATCTGGCGGAAGGCGGCCTGCTGGCGCTGGCGTTCGCGCTCCTCGGCCTCGCGGCGCAGCTGCTCGACGCGCCGGCGCTCCAGGTCGCGCTGGTGGTCCTTCCAGATCTGCTTGAGCGCACCCAGGCCGTTGAGCGGCTGGTCCGCCGGATCGGGGCGGCGGCCGCGGCTCACATCAGCCCCCGCTCGCTGAAGGAGACCACGCCTTCGCGCGCGACGACGATGTGGTCGAGCACCCGCACGTCCACCAGGCCCAGGGCCGAGCGCAGCGTGCTGGTCAGCAGCTCGTCGGCGCGCGAGGGCTCGCCCACGCCCGAGGGGTGGTTGTGGGCCAGGATGACCGCCGCGGCGTTCAGCTCCAGCGTGCGGCGCACCACCTCGCGAGGGTGGACGCTGGTCTGCGCCAGCGTGCCGCGGAACATCTCCTCGCAGGCGATCAGCCGGTGCTGGGCATCCAGGAAGAGCACGGCGAAGACCTCGTGCGGCAGCTCGGCCAGGCGCAACTTCAGGTAGTCCTTGACCGCCTGCGGGCGGTCGAAGACCGGGCGCTGCGCCAGCTGCGTGGCCAGCACGCGGCGCGACAGCTCCAGCACCGCGGCCAGTTCGGCGCGCTTGGCCGGCCCCAGGCCCTTGATGCCCTTGAGCTCCGCCAGCCCCGCATGCAGCAGTCCGGCCACGCCGCCGAAGCGGTCCAGCAGCGCCTGCGCCCAGAGCAGCACGCCCTGCCCCGGCAGTCCCGTGCGCAGCAGCAGGGCCAGCAGCTCGGCGTCGGCCAACGCGGCGGCCCCATGGGCCAGCAGCTTCTCGCGCGGGCGCAGTTCGGCGGGGAGGTCTTTCATGGCTGAGGCAGGGCGGATGCGACGGATTTGCCGGGATCGGCCGCCGGAGCCGGCCCGACGGCTGGGGCCTTGCAACCCCCCTTCTACAATCGAGGGCCCAGTCTAGGTCAGCACCCGCGGCCGCCCCACCCTCCTCGGCGGCCCCCGGCCCGGGGTGGCGCGGCAGGCCGCCGCCGCCCCCTCTCTTCCAGATCCGATAGCCGATGTCCGCGTCCACGCCCACCGTCCAGGACGGTTCCTTCCTGACCCTGCACTACCGCCTGAGCGGCCCCGACGGGGCCGACGTGGTCAACACCTTCGACGGCACGCCGGCGACGCTGTCCATCGGCTCGGGCGAGCTGTCGCCGGGCATCGAGGCGCGCCTGATCGGCCTGGCCGAAGGCACCCACACCACGCTGGCCCTGGCGCCCGAGGAGGCCTTCGGCCCGCGCAACCCCGAGCTGATGCAGCGCGTCTCCATGGCCCTGCTGCGCAAGCATGGCGACCTGGACGCCACCTACTCCGTCGGCGACGTGGTCCAGTTCCCCGGCCCCGAGGGCCAGGGCGGCTTCGTCGGCGTGCTGCGCGAGCTGGGCCCCGGCGGCGACGACTGGGCCGTCTTCGACTTCAACCATCCGCTGGCCGGCGTGGCGCTGAACTTCGAAGTGCGCATCATCGGCGTCCTCTGACCGCACGCAGGAACGAACGATGGGCACCGTCTCCGAAGTCATCCTGGCCGAGCCGCGCGGCTTCTGCGCGGGCGTGGACCGCGCGATCGAGATCGTCGAGCGCGCGCTCAAGCTCTTCGGCGCACCGGTCTACGTGCGCCACGAGATCGTGCACAACACCTACGTGGTCAACGACCTGAAGGCCAAGGGCGCGGTCTTCATCGAGGATCTGGCCGACGTACCGCCCGGCGCCACGCTGGTCTTCTCCGCCCATGGCGTGAGCCAGCAGGTGCGCCAGGAGGCGGCAAGCCGCGGCTTCCAGGTCTTCGACGCCACCTGCCCGCTGGTGACCAAGGTCCACATCGAGGTCGCCAAGCTGCACCGCGAGGGCTACGAATTCCTGATGATCGGCCACAAGGGCCATCCGGAAGTCGAAGGCACGATGGGACAGCTCAACGACAGCATCTACCTGGTCGAGGACATCGCCGACGTGGCCCGCGTGCAGGTCCACAACCCGGACCGGCTGGCCGTAGTCACCCAGACCACGCTGTCGGTGGACGATGCGGCCGGCATCCTGGCCGCGATCAAGCAACGCTTCCCGAACGTGCGCGAACCCAAGCAGCAGGACATCTGCTACGCCACGCAGAACCGCCAGGACGCGGTCAAGCTGCTGGCGCCGCAGGTGGACGTGCTGGTCGTCGTCGGCAGTCCCACCAGCTCAAACAGCAACCGCCTGCGCGAGCTGGCCGAGCGCCTGGGCACGCCCGCCTACATGGTCGATTGCCCGGAGGACCTGCAGCCCGGGTGGTTGGGCGAAGGCGTGCGCGTGGGGCTGACCGCCGGGGCGTCGGCGCCCGACGTGCTGGTGCAGCAGGTCATCGCGCGGCTGAAGTCGCTGGGCGCGCTGTCCGTGCAGCGCATGAAGGGCGTCGAGGAATCGGTGCGCTTCCCGCTGCCCAAGGGACTGGGCGGAACCGGGCTGCAGGCGCGCGACGGCTCGGCCTGAGGCCCGCGGCTCAGGCCTTTCTCGCCGCCTGCCCCGTGGCGCAGCCGCTGCAGCCCACGCCGCAGGCGGCATCCTTGCGCTGCGCAGCGGACGGGCCATGGCAGCCGCCGTCGTCACCGGCGGGACGCAAGCGCAGCGCACGGCCGACGTTGGCCGGCAGCAGCGCCCGCGCCGCATAGACCGCCGCGGCAGCGACGATCACCCAGACGATCGCATCGGACAGATGGTTCATCACGTCCCCCAGGCCAGCACGGCACGGTAGGTGAGGAAGGAAGCCAGGTAGGCCAGGCCGAAGAGGTAGCCCGCCATCAGCAGCGGCGCGCGCCAGCCGCCGGTCTCGCGCTTGACCGTGGCCAGCGTCGCCAGGCACTGCGGCGCGAAGACGTACCAGGCCAGCAGCGACATCGCCGTGGCCAGGCTCCACGACTGGGCAATGAGGGGCGCCAGCGCGTTGCCGACCTCGTCGCCGGTGGCCGACAGCGCGTAGACCGTGCCCAGCGCGCTGACCGCGACCTCGCGCGCGGCCAGGCCCGGGATCAGCGCGATGACGATCTGCCAGTTGAAGCCGATGGGCTGGAACACCGGCGCCAGCAGGTGGCCCAGGCGCCCGGCGAAGCTGTAGTCGATGGGCGGCAGCGTCGCGCCCTCGGGCGGCGCGGGGAAGGTGCTGAGGAACCACAGCAGGATGGTCAGCGCCAGGATGATGGTGCCCACGCGCGTGATGAAGATCTGCGCGCGCTGCCACAGGCCGATGGCCAGGTTGCGCGCCGCCGGCCAGTGATAGGCGGGCAGCTCCATCATCAGCTGGCGCGTCTGGCCGCGGGCGCTGGTCCACTTGAGCACCCAGGCCACGGCCATCGCGCTGACGATGCCGCCCAGGTAGAGGCCGAAAAGCACCAGCCCCTGAAGCTCCAGCACGCCCCAGACCTCGCGCCTGGGGATGAAGGCGCCGATCAGCAGCGCATACACCGGCAGCCGCGCGGAGCAGGTCATCAGCGGCGCGATCATGATGGTCACCAGCCGGTCGCGCTGGTTGTTGATCGTGCGCGTGGCCATGATCCCGGGAATGGCGCAGGCGAAGCTGGACAGCAGCGGGATGAAGGAGCGGCCCGACAGCCCGATGCCGCCCATGATGCGGTCGAGCAGGAAGGCGGCGCGCGGCAGGTAGCCCGACTCCTCGAGCACGAGGATGAAGAAGAACAGGATCAGGATCTGCGGCAGGAAGACCAGCACGCCGCCGGCCCCCGCGATGACGCCGTCGACCAGCAGGCTGCGCAGCAGGCCGTCGGACATGTGCCTGGTCAACAGCTCGCCCAGCCAAGTGGTGCCGGCCTCGATCTGGCCCATCGGCCACTCGGCCCAGGCGAACACGGCCTGGAAGATCAGGAAGAGCAGGGCCAGCAGCAGCAGCGGCCCGGCCACCGGATGCAGGGCGACGCGGTCGATCCGGTCGCTCAGCGTGGCCTCCACTGCGACGCCGTCCAGGCCGGTGGCGACCAGGATGCGCTGCACTTCGCGATGGTCCTCGGCGATGTGGGCGGCGCTTGCCAGGCTGCCGTCGCCGGGGCGTGCGGCATCGGCCGCTGCGGCGGCGACGACAGAGACGTCCTTCCACACCTGCTCGTCGTCCAGCAGCGCGACCAGCGTGTCGGCACCCTTGCTGTCGACCGCCACCGTCTGCACCACCGGCACGCCCAGCTCGCGCTGCAAGGCGGCCGGGTCGATGTTCAGGCCCTGGCGGCGCGCCAGATCCACCATGTTCAGCGCCACCACCACCGGCAGGCCCAGGCGGCGGATGCCCAGCACGATGCGCAGGTTGCGCCGCAGGTTGGTGGCGTCCACCACCGCGATCACGAGGTCGGGCCGGGTCTCGCCGGCCGCCTCGCCGCGCAGCACGCTGCAGGTCACCAGCTCGTCGGGCGTGATGCCTTCGAGGCTGTAGGTGCCGGGCAGGTCGAGGATGCGCAGTCGGCGCTTGCGCGGCGTGGTCAGCCGGCCCTCCTTGCGCTCGACCGTGACGCCGGCGTAGTTCGCCACCTTCTGGCGGCTGCCGGTCAGGCGATTGAAGAGCGCCGTCTTGCCGCAGTTCGGGTTGCCGACCAATGCCAGCAAGGGCGCCTGCAGCCCGGACAGGTCGATGTTCTGGACCGCCGCGTTGCTCATAGGGCCTCCACCTGCACGCAGGCGGCCTCGGCGCGGCGCAGCGCGAAGGTCGACGAGCCGATGCGCACCGCCAGCGGGTCGCCGCCCGGCAGGCCGCGGCTGAGCACCTGCACGCGTTCACCCGCGATGAAGCCGATCTCGGCCAAGCGCTCGGCCCACTGCGTGGCCTGCGGCGGTGCTTCGATACCGACGACGCGGAAGGCCTGCCCGTCCCGCACGTCCACCAGGGCCAGGGTGCGGCCCGCAGGGGCCGATGGCGATGAAGGCGAGGTGACGGAGGAGCTCATGGGGCGGGCCGGACAGGGGGGACGACGTGGCTGGCACAGGCCCGCAGGGCCCAGCCGGTCGGAGTCATCCGAATAAGAATAGTTCGCATTATCTCAGACCTGGGCCCTGCCCGGGGCCCCCCAGACACTGGCCCCGCGGCGGCGACGCCACAGCCCCCCGCCCATCCCCAAATCGGGCAATACCTCGGCCTATCGGGTATCCGCCCACCCCCATATTGGCCGATCAATTCCACCCATCGGGTATTTCGCAATTAGGGGACGAATATCCCGAACCCCTATCGCTAGGGATGCGCCGGCGGGCTCGCGGCGAAACACTCCATCCCGCCGCGACTTCTGCGTCGCGCCGGCACCGGCACCGAGCCAGGCCCTCCATACAAGAGCATTCAGAGAGAGGTTCGTACGGGGAGGCATCAGCCGGAAATCAAATCGATATTCCCCACCCGTCCTTCGGAGGATTTATGAGCCGCAATATCCAGAATCTCAGCCTGAGTTTCCTCGTCGCCGCATCCGCCCTCGTCTGCCACTCGGTGTCCCGTGCCGCCGACGGCATCGAGATATTCACGAGCGGCGCACATTTCTTCAAGCGCGTGGTGACCAACACCAACCCGCAGACGACGAGCACCGAGAAGTTCGAGGAGGTGCCCGGTGCCAACACCACCATCTTCGTGCCGCCGCAAAGCGCGGTGCTGGTCAACGTCGGCTTCGATGCCGAGGGCCGCTGCTCCGGCGGCGGCACGGGTGCCGCGGCGGCCAACTGGTGCGAGCTGTCGGTCACCATCGGCGGCGTCGAGGGCAGCCCGCAGGCCAGCACCTTCGGCCCCGACACTTACGCCTACGACAGCACCAACCAGGGCGCCGAGACCATCGGCTCCTGGGAAGCCCACGCCTTCAGCCGCCATCGCTGCGTGCGCAACGAGACCAACTCGCCGCTGCCGGTGCGCGTGGCCGTGAACTGGAAGGTCACCAACTTCGCCGGCACGGCGCCCGAGTTCTGGCTCGACGACTCGGCCCTGGTCGTCGAGATGTCCCGCGGCTGCAGCGTCGACACGCCCGTGGGCAGCGCCGGCATCAACGCCACCACCGGCGCGGCCAAGCGCCTGGGCGGTGCCGCGCCTTCGCCCAGCCAGCAGTAACGGCCCCACCGCCTTCCCGCCGACCCTCCCATCCACTTCAACGGAGCACCTCGCATGAACAAGCACACCACCCGGCTGCTGGCCCTCGGCAGCCTGGCCCTGGCCTCGGCCGCCGTCCAGGCCGCCACGCCCTTCATCACCACCAGCCGCAGCGACTTCCTCACCGCCCTGGGCGGCGCCGCAACGCAGACCCAGGACTTCGAGGGCTTCGCCAGCGGCACCGACCTGCTCGGCGTGCAGATCCTGCCTGGCGTCACGCTGTCGACCAACCTGGCCTCGCTGGAGGTCTTCCAGGGCTCGGGCGACAAGGAGGCCTTCGCCACCTCGCGCAACAAGCCCGAGGCCCTGTACACCGTCAACGTGGGCGGCAGCTACAAGGCCGTGGGCTTCGACATCGACGCCTTCGATCCGGCCACGCCCGGCCCCGGCTTCATCAGCTTCTATTTCGCCGACGGCGACGTCACCTACGTCAACATCCCCGTGCTGCCGACCAACGCCACCGAGAACGACCCGATCTTCTACGGCGTGGTCAGCGACGTCGCGGTGGACCGCATCGTCTGGAGCGAAGGCCCGGAGATCGGCGGCATCAACTGCTGCGAGGAGACCGCGCTGGACAACTTCGTCGTCGCCAACCCCGTTCCCGAGCCCGCCACCTGGTGGCTGCTGGGCGCAGGCACCGCCGCCGCGTTGCGCCTGTCGCGCCGCCGTCCGCTGGACTGATCCCACCGCCCGACGACCACCCTGCTGAAGAGACCCCGCTCCTCACCATTGACTGTCCATCAGGCACCAGACCCGAGACAGCGCACCACGCGGGCCGCCCGAATCCGGGCGGCCCGTTTTTTTCGTCCGTCGCACGGGCTTCCTACAATCGGCGGCAATTCCAAGGACAGCTTCCGCCATGCTCGACATCAATCTGCTGCGTAAGGACCTGGACGGCACCCTCGCCCGCCTGGCCACGCGCAAGACCCCCCAACCCTTCCTGGACCGCGAGCGCTTCACCGCGCTGGAGTCCGAACGCAAGCAGATCCAGGTGCGCACCGAGGAGCTGCAGAGCAAGCGCAACAGCCTGTCCAAGCAGATCGGCCAGCTCAAGTCCAAGGGCGAGGACACCAGTGCCGTGATGGCCGAGGTCGGCGGCATCGGCGACGAACTGAAGGCCAGCGCCGAGCGCCTGGAAGCCATCCAGACCGACCTCAACGCGCTGCTGATGTCCGTGCCCAACCTGCCGCACGAGTCCGTGCCCGTGGGGGCCGACGAATCGGCCAACGTGGAGGTGCGTCGCTGGGGCACCCCGCGCAGCTTCGACTTCACGCCCAAGGATCACGTGGACCTGGGTGCGCCGCTCGGCCTGGACTTCGACACCGGCGCCAAGCTCTCGGGTTCGCGCTTCACCTTCCTCAAGGGCCCGGTGGCCCGCCTGCACCGCGCGCTCGCCCAGTTCATGCTGGACGTTCAAAGCGGCGAGCACGGCTACACCGAGTGCTACACGCCCTACATCGTCAACCGCGAGATCCTCGAAGGCACGGGCCAGTTGCCCAAGTTCAGGGAGGACATGTTCTGGGTCCTGCGCGGCGGCGACGAGGAGCAAAGCGAGCAGTACCTGATCTCCACCTCCGAGATCTCGCTGACCAACACCGTGCGCGAGCAGGTGCTGGCCGAGAGCCAGCTGCCGATCAAGCTGACCGCCCACAGCCCCTGCTTCCGCTCCGAGGCCGGCAGCGCGGGCCGCGACACGCGCGGCATGATCCGCCAGCACCAGTTCGACAAGGTCGAGATGGTGCAGGTGGTGCACCCGGACAAGAGCTATGAGGCGCTGGAGGAGATGACCGGCCACGCCGAGGCCATCCTGCAGAAGCTGGAGCTGCCCTACCGCGTGCTGGCGCTGAGCACCGGCGACATGGGCTTCGGCGCCGCCAAGACCTACGACCTGGAGGTCTGGCTGCCCGCGCAGGACACGTATCGCGAAATCAGCTCCTGCTCCAACTGCGAGGCCTTCCAGGCGCGCCGCATGCAGGCGCGCTTCAAGAACGCCCAGGGCAAGAACGAACTGGTGCACACGCTCAACGGCTCGGGCCTGGCCGTGGGTCGCGCGCTGGTGGCCGTGCTGGAGAACCACCAGCAGGCCGACGGCTCCATCCGCATCCCGGCGGCGCTGCGGCCCTACATCGGCGGCCTGGAGCGGCTCGTTCCCTGAGCTTTCGAGAAGCGCCGCACGCCACATCGCCGGACGCGCCCGGCGATGTGGCTACAATGCGCGGCTTCACTCGGCGGGCCCGTCCTCACGGCGGCATCCGCAAGACGACCAGGAAAGGTGGCAGAGTGGTCGAATGCGCCGGACTCGAAATCCGGTATACGGGTCTCCCGTATCGAGGGTTCGAATCCCTCCCTTTCCGCCAAAGGTCTAGGATTTATGCGGGTTTGCGGGCGATCGTGCGTATCGTCCCACCAAAAATCCCACCCGTCGGCTCGTTGCAATCATGCAACGAACGGCGCGCCCGTCGCGTCTAGCGCTCCAATCGTTCGGTTATCTCGCCGCTCTTCCTGACAATGGCTGCGGAACTGCACCTTTGGAAGGAATCAACGTGTGCCTTGCCTCCAGTGAAGTCCCCCCGCTTGCCGGTCTGCTGCTTCAGAAGCCACGGGCTGTGCCTTACACCGCCGTTCCCGGCGGGCTTCTGAGCTTCCTGGTCGGCGACCAGCTCCGCGAGTCCGATCTGAGGCTGCCGGGGTATGACCTGCACGCCGCGCCGGAAGACGACCCGACCGTTCGCGGCAATCCAGACTCCAGGCTGGCGAACCGGCACCAGCGATGGGAAGTCGTCCGCCTCATCAACCGCATAGGTGATGAGAAGCAGCTTTCGCGCGAGCAGCGGCTGCGTCTAGAGCGCTGGGTGCGCGAGGCGCCTTCCGCAGTCCGCTCGCGTGCTGACATGCTCGCGTACCTAGGCAGGGATGCGGTGGCCGACAATGCTCTTCAGGGGCTGCTGGCCCGGGTGAGGTGAAAGCAGGCGGCGATGCAAGCCGCGGACGAGCCGGGTTGCGAACTGGTGCTTCCGCTCCCGCATCGCCGTGCTCCGTCCACCCGCGGAACCAGCGACTGCGCCGTGAGTTTTTTCCGCCCCCTCCGCATGCGGACCCGGATCATCCCGCACCCTCACATGGGTGAGGAGTTCCACCACAACGGGCTGCAGAGAATCG
>SCTQ01000170.1 GCA_004322345.1 Aquabacterium sp. | reverse complement strand
AGATCCCATGCCGTCGCTGTCGCATCCGAGCCTGCCCAGTACCTCACCTTCGTGCTCGGCAAGGAGATCTTCGCGATGGGCATCCTGGCCATCAAGGAGATCATCGAATACCAGTCGCTGACGACCGTGCCGATGATGCCGCCGTGCGTCAGCGGCGTGATCAACCTGCGTGGCGCGGTGGTGCCGGTGGTGGACCTGTCGCAGCGGTTCGGCCGTGCCTCCTCCGAGATCACCAAGCGCACCTGCATCGTCATCGTCGAGGTCCACGCCGGTGACGAACGCCAGGTGCTGGGCGTGGTGGTCGACGCGGTCAACGAGGTGCTGGACATCTCGCCCGCAGACATCGAGCCCGCGCCGGCATTCGGCGCACGCATCCGCACCGAGTTCATCCACGGCATGGGCAAGGTCCACGGCAAGTTCGTGATCCTGCTCAACGTCGACTACGTGCTGTCGCTCGACGAGATCGGCCAGCTGCCGGGCGACGCGGCCCAGCTCACCGCCGAGCCGTCCCGCGCCGCGCTGAACTGATCCTCCGGATGTCCCGCACCTTGCAGATCCCGCAGTAAAAGAAAGAACGCCGATGAACTGGTTCCTCCGCCTGAAGCTGGCGCACAAGCTCCTGACGACCTTCCTGTTCTGTTCGTTGCTGACGGCTGCCGTCGGCGTCTTCGGGCTGATGCGCATGTCCGACCTGGGCGGCATGCTGAAGGACACCTACGAGAACAACGTGCTGCCCATCCAGCACGTGTCGGACGCGTCGCGCCAGGTCGGCGCCTATTCGCGCAGCTATGTGCGTCTGGCGTCGATGAAGGACCCCGGGGACATCAAGGACGCCAGCGAGCGTGCCAAGGGCTACATCGAGCGTTACCGCAAGTCCATGCAGCTCTACACGGCCACCAGCCTGAGCGACAAGGAAAAGGCCCTGGTCGGCGAGCTGGAGACGGCGCTGCCGGCCTACCTGGCGCTGAGTGACCGCGTGCTGCGCCTGGCGCTGGACGGCAAGAACGAACAGGCGACCGACGTCAGCAACGGCGAGGCGCGCAAGGCCATCCGCGCCGTCGAGGACAAGCTGGAGGGCCTCATCGAGGAACTCAGCGACCAGGCCAAGCGCACCAACGAGGCCGCCACCGCCGGCGTGGCCCAGGCGCGCACGATCATGCTGTCGGTCGTCGCCGCTTCGGTGATCCTGGCCGTGGCCCTGGGCCTGATGGTCACCCGCATCATCGGCCGCCAGATCGGCGGCGAGCCGGACTACGCAGCCGAGGTGCTGCGCAAGGTGGCCGACGGCGACCTCAGCGGCGAGGTGCAGACCCGCGCCGGCGACGACAGCAGCATGCTCTACGCGGTCAAGCAGATGGTGGCCCGACTGCAGCAGGTGATCGCCGGCCAGCGCGGCGTGGTCGAGGCGGCCAACCGCGGCAACTTCGACGCCCGCGTGGACCTCACCGGCCTGCGCGGCTTCCAGGCCGAGATGGGCGAGGGCCTGAACCAGCTGGTGACGACCACCGGCGCCAGCATCCAGGACGTGGTGCGCGTGATGGGCGCCATGTCGCAGGGCGACCTGAGGCAGACCATCGACAAGCCCTACCAGGGTGCCTTCGGCGAGATGAAGGAATACGTCAACAACACCGTGGACAAGCTCTCCGAGGTGGTGGGCGAGGTCAACAGCGGTGCCGAGTCGCTGGCCGGCGCGTCCGAGGAGGTCAGTGCGACGGCCCAGGCCCTGTCGCAGGCTGCCAGCGAGCAGGCAGCGGGCGTCGAGGAGACCAGTGCGTCCCTGGAGCAGATGACCGCCTCCATCGCGCAGAACACCGAGAACGCCAAGATCACCGACGGCATGGCCACCAAGTCGGCCACCGAGGCCGCCGAGGGCGGCGAGGCGGTGAAGTCCACCGTGTCGGCGATGAAGCAGATCGCGCAGAAGATCGGGATCATCGACGACATCGCGTACCAGACGAACCTGCTGGCGCTGAATGCCGCCATCGAGGCCGCGCGTGCG
>SCTQ01000169.1 GCA_004322345.1 Aquabacterium sp. | reverse complement strand
TGCTGGTGCTGCATCCCGAGACGCGGCAGGAGCCGCAAGAGGGCGCGGATCCGCAATCGGACCACCTGCTGGCGGTGCTGCTCGAAGAGTTGCCGCTCAAGCAGGCCGTCGCCCTTGCGACGAAGCTCAGCGGACGGCCGCGCAACGAGCTCTACCAGCGCGCACTGGCCTTGCGCGACGACCGCGCGGAGTGAGGGCGGGATACCGCGCCGCGGGCCCCGGTGCTGCGCCGGTATACGCGCCGCGCCGCCGCGCACCCAGGTCCGCGGGGCGGCGCTAACCCGCGGGAGGCGGGTTCCCCCGCGTCAGCCGACCGACGGCCGATCCGACACTGCCCGCGCGCCGGGTGGGCAGACCAAGCTTCCGCCATGCACCCGGACGCCATGCGTTCATCGTGCTGAGGAGACAAGACATGTTAGGAATCCTGACTTCCACCATCCGCCGCTTCGCCACGGCGGCCCTGGTGTCCACCGCTGCGCTGGCCGCGGCCCCCGCCCAGGCCCAGCTGTTCGGCGGCTACACCCAGACCAAGTACCCCATCGTGCTGGTCCACGGCTTCATCGGCTTCGACAGCATCATCGGCATCGACTACTTCTACAAGATTCCGCAGGCGCTGCGCGACGGCGGTGCCAAGGTCTACATCGCGCAGGTCAATCCTTCGCAGACCACCGAGTACCGCGGCGAGCAGCTGCTGCAGCAGATGAAGGCCTGGGCCGCCAAGGACGGTGTGAAGAAGTTCAACATCATCGGCCACAGCCACGGCGGCCCGACGGCCCGCTACGTGGCCGGCGTCGCGCCCTCGCTGGTGGCCAGCGTCAGCACCGTGGCCGGCACCCATTTCGGCAGCAAGGTGGCCGACGCCATCGGCGCCAACACCACGCCCGGCAGCGGCTTCGACCAGCTGGCCACCGCCGGTCTGCAGCTGATCAACTACCTGGCCGGCGGCTCGCAGCAATCGGTCAAGGACACCGACCTGCTGACCGCGCTGGCTGCGCTGAACACGGCCGGCGCCACCGCCTTCAATGCCAAGTTCCCGGCCGGCAAGCCGACCTCGAGCTGCGGCTCGGGCGCGTCCTCGGTCAACGGCATCTACTACTACTCGTTCTCGGGCACCTCGGTGAAGACCAACGCGCTGGACATCGCCGACGTATTCATGGACATCACCGGCAAGTACTACGGCACCGAGGCCAACGACGGGCTGGTGGGCCGCTGCTCGTCGCACTGGGGCAAGGTCGTGAAGGACAACTACCCCTGGAACCACATCGACGAGATCAACCACGTCTTCGGCCTGATCGGCAACGGCGCGCCGGACCCGGTGGAGTTCTATCGCCAGCACGCCAACCGCCTGAAGTGGGCCGGCATCTGAGCCGCGGCATCTCGCAGGCAGCCGGGCTATTGCAGGGATAGCCCACCCAGCGGCCCGACCGGGTTTCCGGCCGGGCCTTTTTCATGGGCGGCACTCCTACAATCGATCGCATGAACGCCCCCGACGCCGCCATCGAACGCCTGTCCATCGCCCGTTCCTTCCTGCTGGAACCGTACGGACTGGACGAGTCCCACCTCGCGCAGGCCCTGCGCACCATCGCGCAGCACCGCATCAGCGATGCCGACCTGTACTTCCAGTACACGCGCAGCGAGGGCTGGAGCCTGGAGGAGGGCATCGTCAAGTCGGGCAGCTTCAGCATCGACCAGGGCGTGGGCGTGCGCGCCGTAGCCGGCGAGAAGACGGCCTTCGCCTATTCCGACGACATCTCGCTGGAGGCGCTGCTGGACGCCGCGCGCACCGTGCGCACCATCGCCTCCGAGGGCGCCAGCCGCAGCGTCAAGGTGCCGGCGGCGGGTGGCGCGCCGCGCCTGGCCGAAGGGCGGCTGCTCTATCCGGCGATGGACCCCATCGCCACGCTGGACAGCGCGGCCAAGGTGGCGCTGCTGGAGCGCATCGAGCGCCTGGCCCGAGCCAAGGATCCGCGCGTGGTGCAGGTGATGGCCGGCCTGGCCGCCGAGTACGACGTGGTGATGGTGGCGCGCGCCGACGGCCTGATCGGCGCGGACGTGCGCCCGCTGGTGCGCATGAGCCTGACCGTGATCGCCGAGCAGAACGGCCGGCGCGAGGTCGGCTCCTCCGGCGGCGGCGGTCGCTTCGGCCTGGAGGGCTTCACCGATGCCGTACTGGCGCGCTACGTGGACCAGGCGGTGCACGCCGCACTGACCAACCTGGAATCCCGCCCGGCGCCGTCGGGCGAGATGACCGTTGTCCTGGGCCCCGGCTGGCCCGGCATCCTGCTGCACGAGGCCATCGGCCACGGGCTCGAGGGCGACTTCAACCGCAAGGGCTCCAGCGCCTTCTCCGGCCGCATCGGCCAGCGGGTGGCGGCCAAGGGGGTCACCGTGCTGGACGACGGCACGCTGCCGGACCGCCGCGGCTCGCTCAACATCGACGACGAGGGCAACCCGTCGCAGCGCAACGTGCTGATCGAGGACGGCATCCTGCGTGGCTACATCCAGGACACGCTCAATGCCCGCCTGTCCAAGGTGGCACCCACCGGCAACGGCCGCCGCGAGAGCTATGCCCACCTGCCGATGCCGCGCATGACCAACACCTACATGCTGGCCGGCGACAAGCAGCCCGAGGAGATCGTCGCCTCCATCAAGCGTGGCCTGTACGCCGTCAACTTCGGCGGCGGCCAGGTGGACATCACCAGCGGGAAGTTCGTCTTCTCGGCGTCCGAGGCCTACTGGGTCGAGGACGGCAAGATCCAATATCCCGTGAAGGGCGCCACGCTGATCGGCAACGGCCCCGATGCGCTGACCCGCGTCGGCATGATCGGCAACGACATGCAGCTCGACAGCGGCGTGGGCACCTGTGGCAAGGAAGGGCAGAGCGTCCCGGTGGGCGTCGGTCAGCCGACGCTGCGCATCGACGGCCTGACCGTCGGTGGAACGGCCTGACGGGGCGGCCGCCTGATATTTCTTTCGGCCGGGGCTTGACCCGGCTTTCCAGGCTGCGACATAATCGCGGACTTCGCTGGCAGTTGCCGGTAGGCGCCCTGGGGTCACCCAGGTTTCAACGCCCTACAGACGGCTGTCGGTTTCGCCCTTAACCAGGGGCTTGGCTCAAAAACCCAAGTCCCGCGTCGGGCCCAAGACTGCTCGCTGCAGGTGTGGCATCCAGGTGAATCGATCTGGATGTGGCTCCCAAGTGAAGCAAGTTGGGGAAAAACATGATCCAAATGCAATCGCGACTCGACGTCGCTGACAACACTGGCGCCAAGACCGTCATGTGCATCAAGGTGCTCGGCGGCTCCAAGCGTCGCTACGCCGGCATCGGCGACATCATCAAGGTCAGCATCAAAGAAGCTGCACCGCGTGGCCGCGTCAAGAAGGGCGAGGTCTACAGCGCCGTGGTCGTTCGCACCGCCAAGGGCGTGCGCCGCCAGGACGGCTCGCTGGTGAAGTTCGACGGCAATGCCGCCGTCCTGCTGAACGCCAAGCTCGAGCCCATCGGCACCCGCATCTTCGGCCCGGTGACGCGTGAACTGCGTTCCGAGCGCTTCATGAAGATCGTTTCCCTGGCTCCCGAGGTGCTGTAAGCAGCTCGCAGCCCTGGCAGAGGACAGCCCCATGAACAAACTCCGCAAAGGCGACCAGGTCATCGTTCTGACCGGCCGCGACAAAGGCAAGCGCGGCACCGTGACCGAGCGTGCCGACGCCGATCGCCTGATCGTCGAAGGCGTGAACGTCGTCAAGAAGCACGTGCGCCCCAACCCGATGAAGGGCACCACCGGTGGCATCGTCGACAAGACGCTGCCGATCCAACAGTCCAACGTGGCGATCTTCAACCCGGCAACGGGCAAGGCCGATCGCGTGGGCTTCAAGCTCCTGGCTGACGGCAAGAAGGTTCGCGTCTTCAAGTCCAGCGGCGAAGAAATCAAGGCTTGACGAGGTCGCAGATGGCTCAACAACAAGCTCAGAAGCAGGCTCGCCTGCAGGCCTTCTACCGCGAGAAGGTCGTTCCCGATCTGGTGAAGAAGTTCGGCTACCAGTCCGTGATGCAGGTGCCGCGCCTGACCAAGATCACGCTCAACATGGGCGTGAGCGAGGCGGTGTCGGACAAGAAGGTCATGGAGCACGCCGTCGGCGACCTGACCAAGATCGCGGGCCAGAAGCCCGTGGTCACCAAGTCCCGCAAGGCCATCGCCGGCTTCAAGATCCGCGAGAACGTGCCCATCGGCTGCATGGTGACCCTGCGCGGCGTCCAGATGTACGAATTCCTGGACCGCTTCGTGACGATCGCCCTGCCGCGCGTGCGCGACTTCCGCGGCATCTCCGGCCGTTCCTTCGACGGCCGCGGCAACTACAACGTCGGTGTCAAAGAGCAGATCATCTTCCCCGAGATCGAGTACGACAAGGTCGATGCTCTGCGCGGGCTGAACATCAGCTTCACCACCACTGCGAAGACCGACGACGAGTGCAAGGCGCTCCTGGCGGCTTTCCGTTTCCCGTTCAAGAACTGAGGAGTCGCCCGTGGCAAAACTCTCTCTGAAGCAGCGCGAAGAAAAGCGCGAGAAGCTGGTCGCGAAGTTCGCCAAGAAGCGCGCCGAGCTGACCGCCATCATCGACGACGCCAAGAAGTCCGACGAAGAGCGCTATGCAGCCCGCCTCGAGCTGCAGAAGCTGCCCCGCAACGCGAACCCGACCCGCCTGCGCAACCGCTGCAGCCTGACCGGTCGCCCGCGCGGCACGTTCCGTCAATTCGGCTTGGCTCGTACCAAGATCCGCGAACTGGCTTTCGCTGGGGACATCCCCGGCGTGACCAAGGCCAGCTGGTGATCGGGCGCTTGTCCGGACAGGAGAATTTCCAATGAGCATGAGTGATCCCATCGCCGACATGCTGACCCGCATCCGCAACGCGCAAATGGTCAACAAGACCAGCGTTGCCATGCCGGCGTCCAAGCTCAAAGTCGCGATTGCAGAAGTCCTGAAGGACGAGGGCTACATCGACGGTTTCGCCCTGACGGGCGAGAAGTCCAAGCCCCAGCTTGAAGTTGCCCTGAAGTACTACGCCGGTCGCCCTGTGATCGAGCGTCTGGAGCGCGTGAGCCGTCCCGGCCTGCGCGTCTACAAGGGCCGCCACGACATTCCCCAGGTCCTGAACGGTCTGGGCGTGGCCATCGTGACGACCCCGCGTGGCGTCATGACCGACCGCAAGGCACGCGCAGCCGGTATCGGCGGCGAAGTGCTCTGCTACGTCGCTTGATGCAGCCGAGACAGGAGAACACACCATGTCCCGCGTAGGAAAGATGCCCATCCCCGTCCCGAAGGGCGTGGAAGTGGCGATCAATGCAGAACAGATCAGCGTCAAGGGATCGCTGGGCACGCTGTCGCGCCCGCTGAACCCGCTGGTCACCGTCAAGAACGACAACGGCACGCTGCTGTTCGCCCCGGCGAACGACAGCGCCGAGGCCAATGCCCTGTCCGGCACCGTGCGTGCGCTGGTCAACAACATGGTCAACGGCGTCAGCAAGGGCTTCGAGAAGAAGCTGACCCTGGTCGGCGTGGGTTTCCGTGCCCAGGCCCAGGGCCAGAAGCTGAACCTGCAGATCGGCTTCTCGCACCCCGTGGTCAAGGACATGCCCGCCGGCATCAAGGTGGAAACGCCGACGCAGACGGAAATCCTGATCAAGGGCACCGACCGTCAGGTCGTGGGCCAGATCGCCGCAGAGGTGCGTGCCTTCCGTCCGCCCGAGCCCTACAAGGGCAAGGGCATCCGTTACGCCGATGAGCGCGTGACCCTCAAAGAGACGAAGAAGAAGTAAGGAGCCGACACATGTCCACGAACAAGAAGGAACAGCGCCTGCGCCGGTCTCGCCAGACCCGTGCTCGCATTGCCCTGCAGCGTGTCGCACGCCTGACGGTCTTCCGCACGAACCTGCACATCTACGCCAGCGTCATCTCCGACGACGGCTCCAAGATCCTGGCCTCCGCCTCGACCGTGGAGAAGGACGTCCGTGCGCAGCTGGGCGCGGCAGGCAAGGGCGGCAACGTCGATGCCGCCACCCTGATCGGCAAGCGCATCGCCGAACGTGCGAAGGCTGCCGGCATCGAGAAGGTCGCGTTCGACCGCGCTGGTTTCGCCTACCACGGCCGCGTCAAGGCGCTGGCCGAAGCGGCCCGCGAAGCCGGCCTGCAGTTCTAACGCGTCAGACCGAGGAATACAGAAATGGCTAAGTTTCAACCGAAGATTGCTGACGAAGGTCGCGACGACGGTCTGCGCGAGAAGATGATCCAGGTGAACCGCGTGACCAAGGTGGTCAAGGGCGGCCGGATCATGGGTTTCGCCGCCCTCACCGTGGTCGGTGACGGCGATGGCCGAGTCGGCATGGGCAAGGGCAAGGCGCGTGAAGTGCCGCTGGCCGTGCAGAAGGCCATGGAGCAGGCTCGCCGCAACATGGTCAAGATCCCGCTGAAGAAGGGTTCCGTGCACCACAACCTGACCGGCGAACACGGCGCGGCCAAGGTGCTGCTGGCTCCCGCTCCGTCCGGTACCGGCATCATCGCCGGCGGCCCGATGCGTGCTGTCTTCGAAGTCCTGGGCGTGACCGACATCGTCGCCAAGAGCCTGGGCTCGAGCAACCCGTACAACATGGTCCGTGCCACCTTCGACGCACTGAAGAAGGCGACGACGCCGGCTGAAGTCGCGGCCAAGCGCGGCAAGACCGTCGAAGAGCTGTTCTCCGCCTGATCGCGGACAGCCTGAAGGAGTCCATCGTGAGCGAGAAGAAGACCCTGAAAGTGAAGCTGGTTCGCAGCCCCATCGGCACCCGCGAATCGCATCGCGCCACCATCCGCGGCCTCGGCCTGCGTCGCGTCAACAGCGTGTCCGAACTGGAAGACACGCCCGCCGTGCGCGGCATGATCGACAAGGTCGCCTACCTGGTGCTGGTGCTCTGAGCGCAGGCGCAAGCCGAGCACTCGATCATCACGATTACAGAGATACGTCATGGAACTGAACACCATCAAGCCGGGCGCCGGCTCCAAGAAGCCTCGCCGCCGCGTCGGTCGCGGCATCGGTTCGGGCCTGGGCAAGACGGCCGGTCGCGGCCACAAGGGCCAGAAGTCCCGCGCCGGTGGCTATCACAAGGTCGGTTTCGAAGGCGGCCAGATGCCGCTGCAGCGCCGCCTGCCCAAGCGCGGCTTCAAGTCGCAACTGCTGAAGTACAACGACGAGATCACGCTGTCTGACCTCGAGCGCCTGGCGCTGCCCGAAGTCGACCTGGCTGCCCTGAAGCAGGCTGGCCTGGTGTCCAACCTGGCCAAGGTCGTCAAGGTCATCAAGCGCGGTGAGCTGACCAAGAAGGTCGCCCTCAACGGCATCGGCGCAACCGCCGGCGCCAAGGCCGCGATCGAAGCCGCCGGCGGCTCGGTGGCCTGAGCGTCCGCGAGAACGACAGGTTCAACAGGATCCGAACGTGGCAACCAGCATCGGCAATCAACAGGCAACGCAACTGGCCAAGAGCGGCAAGTCTGCGGACCTGCGTCGTCGGCTGTTCTTCCTGCTGCTGGCCCTCGTGGTCTACCGCATCGGCGCCCATATCCCGGTGCCGAACATCGACCACAACCAGCTGAAGGCCTTCTTCGACCACCAGCAGACCGGGATCCTCGGCCTGTTCAACATGTTCTCGGGCGGCGCGCTGTCCAAGTTCACGGTGTTCGCGCTGGGGATCATGCCGTACATCTCGGCGTCGATCATCATCCAGCTGATGGGCTACGTCATCCCGACGCTCGAAGCCCTGAAGAAGGAAGGCGAGGCCGGTCGCCGCAAGACGACGCAGTACACGCGCTACCTGACGGTGCTGATCGCAGTCATCCAGGCCTTCTTCGCAGCCCACGGCTTCTCGAACTATGCGACGACCACGACGGGCAGCTTCCTGTTCACGGCGGTCGTGAGCCTGACGGCCGGCACCTTGTTCCTGATGTGGCTGGGTGAGCAGATCACCGAGCGCGGACTGGGCAACGGGATCTCGATCCTGATCTTCGGCGGTATCGCGGCGGGCCTGCCCGGCGCCATCGCCAAGTTCATCGAACTGGTGAACCTGGGCCAGATGCACGTGGTCGCGGCGCTGGTCGTCGTCGTGCTGGTCGCCGCGGTGACCTACCTGGTGGTCTATGTGGAGCGTGCGCAGCGCAAGATCCTGGTGAACTACGCGAAGCGCCAGGTCGGCAACCGCGTCTACCAGGGCCAGTCCTCGCACCTGCCGCTGAAGATCAACATGGCCGGCGTGATCCCGCCGATCTTCGCCTCGTCGATCATCCTGCTGCCCGCCACCGCGGTCAGCTGGGCCACCGGCGACAACATGCGCTGGCTCAAGGACATCGCGGGCGCCCTGTCTCCCGGCCAACCGATCTACGTGATCCTGTATGCGGTGGCGATCGTGTTCTTCTGCTTCTTCTACACGGCGCTGGTGTTCAACAGCCGTGAGACGGCGGACAACCTGAAGAAGAGCGGCGGCTTCATCCCCGGCATCCGTCCCGGCGACCATACCGCGCGCTACATCGACAAGATCCTGGGCCGTCTGACGCTGGTGGGTGCGATCTACATCACCCTGGTGTGCCTGCTGCCCGAGTTCCTGGTGCTGGAATACCACGTACCGTTCTATTTCGGAGGCACGTCGCTGCTGATCATCGTGGTGGTCACGATGGACTTCTGGGCGCAGGTCCAGTCGTACCTGATGTCGCAGCAGTACGAGTCGCTATTGAAGAAGGCCAATTTCAAAGCGAGCTGACGCGAAACGGAAAGCAAGAAGGAAATGTCGAAGGACGACGTCATCCAGATGCAGGGCGAGATCATCGAGAACCTGCCCAATGCTACCTTCCGCGTGAAGCTTGAAAACGGGCATGTTGTGCTCGGTCATATATCCGGAAAGATGCGCATGCACTACATCCGCATCCTTCCAGGTGACAAGGTGACCGTCGAACTGACCCCGTATGACCTATCCCGTGCTCGCATCGTTTTCCGGGCGAAGTGAGCGTTTTTGAAAGAGTCCCGGTAACGCTTTCGAGCGCGATTTGACCCGGTCAAGGAGAAGACCATGAAAGTTTCGGCATCCGTGAAGAAGATGTGCCGCAATTGCAAGATCATCCGTCGCAAGAACGTGGTTCGCGTCATCTGCACCGACCCGCGCCACAAGCAGCGCCAGGGCTGATGCCCGCGCACCACTGCGACGCTGAACGTCTAGAGGACTGAGAACATGGCACGTATTGCTGGCATCAACATTCCGCCGCACAAGCACACCGAGATCGGCCTGACTTCGATCTACGGCATCGGCCGCACGACCGCGCAGAAGATCTGCGTGGCCTCGGGCATCCCGCTGAACAAGAAGATCAAGGACCTCACCGACGCCGATCTGGAAAAGATCCGGGACGAGGTGGGCAAGCTGACGATCGAAGGCGACCTGCGCCGCGAGATCTCGATCAACATCAAGCGTCTGATGGACCTGGGCTGCTACCGTGGTTTCCGTCATCGTCGTGGCCTCCCGGTCCGCGGCCAGCGCACCCGCACGAACGCCCGCACCCGCAAGGGCCCGCGCAAGGCGATCGCCGGCAAGAAGTGATCGGGCTTCGGCTCAGTTGAGACACAGGCTCGGGGTCCAGGCCCCGGTCAAGGTTCCAAGAGAAGGTTTCTATGGCTAAAGCACCTGCCAACACCGCAGCGCGTCGCGTGAGCAAGAAGGTTCGCAAGAACATTGCGGACGGCATCGCCCACGTCCACGCCTCGTTCAACAACACGATCATCACGATCACCGATCGCCAGGGCAACGCGCTGTCCTGGGCGTCTTCCGGCGGCCAGGGCTTCAAGGGCTCCCGCAAGTCGACGCCCTTCGCCGCGCAGGTTGCCGCCGAAGTGGCCGGCCGTGCTGCCCAGGAACAAGGCATCAAGAACCTGGACGTCGAGATCAAGGGCCCCGGCCCTGGCCGCGAGTCCTCCGTGCGTGCCCTGGCTTCGCTGGGCATCCGCATCACGTCGATCTCCGACGTGACGCCCGTGCCGCACAACGGCTGCCGCCCGCAGAAGCGTCGCCGTATCTGACAGCCGGCCTTCCGGCGTGCTCCAAAGGCTCGCCGGAAGCGACTGCTTGCAAACCCGCTACAATGGCGGGTTTTCCGTAGGCCAGATGCATCGCTGCATGTCTGGCCGTTTTCATGAAGCCCACCGTCTGAGCGCGAAGTACTGCTGAACAAGTACGCACCCGCCAGACTCGCGCGTACCGCGGCCCAGCCGCGGCTTGACGCGTCAGCAAGACACAAGGACACACACCGTGGCACGTTATCTCGGCCCCAAGGCCAAACTTTCCCGCCGTGAAGGCACCGACCTTTACCTGAAGAGCGCCCGCCGCCCGATCAGCGACAAGGCCAAGTTCGACTCCAAGCCCGGCCAGCACGGCCGCACCTCCGGCTCCCGCACCTCCGACTTCGGTCTGCAACTGCGCGAGAAGCAGAAGGTCAAGCGCATGTACGGCGTCCTCGAGCGTCAGTTCCGCCGCTACTTCGCCGAAGCCGAGCGCCGCAAGGGCAACACCGGCGCCAACCTGCTGACCCTGCTGGAATCGCGCCTGGACAACGTCGTCTACCGCCTGGGCTTCGGCTCGACCCGCGCGGAAGCCCGCCAGCTGGTGTCGCACAAGTCCATCACGGTCAACGGCGAGGTCGTGAACATCGCCTCCTACCTGGTCAAGGCCGGTGACGTGATCGCCGTGCGCGAGAAGTCCAAGAAGCAGCTGCGCATCACCGAATCCCTGAAGCTGGCCGAGTCCATCGGCCTGCCCGCCTGGGTCCAGGTGGATTCCGCCAAGCTGGAAGGCGTGTTCAAGAAGACGCCCGACCGCGACGAGTTCGGTTCCGACATCAACGAATCGCTGATCGTCGAACTGTATTCGCGCTGATCCGTTTCCGTATCTCGGGCTCGCGGGCGCGGCAGTTTGCGCTCGTGGGCCCTTTGGTGTTTGTCCTGCGCACGCAGGATGTTTTTCCGGTCCGGGCCGCGCCGTACGGCGTCCCGGTTGGTCCATCAGCCTTATCGGTGTAACGAGCCGAGGGTATTGAGAGGAAGACCCCATGCAAACCAATCTGCTGAAACCCAAAGCCATCCAGGTGGAGCCGCTGGGCGGCCACCGTGCGAAGGTGACGCTGGAGCCCTTCGAGCGCGGCTACGGCCACACCCTGGGCAACGCGCTGCGTCGCGTGCTGCTGTCCTCGATGGTGGGTTACGCCCCGACCGAAGTGACCATTGCCGGCGTGCTGCATGAGTACTCGACGATCGACGGCGTGCAGGAAGACGTCGTCCACATCATGCTCAACCTCAAGGGCGTGGTGTTCAAGCTGCACAACCGCGATGAAGTGACCCTGGTCCTGCGCAAGGAAGGCGAAGGCCCGATCACGGCCGCCGACATCCAGACGCCGCACGACGTCGAGATCATCAATCCCGAGCACGTCATCGCCCACCTGTCGCAAGGCGGCAAGCTGGACATGCAGATCAAGGTCGAGAAGGGCCGCGGCTATGTCCCCGGCAACCTGCGCCGCTACGGCGACGAGTCGACCAAGGCCATCGGCCGCATCGTGCTGGACGCTTCGTTCTCGCCGGTGCGCCGCGTGAGCTACATCGTGGAGAGCGCCCGGGTCGAGCAGCGTACCGACCTGGACAAGCTGGTCGTCGAGATCGAGACCAACGGCGCCATCTCGCCCGAGGAAGCCATCCGCGCCTCCGCCAAGATCCTGGTCGAGCAACTGGCCGTGTTCGCGCAGCTGGAAGGCAGCGACATCACCGGCGTGTTCGAAGCCCCGGCCAAGAGCGCCCAACAGTTCGACCCGATCCTGCTGCGCCCGGTCGACGAGCTCGAACTCACCGTGCGTTCGGCCAATTGCCTCAAGGCCGAGAACATCTACTACATCGGCGACCTCATCCAGCGCACCGAGACCGAGCTGCTCAAGACCCCGAACCTGGGCCGCAAGTCGCTCAACGAAATCAAGGAAGTGCTGGCCTCCCGTGGCCTGGCCCTGGGCTCGCGCCTGGAGAACTGGCCGCCCCAAGGTCTGGACAAGCGCTGATCTGTCCGAAGCGCCGGCGGTGTTGACGCGCTGCCGGCGTGTTTCTCTAGCGTCAGTTATCCAAGGCGGGCCCGAGCCCGCCGGTGCAACCCGCAGTACCTGATCCGGCTGGGGGAATTACATGAAAGGAAAGCACCATGCGTCACCGTAACGGCCTTCGCAAGCTGAACCGCACCTCGTCGCACCGCCTGGCGATGCTGCGCAACATGACCAACTCCCTGATCGAGCACGAGGCCATCAAGACCACGCTGCCCAAGGCCAAGGAGCTGCGCCGCGTCATCGAGCCCCTCATCACGCTGGCCAAGGAGCCCACCGTCGCCAACAAGCGCCTGGCCTTCGACCGCACCCGTGACCGCGACATCGTCGTCAAGCTCTTCAACGAGCTGGGCCCGCGCTACAAGACCCGTCCGGGCGGCTACACCCGCATCCTGAAGATGGGCTTCCGCGTCGGCGACAACGCGCCCATGGCCTTCGTCGAGCTGGTGGATCGTCCCGAGACCACCGAAGGCGTCGAAGACAAGTCCGAGTAAAGCCCGGGCCGCGCCAGCGGCAGGCGTGCATCGCACGCCACCGAACGAGGCCAGCCATGTGCTGGCCTTTTTCTTTTCATCGCGCTGCTTGCGTATGCTCGGCGCCATGAACCCCCCCGCACCGTCCCAAGTCCTGATCGCGCTGAGCACCGCCCCGGACGAAGCCGCGGCAACCGCCATCGCCCGTGCCATGGTGGAAGCCCGCGTCGCGGCCTGCGTGAACATCGTGCCGCAGCTGAGGTCGATCTACCGGTGGCGGGGCCGGGTCGAGGAGGCCGGCGAATGGCTGCTGCTCATCAAGACCGCTGCAGACCGCCGCACGGACCTGCAGCGCGTGCTGGACGAGCTGCATCCCTACGAGGTCCCGGAGCTGGTCTTCATCGACGTCGTCGACGGCCTGCCCGCATACCTTCGATGGGTGCTCGACGAGACGCGTGAAGGCACGCCCGGCACGGCGGCTTGAGCCGACAAAGATTTATCTGCTCCAGCGCGCGGGGACATCGAGACGAGCGACATAGATGTGCCATAATCTCGTTCTTCAGTCGCGGGGTGGAGCAGTCCGGTAGCTCGTTGGGCTCATAACCCAAAGGTCGTAGGTTCAAATCCTGCCCCCGCAACCAGATCGAGAAGAACGCGCCGCACATGCGGCGCGTTTTTTTTCGTCCCTGCGGGGGCAAGGCAGTTGTGGGTCACCTGCGGGTACCCGTGGGTCACTTGCACCTCAGTTGCATCTCAGTTCGCCTGCGGTTTCCCCGGCAGCGTGAAGAAGAAGGTGGTGCCCCTGCCTGGCGACGAGACCGCGCGCACGCTGCCGCCGTGGCGCTCCAGGACGCGGCGCACGATGGTCAGGCCCAGGCCCGTGCCCGGATAGTCCAGCGCATCGTGCAGGCGCACGAAGGGGTGGAACAGGCGCGATGCGGCTGCGTCGTCGAAACCCACGCCGTTGTCGCGCACGAAGAACACGGTGGACGGCTCGTCCGTGTCTGCGGTGCCTGCCATGCCGACGCCGATCTCGACGACCGGCGTCGAGGCCTTGGACGAATACTTCAGCGCGTTGCTGACC
Organism: Aquabacterium sp.; assembly: GCA_004322345.1. GTDB lineage: Bacteria > Pseudomonadota > Gammaproteobacteria > Burkholderiales > Burkholderiaceae_C > Aquabacterium. The sequence continues at coordinate 183 of SCTQ01000169.1, read as the reverse complement.
AGGTTGTCCAGCGCGATGTGCAGCAGGCCCCGGTCGCCCCAGGCCCGCATGCCGGGTTCGATGTTCACGGTCGCGTCGGCGTGATGGCCGCTGTGCCGCAGGTCCTGCACGACGCGCGCCGCCAGCTCGGAGAGATCGACGTCTTCGCGCACCAGCGATTGCCGGCCCGAGCGAGCCATGGTC
>SCTQ01000168.1 GCA_004322345.1 Aquabacterium sp. | reverse complement strand
CTGCCAGGTCATGAACCAGTCGGTGGAGAAGGGCAGCTGGCCCTTGGACGGCGACTTGCCGGCGACTTCCTTGTACAGGCGCAGCAGGCGCTCGTAGGACAGGTCGGTCTCGGACTCCAGGACTTGCAGGCGGGCACCCAGCTGGATCAGCGTGACGGCGCGTTCGATCTGTTTGGCTTCGGTCAGCAGGCTCTTGCTACGCATGATGGCTCTCCTAGCACGCGGGCGTCTTCGCGCCGCGCAGCGTTGTGTCGTGTTCGAGGGAAGCAGGCCCTGCCCGCTCTGTACGAGCGGCGGACGGCGCCTGAAGAAGGACGCTCGCGCGTCTTCAGGCGGCTTCGGTGTGACGCGAAGCCATCAGGATGTTGGCGTGCAGGCGGGACACGCTGTCGTTGGCAGCGGCCGTCTTGCCGTGATTGGTGAGCAGGCCCCACACCACGTCGTCGTCGATGCGCATGCGGCACAGCAGGGTGTTGCCGGAAGCGATCTTCATCATCTGCTGGGTGGACAGCACGCCGATGAGGTCGGCGGTCTCTTCGGAGATGCCCAGGCGGAACAGGGCTTGTTCGCGGTCTTGACGGATCAGGGCCTGGGCCAGCATCAGGTACTGCAGGTTGGCTTCACGGATTTCCATCAGGATCTGGTCTGCGTTCATGGTCTGTGCTCCGGTTTCGTTGCGAAGGGTTGCTGTCTCTTTGCTTGTTCGTCGGCGCTTCGTGAAGTGCTCAACGTGGAACGAATTCTGGGCATCGGGCCTCGGTTTCTGAATAGGAGCGCGGCTGTATCAGCTGTCTGTCCCGCCGGCCGTGGCGTGTAGGAAGTAGCCTGACAAGAAGCTGCCGGAATTCACGGGTTTCCACCCGGCTCTCCTGGGAGCCGGCGGAAAAAACGGCCTGGCGCGATCCATTCAATTGCCAGGCGGCCAGCGCGTGTAGGCGCCTGTCCTACAAGCCCGGCGCGGCCCGTCGCCGGATAACCCGTCTCCAGGGCGCCCCAGGGCGCCTGCGTTAACATTTGCCCTCAGGCGTCGGCCCCGGCGGGCCTCTCGAAACCCGCCTTCCACCCCCGAAAAACGGCCTCAACAGGCGCCTGGAGCACATGAACGCACCGCTCCCGCTCAACCAGCTCACGCCCCAAGGCGCCGCCGTCGGCCACGACGACCAGCCCCGCCTGCGCGAGATTCCCTACAACTACACCTCGTTCTCGGACCGCGAGATCGTCATCCGGCTGCTGGGCTCCCGTGCGTGGGAGCTGCTGCTGAAGCTGCGCGAGGAGCGCCGCACCGGCCGCTCGGCCCGCATGCTCTACGAGGTGCTGGGCGACGTGTGGGTGGTTCAGCGCAACCCGTACCTGCAGGAAGACCTGCTGAAGTCCGCCAAGCGCCGCGGCCTGCTGGTCGATGCCTTGCACCATCGGCTCAACGAAGTGCAGAAGCGCCGCCAGCCGCAGGAAGACGGCCAGCGCGACGCCGCCGTCGGCGAACTGCTGGAGGCCGCCCGCCGCGCCGTGCAGCGCTTCGCCCGCCAGTTCGACGAGATCGCCGCTCTGCGCCTGCGCGTGCGCTCCTCGCTGCACAAGCTGACGCACAAGGACAACGTCAAGTTCGATGGATTGAGCCGCGTCTCGCACGTGACCGACGCCACCGACTGGCGCGTCGAATATCCCTTCGTCGTGCTGGTGCCCGACACCGAGGCCGAGATGGCCGCGTTGGTGAAGGCCTGCGTCGAGCTGGACCTGACCATCATCCCGCGCGGAGGCGGCACCGGCTACACCGGCGGCGCCGTGCCGCTGACGTGGAAGAGCGTCGTCATCAACACCGAGAAGCTGGAGAAGATGACCGGCGTCGAGCTGGTCGACCTGCCCGGCGTGGACCACAAGGTCGCCACGGTGTGGACCGAGGCCGGCGTGGTGACGCAGCGCGTGGCGGACGCGGCCGAGGAGGCCGGCTACGTCTTCGCGGTGGACCCGACCTCGGCCGAGGCCAGCTGCGTCGGTGGCAACGTCGCGATGAACGCCGGCGGCAAGAAGGCCGTGCTCTGGGGCACGGCGCTGGACAACCTCGCCTCGTGGCGCATGGTCACGCCTGACGCCAAGTGGCTGGAGGTGGTCCGCATCGGCCACAACCTGGGCAAGATCCACGACGTCGAGGTCGCCAGCTTCGAGCTGCGCTACTTCGAGGCCGACGGCAAGACGCCGATCCGCACCCGGCGCCTGGACATCCCGGGCTCCACCTTCCGCAAGGAAGGCCTGGGCAAGGACGTCACCGACAAGTTCCTCGCCGGCCTGCCCGGCATCCAGAAGGAAGGCTGCGACGGCCTGATCACCAGCTGCCGCTGGATCGTCCACCGCATGCCGGCGCACACGCGCACCGTCTGCCTGGAGTTCTTCGGCAACCCGAAGGACTGCGTGCCGTCGATCGTCGAGATCAAGGACTTCATGTTCGAGGAGGCGCGCAAAGGCGGCGCCGTGCTGGCCGGGCTGGAGCACCTGGACGACCGTTATCTCAAGGCCGTCGGCTACGCCACCAAGAGCAAGCGCGCGGTGGGCGGCAACGGCCTGCCGAAGATGGTGCTGGTGGGCGACATCGTCGGCGACGACGACGACGCGGTGGCGCGCGCCACCAGCGAGGTCATCCGCCTGGCCAACGCGCGCAGCGGCGAAGGCTTCGTCGCCGTCAGCGCCGAGGCGCGCAAGAAGTTCTGGGCCGACCGCAAGCGCACGGCCGCCATCGCCAAGCACACCAACGCGTTCAAGGTGAACGAGGACGTGGTGATCCCGCTGCCGCGCATGGGCGAATACACGCTGGGCATCGAGCGCATCAACATCGAGCTGAGCCTGCGCAACAAGCTGCAGCTGCTGGACCGGCTGGAGGCCTTCCTGTCGGCCGGCAACCTGCCGATGAACAAGAGCTCGGACGCCGGCGAGATCGCCACCGCCGAACTGCTGGAAGACCGCGTGCAGCGCGCGCTGGCCCTGCTGGCCACCGTGCGCGAGCGCTGGCGCTTCCTGCACGACCGCATCGACACGCCGCTGGTCCAGGCGTCCGACGAACTGGCCGAGCTGGGCTACCTGCAGCACCGCGACGGCACCTACGTCCCGCAGCCGGGCGACACGGTCTTCAACCTGATGCAGACCTGGGCCATCCGCGTGTCTTGGAAGAAGGAAGTGCGCGACGAGTTCGCGCGCATCTTCTCCGGCGGCGCGCTGGCGCCCATCGTCGAGGCGGCCGAGCAGGTGCACAAGGAAGTGCTGCGCGGCCGCGTCTGGGTGGCCCTGCACATGCACGCCGGCGACGGCAACGTGCACACCAACATCCCCGTCAACAGCGACAACTACGAGATGCTGCAGACGGCCCACGAGGCCGTGGCGCGCATCATGAAGCTGGCGCGCAGCCTCGACGGCGTGATCTCCGGCGAACACGGCATCGGCATCACCAAGCTGGAGTTCCTCACCGACGAGGAGATGGCCGCATTCACGCAGTACAAGCAGGAGGTCGACCCGCAGGGCCGCTTCAACAAGGGCAAGCTGCTGCGCGGCGAGGCGCTCAAGGCCCTGGGCGAGGACGTGCACATGGCCGACCTCACCGAGGCCTACACGCCCAGCTTCGGCCTCATGGGCCACGAGTCGCTGATCATGCAGCAGTCGGACATCGGCGCCATCGCCGAGTCGGTCAAGGACTGCCTGCGCTGCGGCAAGTGCAAGCCGGTGTGCGCCACCCACGTGCCGCGTGCCAACCTGCTCTACAGCCCGCGCAACAAGATCCTGGCCACCTCGCTGCTGGTCGAGGCCTTCCTGTACGAGGAGCAGACGCGCCGCGGCGTGTCCACCGCGCACTGGGAGGAGTTCGAGGACGTGGCCGACCATTGCACGGTCTGCCACAAGTGCCTGACGCCCTGCCCGGTGAAGATCGACTTCGGCGACGTGTCGATGAACATGCGCAACCTGCTGCGCAAGATGGGCAAGAAGAGCTTCCGCCCCGGCAACGCCGCGGCGATGTTCATGCTCAACACCAACAGCCCGCAGACGATCAAGATCGTGCGCTCGGCGATGGTGGGCGTGGGCTTCAAGGCCCAGCGCATCGCCAACGACGTGCTCAAGCTGGCCGCGCGCAAGCAGACCGAGCACCCGCCGGCCACCGAGCACACCGCTCCGATCAAGGAGCAGGTGATCCATTTCATCAACAAGAAGCTGCCGGGCGGCCTGCCCAAGCGCACCGCGCGCGCGCTGCTGGACATCGAGGACAAGAGCTACGTCCCGATCATCCGCGACCCGAGGCGCACCACCGCCGAGACGGAAGCCGTCTTCTACTTCCCGGGCTGCGGCTCGGAGCGGCTGTTCTCGCAGGTGGGGCTGGCCACGCAGGCCATGCTCTGGCAGGCCGGCGTGCAGACGGTCCTGCCGCCGGGCTACCTGTGCTGCGGCTACCCGCAACGCGGCAGCGGCCAGTTCGACAAGGCCGAGAAGATGATCACCGACAACCGGGTGCTCTTCCATCGCGTCGCCAACACGCTGAACTACCTGGACATCAAGACCGTGGTGGTCAGCTGCGGCACCTGCTACGACCAGCTGCAGGGCTACCAGTTCGACAAGATCTTCCCCGGCAGCCGGATCATCGACATCCACGAGTACCTGCTGGAGAAGGGCATCAAGCTCGAAGGCAAGGACGCCTACCTCTACCACGACCCCTGCCACACGCCGATGAAGCAGCAGGAGCCGATGAAGACGGTGAAGGCGCTGGTGGGCGACAAGGTGCTCAAGAGCGACCGCTGCTGCGGCGAGAGCGGCACCCTGGGCGTGACGCGCCCGGACGTCTCCACCCAGGTCCGCTTCCGCAAGGAAGAGGAGATCCGCAAGGGTGAAGCCGCGCTGAAGGCCAAGGGCTTCGTCGGCGAGAAGCAGAACGTCAAGATCCTGACCTCCTGCCCGAGCTGCCTGCAGGGCTTGAGCCGCTACGAGGACGACCTGCAGAACGGCTTGCTGGAGGCGGACTACATCGTGGTCGAGATGGCCCGGAAGATCCTGGGCGAGAACTGGATGCGCGAGTACGTCGACCGGGCCAACGCCGGCGGCATCGAGCGCGTGCTGGTGTGACCCGCGATGCCGCGTGCGAGCTGTGCGCGCAGCCCGGCGGGCTGCTCGTCCACCGCACGGCCCGCTGGCGCGTGATCCGCGCCGCGGATGCCGACCACCCCGGCTTCTATCGCGTGATCTGGAACGCCCACGTCGCCGAGTGGACGGACCTGCCGCCGGCCGACCGCGGGGCGATGCTGGCGGCGGTGGAGGCCGTCGAGCAGGTGCTGCGCGACCGCCTCAAGCCGACGAAGATCAACCTCGCCTCGCTGGGCAACGTCGTGCCCCACCTGCACTGGCACGTGATTGCCCGCTTCGAGTGGGACGCCCGCTGGCCGCAGCCCGTATGGGCCTCGCGCCAGCGCGACGTGGCCGGCGCCGAGCAGCGCCTGGCGCTGCCGCTGGACCTGCTGGACCAGGCCGTGGCGCGTGCCCTGGCCGCCCTGGCCTGAGGCCGCCGGCGCCAGGCCTACACTCGGCTGCCCTCCCCGCCACGCCATGGCCGACCACGACACCGCTCCCATCCCCACCGGGATCACGCTGCACCAGCGCTCGCGCGTGCTGGAGCTCGTCTACGGGGAACGCAGCCTGCGCATTCCCTACGAGCTGATGCGCGTGCTGTCGCCCTCGGCCGAGGTGCGCGGCCACGGCCCAGGCCAGGCCATCCCGCAGACCGGCAAGCGTGAGGTCGAGATCACCGGCATCGAGCCGGTGGGCAACTACGGCCTGCGCCCGGTCTTCTCCGACGGCCATGCCAGCGGCATCTACACCTGGGCCTTCCTCTGGGACCTGGGCGCCAACGCGGACGCGCACTGGCAGAGCTACTTCGACCAGATCAAGGCCGCCGGCCTGGACCGCGACCGGCCGATGCCGGCCGCGCCCGCGCCGCGTGGCCACCAACATTGAGAGACAGCCATGAGCGACACCCACTTCGGCTTCGAGACGGTCGACGAATCCCAGAAGGCCGGCCGCGTGCGCGGCGTCTTCGACTCGGTCGCGTCCAAGTACGACGTGATGAACGACCTGATGTCCATGGGCCTGCACCGCCTGTGGAAGGCCTACACCATCGGCGTCTCCGGCGTGCGCGCGGGCGACCGTGTGCTCGACATCGCCGGCGGCACCGGCGACCTGGCCAAGGCTTTCGCCGAGCGCGTGGGCGACAGCGGCACGGTGGTGCACACCGACATCAACGCGGCGATGCTGCAGCAAGGCCGCGAGCGCCTGCTCAACGAGGGCGTCGTGCTGCCCACGGTGATCTGCGACGCCGAGCAACTGCCCTTCGCCTCCGACAGCTTCGACATCGTCACCGTGGCCTTCGGCCTGCGCAACATGACGCACAAGGAGCGCGCGCTGGCCGAGATGTGCCGCGTGCTCAAGCCCGGCGGCAAGCTGCTGGTGCTGGAGTTCTCCAAAGTCATCGAGCCGCTGCGCAAGCCCTATGACTGGTACTCCTTCAACATCCTGCCGCGGCTGGGCAAGCTGGTGGCGGGGGATGCGGACAGTTACCGCTACCTGGCCGAGTCCATCCGCATGCATCCGGACCAGGCCACACTGAAGGCGATGATGAAGGCGGCAGGCTTCGGGCACGTCGACGTGCACAACCTGACCGCGGGGCTGGTGGCCGTGCATGCCGGCCTGAAGTGCTGAGCGGCTGCTGTGGGCGCACCACACTAGTGTGGTGCGCCACTCAGATCTGTACTTTTGTTCTGACCAGGCGAGGAAGATCGGCGTGCCTGGGCAAGGGGTCCAGACTGGGCGTCTGGACCCCTTGC
>SCTQ01000167.1 GCA_004322345.1 Aquabacterium sp. | reverse complement strand
CTCGTCCTGCCAGGCCGCGACGCTGGCGCGCTGCACGGCCGGCCCCATCGCGCTGCCGTGGTAGGTGCGGTAGAGCAGGAAGGATTTCATCACCTTCGCGTCGCCGGCGACGAAGCCCGAGCGCAGCCCGGGCACGTTGGAGCGCTTGGACAGGCTGGTCAGCAGCACCAGGTTGCGCAGGTCGGTGCGGCCCAGCTTGACGGCGGCCTCCAGGCCACCCAGCGGCGCCTCGTCCCGGAAGTAGATCTCCGAGTAGCACTCGTCGGAGGCGATGACGAAGCCGTGGCGGTCGCTCAGCTCGAACAGGCGCTGCCACTCCTCCAGCGGCATCACCGCGCCCGTCGGGTTGCCGGGCGAGCAGACGTAGAGCAGCTGCGTCGCCGCCCAGGTGGCCTCGGGGATGCTGCCCCAGTCGGCAGCGAAGTTACGCGCCGGGTCGGAGTCCGCGTAGGCCACGCGCGCACCGGCCAGCAGGGCCGCGCCTTCGTAGATCTGATAGAACGGATTGGGGCAGACGACCACCGGGCCGCCCTGGTCCGCGTGCTGCGTGGGGTCGACCACGGTCTGGGCAAGGGCGAACAGCGCCTCGCGCGAGCCGTTGACCGGCAGGATCTGCGTGGCCGCATCCACCTGCACGCCGTAGCGGCGCTGCAGCCAGGCGGCGGCGGCCTCGCGCAGCGCGGGCTCCCCGGCCGTGGCGGGGTAGTTGGCCAGCCCGTCCAGCGCATCCGTCAGCGCCTGGCGGATGAAGGGCGGCGTCGGGTGCTTGGGTTCACCCAGCCCCAGGCTGATCGCGCGGTGGGCAGGCGAAGGCGTGATGTCGCGGGTGAGTTCGCGCAGCCGCTCGAAGGGGTAGGGCTGCAGGCGGGAGAGCAGGGGGTTCATGAGGGCGGATTATCCAGGGGCCGGGCCCGCGCCCGCGGCACCCGTGTACCCGCCCGGGCTATGCCAGCGGCAACTGCCGGGCGTCGGTGGGCGGCAGCTCGACCTCGAAATGCCCCGCGCCGTCCAGCGTGCTGTCCAGCTTCAGCCGCCGCTGCAGCCGCGCGGCATCGAAGGGCGCCTTCACCTTGATGTCGTTGTCGAAGTAGCAGTAGACGTCCCGGGACTTCGGCTCGCGGTCCTGCGGGCCACGCACGCGGCCGGGGGGCTGGATCAATTGGGCGTCCCTCGCCTGCGTGCCGCGGCTCCAGGCGTCGATCTTGCGCGCCCAGCTGTCCAGCGACGCGTCGTCGTAGCCGCTGGCGTAGAGCTGCTCGTGGCCGTGCAGGCGCACGTAGACGAAATCCGCGGTGACGTCTTCGTGGTCCGGCCACTTGCCGGCGGTGTCGGCCACGACCAGCGCGACGCCGTGCTCGCGCAGTTGGTCGATGAACATCGGGTCGACGAAGCTGACGTTGCGCACCTCTACCGCATGGCGCAGGGACCTGCCGCCCGCTGCCGGCAGGCTGCTGCGGCCTTCCATCCAGTCCTCGTGCGAGCGCGCCAGCTTGAGCGCCGCGGTGTCGTCCATCGGCAGCTGCAGCAGGAAGTCCTCGATCAGCAGCGCGTCGTAGACCAGGCTGGGCGGGAACTGCCACAGGATCGGCCCGAGCTTGTGTTCCAGCTCGAACAGCCCGGAGGCGAAGAAGTTGGCCAGGGGTTTCTCGATCTCGCGCAGGCGGCGGATGTGGGTGACGAAGCGGGGCGCTTTCACGCTGAACACGAAATCATCCGGCACTGCTGCGGCCCAGTCGGCGTAGTACTGCGGCTTCTGCAGCGAATAGAAGGAGCCGTTGATCTCGATGGTGGGCAGGGCGCGCGAGGCCCAGGCCAGCTCCTGCCGCTGCGGCAGGCCCTCGGGATAGAAGACACCGCGCCAGGGGGCGTAGCGCCAGCCGGAGATGCCGATGCGGATGTCGGGCATGGTGGTTGGAGAGCCGGTGGAACACCTCAGCGCTGGGCAACCCGGGTGCCGAAGAGCGGCTGCCGTGGCGTGCGGGTATGCGTGAGCCCGCGCCTGGGGGGGCGCCGGCAGCGCCTGCGCCCGACATCTTGTGGATGCTGCTGATCGGCCTGGGCCTGTCGGCGGCCTGCGCATCTCGTCGCGTGCGCTGATCCTCAGGCCGGCAAGGCCAGCCGCCTTCCGCTGTCGAAGCGCAGCGGCCTGCCCGTGAGCGGGCAATCGAAGGCCAGCGTCCGTGCCAGCAGTTGCAGCGGGCGGCCGAAATAGTCCGGCCCCTCCTGCGTAACCATCGCATCCGGCTGCAGCACCGGATAGATCAGGTCGCCGACGATGGGCCGCCCCAGCGCGGCCAGGTGCACGCGCAGTTGGTGGCGTTGTCCGGTGACGGGCTTGAGAAGGTAGCGGGCGAGGTTGCCTCGCTGCTCCAGCAGCTCGATTGCCGTCTCGGCATTCGGCTCGCCCTCGACCTCCAGCATCTGCATGAAGGCCGCGGGGTTCTCCATCAGGCGGCTGCGGCGCAGGGTGGGCAGCGGCAGGTCGGCGCGCAGCGGGGCGATGGCCTCGTATTCCTTGTGCACCAGGCGCTCGCGGAACAGCGTGTGGTAGCGGTTGCGCGTGGCCGGGTCGACCGAGAACAGCACGAGCCCCGCCGTCTCGCGGTCGAGCCGGTGCAGGGGCACCAGGGTGTCGATGCCGAGCCTGCGCTTCAGGCGCACCAGCAGCGTCTCCTGCACGTAGTTGCCGGTGGGGATGGTGGGCAGGAAGTGCGGCTTGTCGGCGACGACGATGTGCGCGTCGCTGTAGACGACGCATTCCTCGAAGGGAATGCGGCGCTCGGCGGGCAGGCTGCGGTAGTAGTAGACGCGGGTCTGCTGGCGGTAGGGCGCGTCGGCGCCCAGGGCGCGGCCGTCGGCATCCAGCACCTCGCCGCGCGCCATGCGCTGCGCCCAGTCCTCGCGTTCGATCTTGGGCAGGCGCTGCGCGAGGTAGTCCAGCACCGTGGGCCAGGGGCCGCTGGGCAGGGCGACGCAGCTGGGGCTCACGCCCTCGCGCGTAGGCAGGTGCAGCTTGGAGTGGCGGGCCATCGCGTGCCTGGGGCGGCGGACTCAGGCCGCCGCGTCCAGCCGCTTCGCGCGCTCCAGGCGCCAGGCCTCGCCGGGGAAGCCCGTGTAGACCTGCTCGGCCGTCGTGTCGGTCTCCTGCAACGCCGCATCCAGCGCGATGCGGTTGTCGAAGACGAAGCACTCGCCTTGCCAGTCGCGCCGGGCATCGGGCATGGATTGGAGGAAGTTGAGGATGCCGCCATCGAGCTGCACGACGTCCAGGCCGTGCGCCTCGTGCATCCATGCGCCGGTCTTCTCGCAACGGATGCCGCCGGTGCAGTACATCGCGATGCGCCTGCCTTGCGCCTTCCATTGCGGCGCCTGCTCGGCCACCCAGGCCGGGAAGTCCCGGAAGTTGGCGACCCGCGGATCGATGGCGCCGCGGAAGCGGCCGAGTCGGTATTCGAAGCTGTTGCGGTTGTCCAGCACGACGGTGTTGGGGTCGTCCAGCAGGCCGCGCCATTGCGCAGGGCTGGCGCTGCTGCATCCGCCGGCCGTCGTACCCGGCAGGCCGAGGGCGACGATCTCCGGCTTGACGTGCACCTTCAGCCGCGCGAAGGGCAGGGTGAGGCACGCACTGCGCTTGAAGACGATGCCGTGGAAACGGCCGTCGAAGCGGGCATCGTGCCGCAGCGCATGCTCGAAGGCATCGAGCGCTGCGGCCGGGCCGGCCAGCGCGCCGCTGATGCCCTCGTGTGCCAGCAGCACGCTGCCCAGCAGCGGCGCGGCCAGCTCGCGCACGCGCGCGGCCGCGGCCTGCGGATCGGGCAGGGCGGCGAACTTGTAGAACGCGGTGTGCAGCATCGTCAATGCGCGGCGGCCATCGCGACCCTCCCCGGGGCAGGCCTCAGCCCAGCAGCCCGCCTTCGCGCGGGAAGGACGGCAGGTCCACCTGCGGCAGCGGCTTCCAGCCCTTCTTGCGGTGCTCAACCACGACGTTGGTGTAGATGCCGCCGCGCACGTACCACTTGGCCGTGATGCGCAGGTAGCGCGGGCCGATGGCCTTCACGATGTCGTCGAGGATGGTGTTGGTGACCTTCTCGTGGAAGGCGCCTTCGTTGCGGTAGCTCCAGAAATAGAGCTTGAGGCTCTTCAGCTCGATGCACAGCTTGTCGGGCACGCAGTCGATGGTGAAGTGCGCGAAGTCGGGCTGGCCGGTGAGCGGGCAGTTGCAGGTGAACTCGGGCACCTGGAACTGGATGAGGTAGTCACGGCCGGGCGAGGGATTCGGAAAAACCTGCAGCTCCTTGGACGGCACGGTAGGCGGCTTGGCGGGCTTGGCGCGCTCGTTGGGCTGTGCAGCGGCGGTGTTTTTCTTGGCCATGGAGGCGGTCTTTCGAGGCAGAGGAAACAGTCTGCTGCGGGGCCGGATAGGGGAAGGTCCGCAGGGGGCGCGATGCTATCATCGCCGCCCACTTGATCCCGCCTATGGGCCGCGCTGCAAGCGCTCCCCGGGCGGGAATTTTCTTCTTACGAATCAAGCACTTGCAGGGGCGGCAACCGACACGGTGCGCGGCCCCGAGAAGCCCGTCACAAGCATGCGCCTGAACTCGATCAAGCTCTCCGGTTTCAAGTCCTTCGCCGAGCCCACGCACTTCCAGTTGCCCGGGCAGCTGGTGGGGGTCGTCGGCCCCAACGGCTGCGGCAAGTCCAACATCATGGACGCCGTGCGCTGGGTGCTCGGTGAGTCGAAAGCCTCGGAGCTGCGCGGCGAGTCCATGCAGGACGTGATCTTCAACGGCACCAACAACCGCAAGCCCGCGTCGCGCTCCAGTGTCGAGCTGGTCTTCAGCAACGAGGACGCCCGCGCCGGCGGCCAGTGGAACCAGTTCGCCGAGATCGCCGTCAAGCGCGTGCTCACGCGCGACGGCACCTCCAGCTACTTCATCAACAACCAGGCCGTGCGCCGCCGCGACGTGCAGGACGTGTTCCTGGGCACCGGCCTGGGCCCGCGCGCCTACGCCATCATCGGGCAGGGCACGATCAGCCGCATCATCGAATCCAAGCCGGAAGAGCTGCGCCTGTTCCTGGAGGAGGCCGCCGGCGTCTCCAAGTACAAGGAGCGCCGCCGCGAGACCGAGAACCGGCTGAAGGACACGCGCGAGAACCTGACCCGGGTCGACGACATCCTGCGCGAGCTGAACAACAACCTCGAGCGCCTGGAGCGCCAGGCCGAGGTGGCCACGCAGTACCGCAGCCTGCAGGAGCAGGGCACGCTGAAGCTGCACCAGCTGTGGTTCCTCAAGCACCGCGATGCGGCCAGCGAGGAATACCGCGTCAAGCAGGCCGTCGCGCAGGCGATCAACAACCTGGAAGGCCGCACGGCCGAGCTGCGCCACGTCGAGGCCGAGCTGGAGCACCTGCGCCAGGCGCACTACGCCGCCAGCGACGAGCTGCATGCTTCGCAAGGCTCGCTGGCCGAGGCCAACCTCGAGGTCAGCCGGCTGGAAGAGCGCATCCGCTACGTGGTGGAGGGCCGCAACCGTGCCGAGCAGCGCCTGGCCGAATTGAAGGGCCAGAACGACCAGTGGTCCGAGCGCAGCACCGAAGCCCAGATCGAGCTGGAGACCATCGCCGAGCAGATCGCGGCCGCGGACGAGCAGTCCGAGGTGCTGGCTGCCCAGGCCGAGGAAGTCGCCGCCAGCCTGCCCAACTACGAGGATGCCCTGCGCGCCGCCAGCCAGCGCACGACCAGCCAGCGCGCCGAGGTGACCCAGGTGCAGCAGCAGATCCAGCTGCTGGCAGCGGAGTCGCGCAACATCGACGATCAATCGCGCCAGCTCAACCTGCGCCGCGAGCGCCTGGCCGGTGAGCGGCAGCAACTGGCCACGCCGGACGAGGCCAGGCTGGCCGACCTGAAGCAGCAGCTCGCCATCGCCGAGGAAACGCTGGCCACCGTCGAAGCCCAGCTGCACGAGCTGACCGAATCCGTTCCCGCGCTGGACGAGGATCGCCGCGCCAAGCAGGACGACGTCAACACGCAGACCGGCCGGCAGTCCGAGTTCGGTGCCCGCCTGGAAGCGCTGCGCGCGCTGCAGGAGAAGGTGCAGACCGAAGGCAAGCTCAAGCCCTGGCTGGCCAAGCACGGCCTGGACGGCCTGCAGGGCCTGTGGAGCAAGATCCACATCGAGCCGGGCTGGGAGAACGCGCTGGAGTCCGCGCTGCGCGAGCGCCTGGCCGCGCTCGAGGTCGGCCGCGTCGAGACCGTGCGCGCCTTCGAGGCCGATGCACCGCCGGCCAAGCTGGCCTTCTACACGCTGCCCTCGGGTGCCATCGCCAACACCCACCAGACGCTGCCGCGCCTCAGCGACATGCTCAAGCTGGGCGACGCTGGTTTGAAGGCCTTGCTCAACGACTGGCTGGAGGGTGTCTACACGGCCGAGTCCATGGACGAGGCCCTGGCCAACCGCGGCAAGCTCACGCATGGCGAAGTCATCATGACCCGCGCCGGCCATGCGGTCAGCCAGTTCGCCGTCAGCTTCTACGCACCCGATTCCGAGCAGGCCGGCATGCTGGCCCGCGCGCAGGAGATCGAGAACCTGGAGAAGCAGGTCCGCGCCCAAAGCCTGATCGCCGACGACGCGCGTGCCGCGCTGATCCGCGCCGAGGCCGCCTACACCGATGCGTCCCAGCGCCTGGCCAGCGTGCGCCGAGACGCCAGCGAGCAGCAGGGCCGCACCCACCAGCTGCAGGTCGAGACCCTGCGCCTGACGCAGCTGGCCGAGCAGTCCAACGCCCGCCGCGGCCAGATCGAAGGCGAGCTGGCGGAGATCGACGCCCACCTCGACGAACTGCAGGAAAAGCGCGCCACCGGCGAAGCCCGCTTCGAGGAGCTGGACATGGCCCTGGCCGATGCGCAGCAGCGCGAGGCCGACCTGGAGGAAGGCGTGATCGAGGCCGAGCGCAAGCTGGCCCAGGCGCGCGACCAACAACGTGCGCTGGAGCGCCAGGCGCAGGAAGCGCAGTTCAGCGCCCGCTCGCTGGCCGCGCGGCGCGGCGAGCTGCAACGCGCCATCGAAACCGCGGCCCAGCAGATCGCCGCCAACGAGACCACGGCCCAGACCCTGCACGACGAGCTGGCGCAGTTCAGCGACGCCGCTGCCCAGGCCGGCCTGGAGGACGCGCTGGCCGTGAAGCTGCAGCGCGAGGAGGCCCTGGGCGCCGTGCGCAGCCGCTACGACGACATCTCGGCCCAGATGAAGCGTGCCGACGAGCAGCGCCTGGGCTTCGAGCGCAGCCTGGAGCCGCTGCGCGAGCAGATCACCAAGCTGCAGCTGGAAGAGCAGGCGGCCCAGCTGGGCGGCGCGCAATACCTGGAGCAGCTGGCCGCCGCCGAGGTGGACGTCGAGGCCCTGGGCAAGTCCATCGAGGAAGGCGGCGTCAAGCTCTACGGCCTGCAGACCGAGATCGACCGCATCCAACGCGAGATCAACGCGCTGGGCGCGGTGAACCTGGCCGCACTGGACGAGCTGACCACCGCGCGCGAGCGCAAGACCTTCCTCGACGCGCAGTCCGCCGACCTGCTGGACGCCATCACCACGCTGGAAGACGCGATCAAGAAGATCGACCTGGAGACCCGCGACCTGCTGGGCTCCACCTTCAACACCGTCAACGAGCACTTCGGCCGCATGTTCCCCAGCCTCTTCGGCGGCGGGCAGGCCAAGCTGGTGATGACGGGCGACGAGATCCTGGACGCCGGCGTGCAGGTGATGGCCCAGCCGCCGGGCAAGAAGAACAGCACCATCCACCTGTTGTCCGGCGGCGAGAAGGCGCTGACCGCCATCGCGCTGGTGTTCGCCATCTTCCAGCTCAACCCCGCCCCCTTCTGCCTGCTGGACGAAGTGGACGCGCCGCTGGACGACGCCAACACCGAGCGCTACGCCAACCTGGTGAAGAACATGTCCACCAACACGCAGTTCCTCTTCATCTCGCACAACAAGATCGCGATGGAGATGGCCGAGCAGCTGGTGGGCGTGACCATGCAGGAGCAGGGCGTCTCGCGCATCGTGGCCGTGGACATGGAAGCCGCAGTGGGCATGGCCGAGGCCGCCTGATTGGCTGTCGGCAAGAATATGGATTGCGAAGCAGGGCGCGCGCCGGCTCTGTTTCGGGCGCTCTTGTCCCCTAGGGGGACCGGCCGACGGAACGTCGGGCGAGGGGCAGGTGTTTCAAAGGCGCAGCGGGCCGAGCGCCGGGCCGCCCCAAGCCGGCCCGCATCCCCTCGGGGGATCGGCCGACGCATGCGTCGGACCTGGGGTTCACATTGATGGCAGGCAATCTCCAACTCTGGCTGGCGGTACTCGGCGGCGTGGCCCTGGCGGGCCTGGTCGGCTACAACGCCTGGACCACGCGCAAGCTGCGCGTGCGCTCCGCGACCTCGCATGCGCCGACGGTGCCGGTGCAGGAGCCCGTCTTCGACGCCCAGGACACCGTGCCGATGGCGCCCGATGCGCGCGATGCCGGCCCGCCTGCCGCGGCGGACTCGGTCTCCGTGCAGCCGGCCATGCGCAAGACCAGCGTGCGCCTGGATCCCCTGATCGACGCCCTGGTCACGCTGCGCCTGGACGCGCCGCTGGCTGCCGAGCAACTGCTGCCGCATTTCCCGACCACCCGCCGCGCCGGCAGCAAGCCCTTTTTCATCGAGGGCCTGGATGCCGAGACCGGCACCTGGGAGCCCATCGTGCCGCAACGACGCTACGGCGAGCTGCAGGCCGGCGTGCAGATGGCCAACCGCACCGGCGCGCTCAACGAGATCGAGTATTCCGAGTTCGTGCAGAAGCTGCAGGGCTTCGCGGACACTATCGGCGCAGCGGCCGACTTCCCCGACATGCTGGACGTGGTGGCCCGTGCGCGCGAGCTGGACCAGTTTGCCGGCGAGCACGACGCGCAGCTGGTGATGCGCCTGCGTGCGAAGGACAGCGCCTGGTCGGTGGGCTACAT
Organism: Aquabacterium sp.; assembly: GCA_004322345.1. Lineage (GTDB taxonomy): Bacteria > Pseudomonadota > Gammaproteobacteria > Burkholderiales > Burkholderiaceae_C > Aquabacterium. The sequence continues at coordinate 2,876 of SCTQ01000167.1, read as the reverse complement.
CCAGCAGCACGCCTCGCGCCATGGCTTCATCCCCGGGCTGATGGGCGGACGCCTGGTGTTGCCGGCCAGGGAGGAGGGCGCGCCGCCCGTTCTGAGCCTGACCTTCGACTCGGCCGCCGCCTTCGCCGACGATCCCAACCAGGCCGCCGTGCGCGAGCTGACCCTGGCCTTCGACGTGCCGCAGACGGCGCCCGAGCAGGAGCCCTTCCTCGCCTGGCGCGCAGCCGGCGAGGCGATGGCCACGACCCTGTCGGCCCAGGTCACCGACGACGCCGGCCAGCCGCTGGCCGGCGCGGCCTTCGACTCCATCGGCCAGGAGCTGGCGCGCCTGTACGAGGCGCTGGCCAAGCGTGACCTGGGTGCGGGCTCGCAGCTGGCGCGGCGGCTGTTCAGCTGAGTCCTTCCCGAGCTTTCCATGTCGACCACCGATCCCGCCGCACAGGCCCAGGCGCTGCGCGAGCAGCTGCATTACCACGCCCACCGCTACTACGTGCTCGACGATCCGCAGATCCCGGACGCCGAGTACGACCGGCTGTTCCGCGAGCTGCAGGCGATCGAGGAGGCGCATCCCGAGCTGCTGACGCCCGACTCGCCGACGCAGCGGGTGCTGGGCAGGGTGCTGGAGGGCCTGACGCCCGTGCGGCATGCGGTGCCCATGCTGTCCATCCGCACCGAGACCGATACGGAGGCCACGGGCGCCATCGCCTTCGACGTGCGCGTGCGCAAGGAGCTGGGCCTGACCGAGGCCGACCCGCCCGTCGAATACGCCGCCGAGCTGAAGTTCGACGGCCTGGCGATGAACCTGCGCTACGAGGACGGCAAGCTCAAGCACGCGGCCACGCGCGGCGACGGCGAGGTGGGCGAGGACGTCACCCACAGCATCTACACCATTCGCCAGATCCCGCTGGAGCTGCACGGCAAGGGCAGCCATCCGCCGGTGCTGGAGGTGCGCGGCGAGGTCTACATGCGGCGCGACGACTTCGAGCGCATGAACGAGGCCCAGCGGGAGAAGGGCGAAAAGACCTTCGTCAACCCGCGCAACGCCGCGGCCGGCGCCGTGCGCCAGCTCGATTCGGCGATCACCGCCCGGCGGCCGCTGAGCTTCTATGCCTATGGGCTGGGCGAAGTGCAGGGCTGGGACCAGCCGGCCACGCACAGCGCCGTGCTGGACGCGCTGGAGCGCCTGGGCCAGCCGGTGTCCAAGGAGCGCGTGGTGGTGCAGGGGGCCCAGGGGCTGGTGGACTTCCACGCGCGCATCGCGCAGGTCCGCGATGAACTGCCCTTCGACATCGACGGCATCGTCTACAAGGTCAACAGCCTGGAGCTGCAGAAGCGCCTGGGCTTCGTCTCGCGCGAGCCGCGCTGGGCGGTGGCGCACAAGTACCCGGCGCAAGAGCAGGTGACCCTGCTGCGCGACATCGAGATCCAGGTCGGGCGCACCGGCAAGCTGACGCCGGTGGCCAAGCTGCAGCCGGTCTTCGTCGGCGGCACGACGGTGAGCAACGCCACGCTGCACAACGTCTTCGAGATGCGGCGCAAGCGCGTGCGCAAGGGCGACCAGGTGATCGTGCGCCGCGCGGGCGACGTGATCCCCGAGGTGGTCGGCGTCGTGCCGACGCCGCGTGCGCACTACGTGCCCAACTTCAAGATGCCCGCGCAGTGTCCCGTCTGCGGCAGCACCGTCGTGCGCGAGAAAGGCGAGGTCGCCTATCGCTGCACGGGCGGCCTGTTCTGCGCCGCCCAGCGCACCGAGGCCATCCTGCACTTCGCCCAGCGCCGCGCGATGGACATCGAGGGCCTGGGCGACAAGCTGGTCAGGCAGCTGGTGGACGGGGGCATCGTGCGCACGCTGCCCGAGCTGTACAAGCTGGGCGTGGCCAAGCTGGCCGAACTGGACCGCATGGGCGGCAAGAGCGCGCAGAACCTGGTCGACGCGCTGGACAAGAGCCGCGGCACGACGCTGCCGCGTTTCCTCTACGGCCTGGGCATCCGGCACGTCGGCGAGACGACGGCCAAGGACCTGGCCAAGCATTTCGGCAAGCTCGACGCCCTGATGGACGCCACGCTGGAGCAGCTGCTGGAGGTGCCCGACGTCGGTCCCATCGTCGCGCAGAGCGTTCGCACCTTCTTCGAGCAGCCCCACAACCGCGAGGTGGTCGAGCAACTGCGCGCCGCCGGCATCCACTGGCCCGAGCACGAGCCTGCCGAACGCGCCGCGCCGCTGCCCTTCGCCGGCAAGACCTTCGTGCTGACGGGCACCCTGCCCACGTTGAAGCGCGAGGAAGCCAAGGAACGCATCGAGGCCGTCGGCGGCAAGGTGTCGGGGTCCGTATCCAAGAAAACCGACTACGTGGTAGCGGGTGAGGAGGCGGGCGGCAAGCTGGACAAGGCCCGCGAACTGGGTGTGGCCATCCTCGACGAGGCGGGGCTTCTTTCGCTGCTTGCATCCTGATCCGCCCAGGCGCCACCAGATGCGGGGGGCGCTTGTTGTCTTCGCCTGTTGGGGCGAGTAGACGGAAACGTTCCTGCCTTTTTCCGCTGCTAATCTCCAGCCCCGCGATTGTTCCAGTCGCGTCAATCAATAAATCGATCGGGGATGGCGGTGGGTGATTCGAATGCGGCGCTCGCAAGCGAGCCGGCTGCGCCCGGGGGCGCGCAAGAACAGTCCGGGGAACCAGGCCCGCGGTCCAGCGGCATCGAGGCCCTGTGCCTGATCGCCCGCCTGCACCACGTCGCGGCCGATCCAGGCACCCTGGCGCACCAACTGGGCATCTCGCCCAGCCAGCAGGTGGACACCGCCGGCCTGCTGCTGGCCGCCAAGCACCTGGGCCTCAAGGCCAAGCTGTCGCGCACCACGGCTGATCGCCTGACCCTGT
>SCTQ01000166.1 GCA_004322345.1 Aquabacterium sp. | reverse complement strand
CGCCGAGCCTGCGATGGCTGCCGCCTGCCGCGCCCGCGCGCTGGAGTTCACCTGGGACGCGCTGCTGGCCCGCATTTACGACCGTGCCGCGCCGCTGGTGGAGCGCGGCGACCGGCCCACGCTGGAGATGGTCTGCTTCACCGGCAACTCGGGGCTGACGGACTACTCGGTGTCGCTCAGCCGTGCGCTGCAGCGCCTGTGCCGCGTACGCCTGAACACCGCCGAGTCGCTGCCGCAGACCTTCCGCCAGCAGGGCTTCGAGGTGCGCACGGTGTTCCGCCGCTCGCGCCACTACGTCGTCGACTTCCCGCGCTTCGCACTGCGCATCCTGCGCGAGCGCCCGGCCTGCGTGCTCTTCCAGGGCCCGCTGAAGTTCCCGCTGGTCGAGGGGCTGGCCATCACGCTTTGGCGCGCGCGCGGCATTCGCGTGGCGATGTCGGTGCACGACGTGCTGCCCCACTACCCCAAGCCGTGGAGCCGTGCGCTCAACGCCTGGTTCTACCGCCGCTTCGACCGCCTGGTCGTGCACTCGGAGGCCGCACGCGACCAGCTGGGTGCGATGGACGTCAGCCGCCCGCTGCTCGTCGTGCCCCACGGCACCTACGACATGTTCCGCCTCACCGACCCGGACCGCGCCACCGCCCGCCGCAAGCTGGGCATCGCCGACGCCGCCTGGGTGGTCCTCTTCTTCGGCCACCTGGAGCCGCGCAAGGGCCTGCTCGAGCTGATCGAGGTCGCCAAGCGCCAGCCGGGCATCACCTTCCTCGTCGCCGGCAGCAACGACCTGTCCGCCCATGGCGGCGACGGTGCGCGCCGCATGGAGGAGCTGCGGGCACTGCCCAACGCCGTCGTGCACGACCGCCGCATCCCGTTCGAGGACGTGGAGTTCTATTTCGCGGCCGCCGACGTGGCCGCCCTGCCCTACCTGGAGGGCACCACCAGCGGCGTGCTAAAGCTCGCCCTGGCCTTCGGCCTGCCGGTGGCCGCCACCACCATCGGCGACCTGCCCAGCGAGCTGCCGGCCGGTGCCGGCGAGCTGTTCTCGCCCGGACCGGGCACCGACGCGCGGCTGGAGCAGGCGCTGCTGAAGATGCAGCGTGAAGGCACCGCGTCCGCCGCCGCCGCGATGCGCGCAGCCGCCGACCAGCGAGCCTGGCCCGGCATCGCCGGGCAGTACGCCGCCTTCCTCGGCATGCCGGCCCAGCCCCCCTCGCCCGACAGCAAGCAGGAGCCGACGTGCCCCGCCTCCTGAACATCAACAACTACCACTACCGGCGCGGCGGCTCCGATGTCGTCTACCTGGAACACGCCCAGCTCTTCGGTGACCTGGGCTGGGACAACGCCTTCTTCTCCATGCACCACCCGCAGAACCTGCCCACGCCGTGGAGCCGGTTCTTCATCGACGAGCTGGAGTTCGGCCACGCCTACTCGCTGCCGCAGAAGCTGGGCATGGCCGGCAAGGTGGTCTGGTCGCTGGAGGCGCAGCGCAAGCTGCGCGCGCTGCTGGCCGAGTACCCGGCCGACGTGGCCCACCTGCACTGCATCTACCACCACCTGTCGCCGGCCATCCTGCCGACGCTGAAGGCTGCCGGCGTGGCGGTGGTGATGACGGCCCACGACCTGAAGATCGCCTGCCCCGCCTACAAGATGCTCAACGCCACCGGCGTGTGCGAGCGCTGCAAGGGCGGCAACTACCTCAACGTGGTGCGCCACCGCTGCATCAAGGACTCGGCCGCGGCCAGCGCCATCGTCGCCGCCGAGGCCATGGTGCACGGGCTGCTTGGCACCTACCGCAAGCATGCGGACAGGATCGCCGTGCCCAGCCGCTTCTTCCTGGAGAAGTTCGTCGAATGGGGCTGGCCGCGTGACAAGTTCGTCTACATCCCCAACTACGTCGACGCCAGCCGCTTCGAGCCGGCCTGCGAGCCGGGCGCCGCCTTCCTCTACTTCGGGCGCCTGGCCGAGGAGAAGGGCATCGCCACGCTGATCCGCGCCGCCGCCGCCGCGAAGACGCCGCTGCGCATCGTGGGCACCGGCCCGCTGGACGCCGAGCTGCGCGCGCTGGCCGCCTCGCTGGCCGCGCCGGTGGAGTTCCTCGGCTACCGCACCGGCCGCGAGTTGCACGACCTCGTGCGTGCGGCGCGTGCCGTCGTGCTGCCCTCGGAGTGGTACGAGAACGCGCCGATGAGCGTGCTCGAGAGCCAGGCCCTGGGCAAGCCGGTGATCGGCGCCGACATCGGCGGCATCCCGGAGCTGGTCGAGCACGGGCACACCGGCTGGATCTTCCCCAGCCGCGATACCGGCGCGCTGGCCGCCGCGCTGCGCGAGGTGGCCGGCACGCCCGACGCCCGCCTCGCCGAGATCGGCCGCGCCGCGCGCCAGCATGTCGAAGCGCACTTCAGCCGCGACCGCTACGTGGCAGCCATGCAGGCGCTGTACGCCTCGCTCGGCGTGCGCAATCCGTCCGCACACCTGGAGGCAGCCGGCCATGCGCATTGATCGCGCGGCGGGACGCCCCCGGATAATCCAGCCCCGGCCCGGCCGCAAGGCCCCGCAGAAGTAGCCCGCATGCCCACCGTGCCCTCGCTCAGACTCCCGACCTTGCCGCCGCGCATCACGGCCAGGCTGCCCAGCATCCGCCTGGGCCGGCTGAGCGGCCTCGCCATCGTCGCCGGCGCCTTGCTGTTCGCGCTGCTGGCCGGCTTCCTGGTGATGACCAAGGGCTGGTTCGGCGGCGTCTACGCCCTGGCGCTGATCGTCGGCATGTGGCTGCTCGCGCTGGTGGCCGCGGGCAAGGACGAGCACTACGACTGGGTCTTCCTCGTCCTGCTGGCCGGCATCTTCGTGATCCCGCTGGTCTACAAGGTCACCTACTTCCCGCTGAACGCGCCCTACCAGCTCTTCATCCTGGCCGTGGGCCTGGGCTGCATAGGCGCGTTGCTGCGCCAGGCGCGCGGCAGCCGGGTGCTGACGGCCTCGCTGGCGGCCTTCGCGCTCTTCCTGGCGATCGGCGTGGGGACCTCGGTGGTCGGGCGCTCGTCGGTACCCGGGGCCGTCTTCCAGTTCTTCTCCGACCTCAAGCCGATGTTCCTCGTGGCCATCGGCTACCGCCTGGCCTGGTCCCCCTGGGTCGAGAAGGTCTTCTGGACCGTGGTGCGCTGGTACTGGGTGGTCGCCCTGGTCTTCATCGCGCTCGAATGGGCGGCCCCGGGCCTGCACATGGCCATCCTGCCCGGCGGCCAGCTGACCCAGGACGCCTCGGGCCTGCTGCCCTCCCGCGCCATGGGCACCTTCGAGCACCCGTCCTTCCTGGCCAACCTGACCGTGCTGCTGGCGCTGGTCTGCCTGGCCCGCTGGCGCGAGACCAAGCCCATGGGCTGGGGCTACTTCTGGCTGGCGCTGGTCTACCTGGCGATCCTGCTGTGCACCTCGTCGCGCGGCGAACTCGCCGGCTTCCTCATCGCCTTCTCCATCGGGCTGATCGTGCTGAGTTCCCGCCTCACCTGGCCCCGGGTCATCGCCGGCGGCCTGCTGGTGAGCCTGGCCGTCATCGGCTTCTGGTGGATATTCGCCGACACCATCCTGAAGGAGGCCGCGGCCTGGGGCGTGGGCACGGTGGGGGCCGTCTCGCAGCCGCGCGCGCAGATCCTGTTCGGCGCGTTCTCGGTGGCCAACCGCTACTTCCCCTTCGGCAGTGGCCTGGGCACCTACGGCGGCGCCGGCGCCGAGAAGTTCGACCTCTCGCTGTACTACGAGCTGGGCTTCGGCAACTACTGGTGGTTCATGAAGGAGGACTACCTGATGGACACCTACTGGCCGAACTCGCTGGCCGAGACGGGCTACCTCGGTGCCCTGCTGCTGCTGGTCAGCTACATCCTGCTGGCGGTGCACGCCTTCGTGCGCGCCCGGCAATCGCATTCGCCACGCGCGCGCAGCTACTGGGCCCTGGCCTGCTGCGGCATGTGGTACCTGCTGTTCAACTCCGGCTCCTCGCCGACCTTCCAGGATCCGCGGCTCTTCCTGCTGGTGGCCGTGATGTTCGGCATCGGCGCGCGGCTGGATGCGCGCCATGCTGCGGAGCTCAAGCGTGCATAGGCTGGCAGCCGCAGTGCTTGCCTGCGCGGGCCTGCTGGGCTGCTCGCGCGAGACCACCGCGCAGGCCGGCGCACCCGCCGGCGAGCGTGCGCTGCCGGCCACCGAGTCCGCGCCTTCGCAATGCCCGGCCCCATCGCGGCGCGTCGCCGTCAAGGTCGACGCCGGCAGCGTCCTGCGTGAGCGCATCCCCGCCGGGATCTTCGGCTTCAACGTGCCGCGCCGCGAGTTCCGCGACGGCTTCTTCCGCGACCAGGCCGTGCGGCCCGAGGTCGTCGAATGGCTCAAGCCCTTTGCCGGTGCGCTCTACCGCTACCCGGCCGGCACGCCGGCCAACTGGTTCGAGTGGCGCCAGGCCATCGGTGCTGCGCGCAGCCGCACGACCCAGTACGACAACTACGGCCAGACCCAGCCGGTGGAGTTCGGCTACCCCGAGTTCCTCGGCATGATCTCCAAGGTCGGCGGCCGGGCCCTGCTCACCGTCAACCTGTCCGGCCCCTACGAGCGCCCGCAGGACGAGAAGACCGCCGCCGCCGAGGTGCTGGGGCTCATGCGGTGGATGCAGTCCAAGGACGGGGCCGGCTGCGTCAGCGGCGCGGCCTGCCCGGTGGCCTACTGGGAGTTCGGCAACGAGCTGGACTGGCCGCCCTTCAACTGGACCGCGAAGCAATACGCCGGGCGCATCAACGCCACCGTGGCCACCGTCGGCCAGGTCTTCCCCGACGTGCAGTGGATCGCCCACGGCAAGACGGCCCCCTGGGACCCCGCCTCGGAGCGCTTCAAGGGCTTCGACAACGAACTCGCCGCGCTGACCGACAAGCGCGTCGAAGGCGTGGCCACCCACGCGTACTACGACGGCTACAGCGTGCCCGACGTGAAGGCACACCTCGACAGCCTGCTCGACGCCTGGGCGAAGACGCACGCGCATGCCTGGGCCGTCGTCACCGAGCACGCACGCTGGCCCAGCCAGCCGCTGATCGGCCGCTGGGAGGACAACTGGGCCGAGGCCACCAACCTCGACGGCGCGCTGAGCACCGCCGACTTCCAGCTCGCCGTGATCGCAGACCCGCGCGTGGTCGGCGCCAACCTGCACACCATCAGCACGGAGGGCCCTTGGCAGCTCTTCCGCTGGCAGAAACAGGGCGACCGCGTCTACCCCAGCCCCGTCTACTGGGCCCTGCGCACGCTGCGCGAGGGCATGCAGGACAAGCTGGTGCGCATCGAACCCGCGCTCGTGCCGGGCAGGGGCTACCACGCCGGCTACGACGCGCGGCTGGTGGCCACCGCGTCGGCCCAGGGCAGCTCGGTGATGGGCGTGAACCGCTCCGGCCAGGCGCTGGAGCTGGTCATCGACTGGCAGGGCTACGTGCCTCGCACCACGCAGGCCGAGCTGCGCTGGATCACCGGCGCCAAGGACGCGAACAACACGGACGAGGCGCCGGACCGCGTGCGCATGCTGTCCAGGCAGGTCGAGCTGCCCGCCGGCCGCACGCGTTCGACGTGGTGCATCCCCGAGCGCGCGGTGTTCTCCATCGTCGAGCGCTGAACCGGACCCCGGCAGGCGATGGACTCCCCCTACGGCCGGCGCTCGCTGCAGCGCTCGCTGCTCCACTTCGGCGCCGGCAAGCTGCTGGGCCTGGTCGTCGGCCTGGGCTGGATGCTGCTTCTGGTGCGCACGCTGCCGGCGCTGGACTACGGCCTCTACGTCGCCTTCACCGGCATCGGCGAGCTGTCCATGCTGGGCTTCGGCCTGGGCCTGACGCAGATCGCCGAGCGCTACGTGCCCGAGCTGAAGCTGGCCGGCCGCTATGCCGAGCTGCGCGCCCTGGCCATGCGCGGCTTCGTGCTGCGCATCGCGCTGCTGTTGGCCGGCAGCCTCCTGGTGGTGGCCGCCGCGCCGCTGCTGCTGGGTGATGCCGGACGCGAGGCCGCGCGGCGCGCCCTGCCCTTCTTCATGGTCAGCGTGCTGGGCGAGGCCGCCGGCCGCTGGACCGAGACGGTCTTCGACTCGCTGCTGCTGCAGTCCCACAGCCAGGTGTCCATCCTCGTGCGCTATGGCAGCCGCCTGGCGATGCTGGCTTGGTACGCCCACGAGGGCCGGCCGGTGACGCTGCAGCTGTGGGTGATGACCGAGGCCGCCTGCTACCTGGCAAGCGCGCTGTTCAGCGCCTGGCTGATGCATCGCGTGACCGCGTTGGACGCAGGCAGCGCGGATGCAGCGGGCGCACCGAAGCTGGAGCTGCGCCGCTACCTGCGTTTCGCCTGGCCCTCGTACATGGCCGAGCTCGTCTCGCTGCTGTCCAGCCTGGACATGACCAAGCTGCTCATCGCACGCCTGTTCGGCGCGCCCGCCGCGGCGCTGGCCGGCTTCTGCCTGTCGCTGTGCTGGATGCTGCAGCGCTACCTTCCGAGCTTCCTGCTGATCGGCATGCTGCGCCCGCTCTTCGTCTCCGCGCTGCAGGCGGCCGATCCGCCCGCGCGCCTGACGCAGCTCTTCAACCTGCTGATCAAGCTCAACGTCTTCATCATGGTGCCGGCCATCGCACTGGGCGCCATGCACGGCGACGCGCTGATCGACGCGCTGTCGGGCGGACGCTTCCACGACGGCGGCCTGGTGCTGTCGCTGCTGCTGGTGCTCATCCTCAGCCAGGCGGTGCGCCAGACGCTGAATCTGCTGGCCTCGGTATTCGAGGACGGACACGGCAGGCTGATATCCACCGTCGCCGGCAACGTGATATTTGGCGCGGGCGTTCTTGTATCCACCCGATATGGCCTGGCATCCCTGCTTTGCGGGTTGGTCGCGGCCGATATCGCCGCCTGCGCCTGCCTGCTGTGGCGCATGCGCGGACACGGCCTGCGCCTGCGCCCGCCTTTGCGCGCAATGTGTACAACGGCCGTCGCCGCGGCAGCCGTCTCCTGGCTGATGCAGCCGCTGATTGCCGCGCTGGGCGGGCCCGGTGCCTGGTCCCTCCTGGCGTCGACGGCTGCCGCGGGCCTGGGTTATTTGATTCTCACGGCCGCGCTCAAACCATTCGACGCAGCGGAAAGAAACGTGGTGAATTCAATGATCCCCAGGAAACTGTTTATTTGGTGACCCATGCGCGACCGCTAAACTGACCGCACACCAGTCTTTGCTTCTGCACTACAACCATGTTGTTGCGCACACCGTCGCGCAGACCCGAGTCGGTGCAGTTCCATGATTCCACGGTTGCTGCACCTGGCGGGCCCACCCCTCCGTCGGAAACCCCGGGCGACGCGCCGGGCCGTCGAACCACGCGGCAATCCCCCGCAAACAAGCACATCCGCATACTCGGCATCCGGGGTATCCCCGCAGCCCACGGCGGATTCGAGACTTTTGCCGAGCATCTCGCCCTGTTCCTGAGGCCGCGCGGCTGGACGGTCACCGTCTATTGCCAGCAGGACGGCGACGGCGAGATCACCGAGGACTACTGGCGCGACATCCATCGCGTGCACATCCCGGTCTCGCAGCCGGGCGCGCTGGGCACCATCTTCTTCGACTGGAAGGCCACGCTGCACGCGGCGCGCACGAAGGACCTGTGCCTGACCCTGGGCTACAACACCGCCGTCTTCTGCGCACTGCTGCGCATGAAGGGCGCGCCCAACCTGATCAACATGGACGGGATCGAGTGGAAGCGCGGCAAGTGGGGCAGCGCCGCGCGCACCTGGTTCTGGATGAACGACTGGCTGGGCTGCTGGCTGGGCAACCACCTCATCGCCGACCATCCGCAGATCCAGGAGCACCTGGAGACCCGCGTCAACGGCCGCAAGATCACGATGATCCCCTACGGCTCCGACCGAGTGGACGACGCGCCGGTGGAGCCCCTCGCCCGACTGGGCCTGGAGCGCGGCCGCTACTACACGCTGATCGCGCGTCCCGAGCCCGAGAACTCGGTGCTGGAAACCGTGCAGGGCTTCTCGCGCCGCCGCCGCGGCATGACGCTGGCGGTGCTGGGCCAATACGACCCGGCCAACCCCTATCACCGGGCCGTGATGGCCGCCGCCAGCGACGAGGTGCGCTTCCTCGGCGCCATCTACGACAAGGAAGTCCTGGCTTCGCTGCGCTTCCATTGCCGAGCCTACGTGCACGGCCACACGGTGGGCGGGACCAACCCCTCGCTGGTCGAGGCCCTGGGCGCCGGCAACGCGGTGATCGCCAACGACAACCGCTTCAACCGCTGGGTCGCCGGCGAAGGTGCCGTCTACTTCGGCAATGCCGACGAATGCGCGCGCTGCTTCGACGACCTCGGTGCACGCGACCAGCTGGTCGCCAGCCTGTCGGCCGGCGCACGCAAGCGGCACGCGGACGCCTTCGAGTGGAACGCGGTGCTCACGCAGTACGAGAACCTGCTGGAAGAACATCTGGCAGCCTGACGCGGGACGCGCCAGCGCCTCCCGGCCCGAGGGCCCGGCTCGTCGTTGCACCTGCCCGCCATGGCGCAGGCCCTGGCTGTACCTTGCGCCCGGATTCGCGCCCTTCGGCAGGGCTGCCCGGGCACCTCGGACGGCCGTTG
>SCTQ01000165.1 GCA_004322345.1 Aquabacterium sp. | reverse complement strand
CTTCAACGATGCACTGGTGCACCGCTACGTCTTCACCCTCTACGCGCTGGACGTCGAGCGCCTGGCGGTCGAGGGCGCCTTCACAGGTGCGCAGGTACGCGAGGCCGTCCAGGGCCATGTGCTGGCCGAGGCTGGCTTCAGCGGCACCTACTCGCTGAACACGCGCCTGGTCGTGCGCGCGGACTGACCACGGACCCATGCACGACCAGCTGACCCGCGTCTTCGCGCTGCGCCATGCCGAGACGGCATGGAACGTAGACGCCCGCATCCAGGGCCAGTTGGACGTGCCGCTGAACGAACGCGGCCACTGGCAGGCCGCGCGGCTGGCCGAAGCGCTGGCCGACGAGGACATCGCCGCCATCTACTCCAGCGACCTGCAGCGCGCCCACGCCACCGCCAGCCGCGTCGGCGAGCGCCTGGGCCTGCCCGTGGTCACCGACCCGCGGCTGCGCGAGCGCCACTTCGGCTGCTTCCAGGGCCTGACCCACGGCGAGATTGCCGAACGCTGGCCCGAGCACTCCCGGCGCTGGCGCGAGCGCGAGCCGGGCTTCGGGCCCGAGGGCGGCGAGACGCTGGAGGTCTTCCACGACCGTTGCGTGGAGGCTGCCCGCGCCCTGGCGTCTCGATGGCCGGGCCGCTCGGTCGTGCTGATGGCCCACGGCGGCGTGCTGGACTGCCTCTACCGCGCGGCCATGGGCCTGGACATCAGCGCCCCGCGCACCTGGACGATCGGCAACGCCAGCATCAACCGGCTGCTGCACACGCCCCAGGGGCTGACGATGCTGAACTGGGCCGATACGCGGCACCTGGAGGAAGCGCAGGAGCCGGTGCGCGACGAACACGCCGATGGCGGCACGGTCTGGGACGTGGTGCTGAAGCCGGCAGGCGGCACGGCCTAGCAGCCTCTCTACGACGGCTTCCCAACAGCGCCTGTTCATCGCTCATGGCGGCGTCACCGACTGGTGGAAGCGGCAGGGGCCGAGCGCCGGGCCGCTCCCGCAGCGCCTGTTCGACGCTCCCGCCGGCATCACCGACTGGTGGAGGCGACAGGTGCCGAGCGCCGGGCCGCTCCCGCAGCGCCTGTTCGACGCTCCTGCAGGCATCACCGGCTGGTGGAGGCGGCAGGGGCCGAGCGCCGGGCCGCCCCAAGCCGGCCCCGTCCCCCCGGGGGACCGGACCGCGTACCCGCGGCCCGAGGGGCTCACATCAATGCCCCCGGCGCGCCACGATGGCCCTGAGCAATGAAGCCAGCTCCTGTTCGTCATTGACGAACCAGCGCGCGCAGCTCGGTTCGCCCGCGCCCACGTGCACCGTCAGCCAGTGCGGCGGGGCGCTCTCGAAGACGGTCTCGTCGCCGGCTCCGGCGCCCACGAAGACGGCGGTGCGGCAGCGGCTGTGGGTCAGCAGGGCCTGCACCGCCTCGGGCTTGCTGGCCACGGCGCTGCCGGGCAGGCCTTCGCCGTCGCGGCCGATCACGTAGGAAAGCCCCTCGGGCAGGCGGTCGACCACCCGCGCGCGTTCCCGGGCGGAGATCACCGCCACCGGGGCGGTGCGCGACAGCTCCAGCAGCCCGCGCCGGGTCTCGTCGGGCAGGGGCGGGGCGTCGGGGCCGAGCAGGTCGTCCAGGTCGAAGGCGAAGAGCGTCGGGCCGATGGCCGCGAAGTCCAGCGCGCGCGACCCGGCTTCAGAGAACAGGTAGTCCATGCCGCCGGATTTCGCAAGCATCGTGCCCGCGGCGCGCACGCCACACCTGCGGGGGGGCCGTGTGCCGCCAAGTCCCGGCCGTCTCGCCGGGGCGTTCGGTGACGGCAAAATGAAAACTTTTCCGGCCAGGTCTGATCGGATCATCCCGCCACCGGGGCGGAGACCGGCCTTGCCGCGGCTTTCAAGTCGCCCATCCATGAACGCACGCATGCAAGAGCAGGCGCCCGGCCGCGACGGGCCAGCCTCCGAGGTCAACGCTTACGACACGGCCTACCGCCACCGGTGGCGCGTCGAGGACCTGCCCTGGCACCAGCTGGACGCGCAGGCCGCCCGGGCCAACGAAGACTTCTTCTACCTGGTCGTCTGCGCCTCCTTCATCGAGAGCGGCTCCGACCTCTACACGCGCAACCTGATCGACTACTACGCAGGTGACCCGGAGGTGGAAGGCTGGCTGCGCGAACGCTGGGAGCACGAGGAGCTGCAGCACGGCCGCGCCCTGCGCACGTACGTGGAGCGCGTGTGGCCCGAGTTCGACTGGGCCACCGCCTTCAAAGGCTTCTTCAGCGACTACGGCCGCATCTGCAGCCCGGACGAGCTGGAGCCCACGCGGGCCCGCGAGCTGGTGGCCCGCTGCGTCGTCGAGACCGGCACCACCGCCTACTACCGCGCGCTCAGCGACGCCGCCCCCGAGCCGGTGCTCAAGCAGCTGGCCGCTCAGATCTCGAAGGACGAGGTCAACCACTTCAAGCACTTCCTCAACTACTACCAGCTCTATCGCGAGCGCGAAGGCGCGGGCCGCTGGGTCGTGCTGCGGGCGCTGATGCAGCGCCTGCTGGAGCTGCGCGACGACGACGCCGAGTGCGCGATCCGCCACGCCTGGGCCGGCCGCCAGCCCGCCCGTGTCCACGACAAGGCTGCGGCCGCCGAGGTGCAGCAGCGCATGAACCGCATGGTGCGCCGCCACCTGCCGGTGCAGCTGGCCATCAACATGCTGATGAAGCCGCTGCGCCTGCCGCGCCTGCTGCAAAGCTGGCTGGAGCGGCCGCTGGTGTTCGTGGTCAACCGGGTGGTGCTGCGCGACTGAACACTCGGACGTGGATTCCTTCACGGTTCGTAGGCGTTTGCTTACAACGCTTTCAGCATCCAGCCGGGGGGGAAACCCCGGACTGGGGGCGATGAAGTCCTGTAAAGCTGGCATATCTTCCTGATTCACGACAGACAGGTGATCGGCCGGTTCCTTTTTGCATCCCGGTTGCATCGCCTTCCGATTCCCCGTTCAGTACTTCGGAGCATGGCGATGTTGAAGAAAACGACTCTGGTTCTGGCCGCGAGCGCACTCGTATTGACGGCTTGTGGCGGCGGCGGCGGTGGTGGTAGCGGCAATCCTGCGGTTT
>SCTQ01000164.1 GCA_004322345.1 Aquabacterium sp. | reverse complement strand
GCATGAAGAAGGCCTGGGGCAGCTCGATGCGTTCTTCGTCGATGTGCAGGAAGTAGCGGTCGTACAGGGTCTGCAGGCCCAGGTAGTCGAACTGCAGGTCGCGGCCTGCATCCAGCGCGGCGCCCAGCTTGCGCAGGTCGAACTGCAGCAGCTTCTCGTCCAGCAGCTCGGCCTCGACGCCGCGCTTGATGAAGCCGGGGAAGTAGTCCGCATAGCGGGTGGTCATCTCTTCCTGCGTCACCTCGTCGTTGAGGATCTCGCGGCGGATGGTGTGCAGCAGCAGGCGGGCGGTGGCGCGCGTGTAGCCGGGATCCTTCTCGATCAGGGTGCGGGCGGCCAGGATGGATGCCTTGTAGACCTCGTCGATGGGCACGCCGTCGTACAGGTTGCGCTGGGTCTCGGCCAGGATGGGACCGGCCTGGACTTCGGAGCCGAGGTTGGCGCAGGCGGACTCGACCAGGCCCTTCAGGCGGGCCACGTCCAGCGGGACGCGCTGGCCGCGGTCGGTGACGAACAGCGAAGGTTGTTGCTGCGGGGCGGCCTGCTCGCCCTGCTTGGCGCGCTCCTGCGAGCGGCGCTCGCGGTACAGCACATAGGCGCGCGCCACTTCATGGTGGCCGCCGCGCATCAGGCCGAGCTCGACGTGGTCCTGCACGTCCTCGATGTGGAAGGTGCCGCCGCCCGGGCGCGAGCGCAGCAGCGCGCGCACGACGCTCTCGGTCAGGCCGTCGACGGTCTCGCGCACGCTGGCCGAGGCTGCGCCCTGGGTGCCGTGCACCGCCAGGAAGGCCTTCATCAGCGCGACGGCGATCTTGTTGGGCTCGAAGGAGACGACCGCACCGTTGCGCCGGATGATCTGGTAGCCCGCGTAGGCGCTGCGCTGGGCGGCGGCCTGGCTGAGCTCGGGACTCGTCACGACGGACGCAGACGGGGACAGGGCGCTGAGTGAGGTTGCTTGCATGGACTTCCCTTCGAATACCGGACCAAGAATGAAAGACGTGGCGACCGGACTTGCGGTCGGCAATGAACGTTGTGAGGAGCGTTGAAGACTGGGGGTGCCGAGTCGGCGGTCGCGGTGCGGCGACAAAGAGCGGGCGCTGCCTGGACACTGCGGCCGGCCCGGGTCGGGCGGCTGCGGGCGTCCGGATGAGGCGGCGGTGGACGGTACGGGTTCGGGTACGACTCAGGGTTCGAACACATACGGTGCAAGCACCGGGGACCTGTACTGCGGGGCCGTTTTCACCACCTCCTGGATCGACTCAAGCTGTCGACCGAGGGGCACTATATCTGGGGTCACCTGCTGCTTCAAGCGCTAGCTGTAGTGTAGCTGAACCGGACTTTCCTCGTCCGGGAAAGCCCCGCTTGTTGCTCCCCTCCCAAGGGGCGGATCACGCGGATCAGAGGCCGTAGTCGTCTTCCGTCGTGTCCGCGCCGCCTGCCTTGAGCGCCACCTGTATGGCCTCGCGGCTCAGGCGTTCGGAGATCAGCTCGGCGAAGGAGAAGACGAAGCTGCGCAAGTATGCGCCGCGCTTGAACGCGACCCGGGAGACATTGCGGCCGAAGAGGTGTTCGGCCGGCTTCCAGACGACGTCGCCGGACGCGCTGCCGTCGTCCTGCACCGCCATCTCGGCCACGATGCCGATGCCCATGCCCAGCCGCACGTAGGTCTTGATGACATCGGAGTCGATCGCCTCGAGCACGATGTTGGGGTGCAGTCCGCGCATGCCGAAGGCCTGGTCGATGCGCGTGCGGCCGGTGAAGGAGGGGTGGTAGGAGATCAGCGGCTCGCCGGCCAGGTCCTCCAGCGTGAGGCGTTGCTTGTCGGCCAGCGGATGGTCGGCGCGCATGAAGATCACGTGCTGCCAGTCGTAGCAGGGCAGGGTGACCAGCTCGGCGTTGTTCGCCAGTGCCTCGGTGGCCAGGCCGATCTCGGCGGTCTCGTCGATCAGCATGCGCGCCACCTGCTCGGGCGAGCCCTGGTGCAGGCTGACCGAGACCTTGGGGAAGCGCTTGCGCAGCGCCGCCACCGCGCCGGGCAGCACGTAGCGAGCCTGGGTGTGGGTGGTGGCGATGGACAGGGTGCCGGCGTCCTGCTTGGAGTACTCCTCGCCGATGCGCTTGAGGTTGGCGACCTCGCGCATGATGACCTCCACCGCGCGCAGCACCTGGCGGCCAGGCTCGGTCATGCGCTTCAAGCGCTTGCCGTGGCGCACGAAGATGTCGACGCCCAGTTCCTCCTCCAGTTCCAGGATGGCCTTGGAGACGCCGGGCTGCGAGGTATGCAGGGCCTTGGCGGTCTCGGTCAGGTTGAGGTTGCGGCGCGCGGCCTCCTGGACGAACCGGAACTGGTGGAGATTCATGAGCGTGGCTGCGGTGGGTTCTAGTAGGAACTGCCATCCCGCGGCGGACGCGCGCCGGCCAGCGCGAGCCGGGCGGCCGCATCGGCCATCGCGGCCACCACCGAGGCGATCTCGCCGATGGCCGGGGTCAGGCGCCAGCGCACCTGCGGATGGGCCTGGCGCAGCGACTCCACCAACCGGGGCAGATCACGGCGCACGTGGCCGCCTGCGCCGAGGAAGAGCGGCACGATGCTGACGTCGTCGCAGCCTGCTGCGGCAAGCGCGGCCCCGGCTGCCGGCAGCGTGGGCTCCATCAGTTCCAGGTAGGCCAGCTCCACGCGCAGTTGCGGCGCACGGGCGCGCAGGTCGGCCGCCACGGCCTCGAAGGGCTGGGCCCACGCGGGATCGCGCGCGCCGTGGGCGAAGAGGATGACGGCTTCAGGCATGGATGGCGTGCATCGGGCCCTTCGTCGGGCCCCTCATCGGTAGCGTACCAGCCAGGTGAAGGCGGCCATCGACAGCAGCAGGTAGATCAGGCTGGGCGAGGCGGCGGCGATCCATGGTTGCCAGTTCTGCAGCAGGCCGAGGTGGCTGGTGATGTTGTTGATCAGGATGAAGCTGATGCCCAGCATGATGCCGATGAACACGCGCAGGTTGATTCCGGTGGAACGCGCATGCAGGTAGGCGAAGGGCAGGGCCAGGGCCATCATCACCAGGCAGGCCAGCGGGTAGAGCGCCTTCTTCCAGAACTGGATCTCGTAGATCTGGCCGGTCTGCTCGTGCACCGACAAGTGGCGCATGTATGTATATAGCGCCGGCGTGGACATGGTCTTCAGCGGCAGCACTGCGGCGGCGACCACGCGTTCGCTGAGGCGGCCCTGCCACTGGAAGGTGTCCAGCTGCTCGTCGGCGACCTCGACGCGGCCGACCGTGGCGGACGCATCGGCTTGCGGGGCGGTCTCGACGGTCCAGCGCATGCGCCGCACGTCGCTCAGCGTCCACAGGCCGCCGGCGTCCACCTGCGCCCGCCTGGCCAGCGTGCGCGACAGCAGGTGGCCCTGGTCGTCGAACTCGTAGATGCGCACATCGCCGAAGCGGCCCTCGGAGTCGGCGTGGCTGACGCTGACGGCGTAGCGGCGCTTGCCCTGCGGGGTGTCGGCGGTGTCACGCAGCCAGGCGCTGTTGCGCCCGCCGGCGCCGCCCTTGAAGCCGCCCTGGAACAGGCTGGCGTAGCGCTCGGCCGCCGGCACCACCACGTCGCCCAGTGCGAAGGTGGCCAGGCCAGCCGCCAGGCCCAGCACGGCCAGCAGCGACAGCGCGCGGCCCGGGCCCAGCCCGCCGGTGCGCAGGATGGTGAACTCGGAGGTGCTGGCGAAGCGCGCCATCGCGTAGGTGGCGCCGATCAGCAGCGCGATCGGCACCAGGTCGTAGAGATGGCCCGGCATCTGCAGCAGGCAGTACAGCACCGCGTCCTGGATGCGGTAGCCGCGCTTGCCGACGTCGCCGAGCTCGTCGACGAGGTCGATGAAATAGAAGAGCGCGAGGAAGGCCGCGGCGACGAAGCCGACGGACTTGAGGATCTCGCTGTAGAGGAGGCGGCGGACGGTGCGCATGCGGGGCGTGTCCGGTCAGGCTGCCGCGCGGGCGAAGACCGGCATCGCGCCGCGGTCGCGCTTGAACAGCAGGACGAGCGCGGCGGCCAGCACGCCGCCGTGCACGCCCAGCAGCACCCCGCCGGCGGAGAAGCGCTGCCCGGCAACCCAGGCCTGGCTGAGGTTGAGCAGGTTGAAGTACACGACGAAGGCCAGCAGGGCGACGATCAGGTTCCAGCTGCCGGCACGCCGCGGGTTGCCGGCCGACAGGCCGATGCTCAGCAGCACCATGTTGAAGGTGGCGAAGACGTAGCCGACGCGCCAGACCAGCTCGCCGCGCGAGACCGGCGAGTCGAGGTCGAAGAGCAGGTCGAAGGTGGAGCGCGCAGGCGCGGGCTGCGCACGCGGCGTGCCCAGCTCGCCCTCGCCGACGCCCACGCGCGAGCGCTCGAAGCGCGAGACCACGCTCTCGCGCGTGGTCTCGTTGACGACGGTGCGCTGCCCGTCCTCCAGGCTGAGGAAGCGGCGGTTGTCCTCGAAGACGATGTGGCCGGTGCGGGCGGTGGTGATGGACTCCTCCTCGCCCTGGCGCGACAGGATGAAGACATCGCGCCCGACGGTGTCGGCCTGGCTCTCGCGGTCGACGAAGAACACGCGCGAGCCGTCGCGCGAGGTCTGGAACTCGCCCGCGGCCACGCGCGAGAGATCGGAGCGGCGCTCGAAGCGGTCGCGCAGCGTGGCGCTCTGGTCCTGCGCCCACGGGCGCACCAGCCCCACCAGCACGGCCATGCCGGCGATCACCGGCCAGCTCATGCGCAGCGCGGGCACGACGAAGCTGAGCAGGCGCGCACCGCTGGAGAACCAGATGATCATCTCGCTGTCGCGGTACATGCGCGTGAGCGCCGAGACGCCGCAGACGAAGAGGGACAGGCTCAGCAGCATCGGCAACTGCGCGATCACCGTGTAGCCCAGCAGCAGGGTCACGTCGTTGGGCGAGACGGCGCCCTTGGCAGCCTGCCCGATCGTGCGGATCAGCAGCATGGTCAGCACGATGGTCAGCATGATGACCAGCGTGCCGCCGAAGTTGCGCGCCATCTCCTTGCGCACGGAGGAATCGAATAACATCAGTCGGACCATCCGGGCCGCGAGCCGCGCCCGTATCCCTCATCAAGTTGCCGCCGGCCGCCTCGCGTGGGCAGCCGGGCCGGAAAAAACCGCTGGATTATGGACTTCAGACATCACCCCCTCCCCCTGCGTGAATTGCCTGCCTTCGAAGCCGATGCCTTGCTGATCGCCGTCCATGGTCCGGCCAAGGAACTGGGCCTGCCGAAGCCGCTGGCCACGTTGCTGGAGGAGGCCATCGAGCAAGGCGACTTCGACGTCAAGGGCGGGCGCAGCCTCTACCTCCACCGCCCCGCTGGCGTGAAGGCGCAGCGCGTGCTCTTCGTCGGCGCGGGCAGCGCGTCGGCCAAGGCGCTGCGCGGCGCGGTCAACAAGGCCGTGGCTGCGGTCAAGGAACTGGGCGTCAAGCACGTGGCCGTCGCCGCCGCCGGCTTCGGCGCGCTGGAGGCCGCGCATGCAGAGGCCGCGGTGCTGGCCGCTGCCGACGCGCTCTACGTCTATCGCCACACCAAGCCCAGCGCGCCCAAGCCGGGAAGCCTGCGCAAGCTGACGCTGCTGTCGTCGGCCGACGAGGCGCCGGCCGTGGCCGCGGGCCTGTCGCGCGCGGTGGCCATCGCCGAAGGCGTGACGCTGGCGCGCGAATACGCCAACCGCCCCGGCAACCACTGCCGCCCGCGCGACCTGGCCGATGCGGCCAAGGACCTGGGCAAGCAGTTCAAGCTCAAGGTCGAGGTCTTCGACCGCGCCGGCATCGAGAAGATCGGCATGGGCTCCTTCCTGTCCGTCACCCGCGGCTCCGAGGAGCCGCCGCGCTTCATCGTGCTGCGCTACGAAGGTGCGGCGAAGTCGCAGGCGCCGGTCGTGCTGGTGGGCAAGGGCATCACCTTCGACACCGGCGGCATCTCGCTGAAGCCGGCGCCGGAGATGGACGAGATGAAGTTCGACATGGGCGGTGCCGCCAGCGTGCTGGGCACCTTCCGCGCCATCGCCCAGCTCAAGCCGAAGATCAACCTGGTCGGCCTGATCCCGACCTGCGAGAACATGCCCGATGGCCGCGCCACCAAGCCGGGCGACGTGGTCACCAGCCTGTCGGGCCAGACCATCGAGGTGCTGAACACCGACGCCGAAGGCCGCCTGATCCTGTGCGACGCGCTGACCTATGCCGAGCGCTTCAAGCCGCAGGCCGTGGTCGACATCGCCACGCTGACCGGCGCCTGCGTGATCGCGCTGGGCAACCTGCGCAGCGGCCTGTTCTCGCCCGACGACGAGCTGGCCGCAGCCCTGCTGGCCGCCGGCGAGGCCGCGCAGGACGGTGCCTGGCGCATGCCGCTGGACGAGGAATACGAGGAAGGCCTGAAGAGCAACTTCGCCGACGTCGGCAACGTCGGCGGCCGCGCTGGCGGCGCGATCACCGCGGCGATGTTCCTCAAGCGCTTCACCAAGGCTTACCGCTGGGCCCACCTGGACATCGCCGGCACGGCCTGGAAGTCCGGCGGCGCCAAGGGCGGCACCGGCCGGCCGGTGGGCCTGCTGACGCACTTCGTGCTGTCCCAGGTGGGACAGGGCGAGGCCGCCGCCGCGCCCGGGAAGGCGCCGGCGCGCAAGCGCTCGCGCGCCTGAACGCCATTGCGCGCATGAACGTCATCTTCCACTTCAACGTGCCGGACAAGCTCGGTTATGCCCTGCGCCTGGCGCGCAAGGTCCACGCCGGCGGGCACCGGGCGATGATCGTCGGCGCCGACGCGGACCTGGACAAGCTCAACCGGTGGCTCTGGGAACAGGACCCCAACGACTTCGTGCCCCACGTGCGCGTGCCGCGCAGCGGCGCGGTTGCGCCACGCCTGCTGCCCACGCCGCTGTGGCTGGGCGAGGCACCGGCCGAGGCCGGATGCGGACTGCTGCTGAACCTCGGTGACGACATGCCGACGCCTCTGGACCGCGTGGCGCGCGTCAACGAACTCGTCTCCACCGATCCCGAGGACCGCAGCCGCGCGCGCGCGCGCTGGCGGCGCTACGAGGAGCTGGGATGGAGCATCCAGCGGCATGAGGTGCCGTCGTGAATGCCTTGCCGCCGCGTTTCCCCCCGCGCCAGGTCCCGGTGCTGACCGAGGTCATCGAGGTGCCGGACCTGCTGGCCGCCGATGGCGAGGTCGCGGCCGTGGTCACCTCCGAGCAGGAGACGGCTGCCTCGCTGCCCGAGGTGTTCGAGGCGCCCGCCGTGGTGCTGGAGGCGCCCCAGCCGCTCGCGCAGCCGGCGCCCCTGGGCTCCACGGTGCCGCCCGCGCTGTCCGCGCTGCTGGAGCAGCCGCCCATCGCCACCGAAGGCACGGCGAACTGGGGCCTGCAGGAGCAGATCGGCCAGGTCGGCCCCGCCGCTGCCGGCGACGTGCCGGCGCCGGCGAACGACTGGGCGCAGAACATGCCCTCGCTGGCGGACGTGCCGCCGCCGTCCGACGCGCCGCTGCCGGTGCAGGCGGCCGAGTTCATCGCGCCGTCCGCGGCGCAGCCGGAGCACGATGCGGCTGTCCTGCAGCCCGCCGACGAGCAACTGACGCAGCGCGTGCTGAACGAGGTGCAGCGCCACATCGACCTGATGCTGGAGTACCGCCTGCGCCAGGTGCTGGGCCCGATCCTTGCGCGTGCCGCCGACGGCATCGTGAAGGATGCGCGCCAGGACCTGGCCGCCACCCTGCGCGACGTCGTGGCGCGCGCGGTGTCCCAGGAACTCGCGCGCCAGCGCGGCAAATGAGCGTCCGGCAGAAATCGCAGTTCGCGCCCACCCTTGCGGGCGCAAGATCCTCAGGAGAAGCACACATGTCCCGTCCCTTGCATCGCCTGGCACCGCTCGCCATGGCCCTCACCTGTGCCGCCGCGGGCACCGCTGTCGCCCAGCAGGTCGAGGTGGTGCGCATCGGCCACGTCGCGCCCTTGTCCGGCCCCCAGGCCCACTACGGCAAGGACAACGAGAACGGCGCGCGCATGGCGGTGGAGGACCTGAACACGCGCAACATCGTCATCGGTGGCAAGAAGATCCGCTTCGAGCTGGTGCCCGAGGACGACGCAGCCGACCCCAAGCAGGGCACGGCCGCCGCGCAGAAGCTGTGCGACGCCAAGGTCAACGGCGTGGTGGGCCACCTGAACTCCGGCACGACGATCCCCGCGGCCAAGATCTACAACAAGTGCGGCATCCCCCACATCACGCCCTCGGCCACCAACCCCGAGCTGACGACGCTGGGCTACAAGACCACCTTCCGCCTGCTGGCCAACGACAACCACCTGGGCGCCGCACTGGCCAAGTACGCCGGCCAGACGCTGAAACTCAAGACCGTGGCCATCATCGATGACCGTACCGCCTACGGCACCGGCATCGCGAAGGTCTTCAAGGACACCGCCGCGCAGATCGGCCTGAAGGTGGTCAGCGAGGAATACACCACCGACAAGGCGGTGGACTTCAGCTCCATCCTGACCGCGGTGAAGGCGAAGAAGCCCGACGCCGTCTTCTTTGGCGGCATGGATCCGCAGGCCGGCCCGATGCTGCGCCAGATGCAGCGTCTGGGCCTGGGGCAGGCGCGCTTCTTCGGCGGCGACGGCCTGTGCACGACCGAGCTGTACAAGCGCTCCACCGGTGCCAAGACCATCGAGAACGTCGTCTGCGCGGTTGGCGGCGCGTCCTGGGACAAGCTGCCCCAGGGCATCGAGTGGAAGAAGCGCTACGACGCCAAGTTCCCCGGCCAGTTCCAGGTCTACGCCTCCTACTGCTATGACGCGGTGATGGTGCTGGTCGACGCGATGAAGCGCGCCGAATCCACCGACCCGAAGACCTATGCGCCCAAGCTGTACGAGACCAACTACCAAGGCGTCTCGGCCCAGGTTCAGTTCGAGCCCACGGGCGACCTGAAGAACCCCGCCGTGACGCTTTATGTGTACCGGAACGGACAGCGTGTGCCGGTGCAATGAGAACCGGCTCAGAACATTGCTAGAATCGCGGGCTCCACGGAGAGGTGGATGAGCGGTTTAAGTCGCACGCCTGGAAAGCGTGTGTGGGTTAATAGCCCACCGCGGGTTCGAATCCCGCCCTCTCCGCCAAGACTTGCGCCTAGTAGTTGAAGTTGAAGACGGGCGGCCCGGCAGCAGCTTGGCCGCCCGTTGTC
>SCTQ01000163.1 GCA_004322345.1 Aquabacterium sp. | reverse complement strand
AGGAAGGTGAAGCCCGCGTGGTCGGCATCGAGGATGAGGCTGCCGTCCACCGCCTTGGCATCCGGCCCGATCAGCATCAGGTCCGGGATCGCCATGTTGGCCGGGTCGCTGTAGTACAGATTGAGCTTGCTGGTGTCCACCGGACGGTTGAAGCGCACCTTGAAGCCGGAGTCGGTCTGCTCGAAGGACGAGACCTGCAGCGGCGTCACCACGTCGATGGTCACGGTGGCCTGGGTGCTGCCGCCGAATCCGTCGGAGACGGTGTACTTGAAGCTGGTGCTGCCGGTGAAGCCCGTCGCCGGCACGAAGCGGAAGCTGCCGTCGGCCTGGACCGTCACCGTGCCCTGGGTGCCGGTGGTGTCCAGCGCGCCGAGGATCAGCGCGTCGCCGTCGGCATCCGTGTCATTGGCCAGCAGGCCGTTGGCAGCGGTGACGTTCAGCGCGCGGGCTGCGGTCACGGTGTAGGCGTCCGCACCCGCCGCAGGTGCGGCGTTCGTCACGTCGAGGCTCACCGTGCCGGTGACCGAGGTCAGCCCGTTGCTCAGCGTGTAGGTCCAGCTGTCGGAGCCCACGAAGCCCGCCACAGGCGTGTAGACGAAGGAGCCGTTGGCCTGCAGCGCCAGCGTGCCGTGGGCCGGCGTGGTGAAGGCCGGCAGGCTCAGCGTGCCGCCATTGGGGTCGCTGTCGTTGGCCAGCACGCCGTTGGCTGCCGTCACGCTCAGCACCTTGCCGTGCTGCACGGTGTAGCTGTCGTTGCCGGCCACCGGCGGCGTGGCCGAGGTGACCTGGATGGTCACCGTGCCCTGGGCCTGGGCCGCGCCGTCGCCGATGCGGTAGGTCCAGGTATCGGTGCCGGTGAAGCCCGCGTCGGGCGTGTAGACGAAGGAGCCGTCGGCCTGCACGACCAGCGTGCCGTGGGCCGCCTGGGCGGAGGACACCAGCGTGATCGCGTCGCCATCGGCGTCGCTGTCGTTGGCCAGCACGCCGTTGGCGGCGGTCACCGTCAGGGCCTGGCCCTGCTTCGTGGCATAGCTGTCGGCACCGGCCACCGGGGTGGTGGCGTTGGTGACCAGGACGCTGACGCTGCCGGTGGCCTGGTTCACGCCGTCGCCGACGCGGTAGGTCCAGGTGTCGGTACCGACGAAGCCGGCGTTCGGCGTGTAGGTGAAAGAGCCGTCCGCCTGCACGATCACCGTGCCGTTGGCCGGCTGCACCGTGGAGACCACGCTCAGCGAGGCACTGTCGATGTCGCTGTCGTTGGCGAGCACGCCGTTGGGGGCATTCACCGCCAGCGACTGGCCGTGCTTGACGGTGTAGCTGTCCGCCCCCGCCACCGGCGCGTCGTCCACCGGGTTGACGGTGATGTTCACGGTCGCGACCACCGAGCCGCCGAAGCCGTCGGCCACGCGGAACTGGAAGCTGTCGCTGCCGCTGTATTCGCCTGCCGGGGTGTAGGTCAGCTGGCGCGTGACCGGGTCGAAGGCGCCCAGCGTGCCGTGACCCGGCAGCACCGGGAAGCCGACCGTCAGCGCATCGTTGTCGGGGTCGCTGTAGGCCAGGGTGATGACCACAGCCTGGTCCTCGCTGGTGGTGGCCGTCTGCACGGCCGGAGCCACCGGTGCGCGGTTCGGCGCGATGACGCGCACGGCCAGCGGCTGCGAGATGTAGCTGCCGTCCTCGTCGATCGCCGTGACGGTGACCGAGTAGTTGCCGCCCTGCGCAAAGGCGTGGGTGGAGCCCGTTGCGCTGCCGGCCACGGTGGTGGTGAAGCCGTCGCCCCAGTTGATGGTCCAGGCGCTGACGGTGTCGGCGCCCGGATCGGTGGCCGAGAAGGCGATGGCGTAGGACTGGCCCTGGTCCACCGTCGCCGCGCCGGTGAGCGTCAGCGTGGGGGCGACGTTGGTCACGTTCACGTTGAAGCTGGCATCGGCCGTCTGCGTGCCGTCGCTGACGCGCACGGTGAAGGTCTGGGTGGACGCGCCGTCGGCGGGCTTCCAGGTGAAGACGCCGGTGCTGGCATGGACGCTGGCCCCCGCCGGCACGCTGCCGACCAGGCTGTAGCTCAGCGCCTGGCCGTCGGGATCGACGCCGGGTACGGCGAAGCTCAGCGTCTGGCCTTCGGCGACCGTCTGCGCGGCGATGTTGCCGATGTGCGGGCCGTCGTTGGTGGGACGCACGGTGACCGTCACCGTATTGGCGGCGGAGCTGAGCGCACCGCCCAGGTTGCCGTCCGGGTCGCCACGGTCGGTCACGACGTAGGTGAAGCTGTCGGTGCCGAAGAAGTCCGCGTCAGGCGTGTAGGTCCACACGCCGTTGGGGCCCTGGCTGATGCTGCCGTGCTGCGGGCCCGTGCCCACGCTGAAGCCGAGCTGGCCGCGGGCCGTCTCGACGTCGTTGGCCGGCAGCAGGATCGACACCGGGGTGTCCTCGTCCGTCGACGCGATGGTGGCAGCCCCCGTGGGCGCGGTGTTCACCGGCAGCACGCTGATGACGATGGTGCCTTCGTCGGCGCCCAGCTTGCCGTCGTCCACGCGGAACTTGAAGCTGTCGGTGCCGTTGAAGTTGGCCGACGGCGTGTAGCGCACGGTATGCGTGGCCGGGTCGAAGTCGGACAGCGTGCCGTACTGCGGCTGGGTCAGCAGCGTGTAGCTCAGCGCGTCGCCATTGGGGTCGGTGCCGGCCAGCGTGATCAGCACGCTGCCGCCTTCGCTGACCTGCGCGGTCGCGTCGGTGGCCACCGGCGCCTGGTTGCTGGCGCGGTCGATCGTGAACTCGCGGACGTAGTCGCCGCCGGCGGTGCCATTGCCGTCACCGTCCAGCAGGTTGCCGGCGGTGTCGAAGATGCCCAGCGTGCCCGACAGCTTCAGGCGGTACTTGCCTTCGGCCAGCACGCCGTCGACGAGCTGCAGCGTGAGGTTGGTCTCGGGGAAGGAATAACCCGGCTTGAGGTTGATGCGCGTGTCGTCGGGCGTGCCGAAGACCTTGTCCACGCCTGCGGACAGCAGCTCGTAGTTGGCCGGGCTGCGGGCGGAGATGCGATCCAGCGCCTCGCTGAAGTCGATCTGCAGGCTGGTGAAGGCCGCCGCCGTGGTGCCGCCGTCGGCCGGCAGCTGGCTGATCTGCGTGACGGTGGGCGGCGTGGCATCGTTGGAGCTGCCCAGGAACTCGTAGGCGCCGATGTCGTAGTAGTTCAGGCCCGGCGTGGGTGCCCACGCCAGGGACGCGGCGGAGGACAGGTCGCTGCGGCCGTCATAGGTGGACAGCACGTAGGTCTGGCCATTGCCGGCGGACACGCCCACCGTGGGCGTCAGGCCCGAGGCGCTGGGGCCGTAGTCGAAGCGGAAGCTGCCATTGGAGAACAGGGTCACCGAGAAGTTGACCGGGTTGTTCGTGCCCTCGGCCACCGCAGCCCAGCGGATGGTCAGCTGGCCGGACACGGAGCTGTCGACATAGATGTCGCGCGTCGCATCGCTGCCGCTGTAGGTGCTGAGGTCGTCCCACAGCGGCGCGATGCGCACGTTGTTGATCAGGCCCTGCAGCGTGTTGGCGTCGTTGCCGCCGTAGCCGTTGGTGCCGCTGCCGAACTGCAGGAAGCCGTTCGTGTTGATCAGGACCGAGTTGTAGTCCTGGCCATAGAAGCGGAAGCTGAACGGCAGGTTGTAGGTGGTCGCGGAATCGCCGGTGCGGTAGTTCAGCTTGGTGCCGGTCTGGGCGAAGCTGCTGCCCGATTGCGGCGTGGCCACGTACAGCGGCAGGCCGTCGCCGGTGTTGGCGATGCTCGGGTCGTCGCGCCGCGGCAGGCCGTCGATGTCGGAGGCCGGCGCGTGGTACATGTCGCCCGCATCGATGGCTGCGGAGTTGGCACGCAGGCCGAAGTTGTCGTCGAAGCCGTTGCCGGCGACGAGGCCCTTCTCGCCCAGCACGTTGTCGGCGCCGTCGATGTCCAGGAACAGCGGGTCACCCGCCTTGCTGTGCGCATCCTTGCCGCTGGCCGTCTTCCACGCGGCGAGCGTGGCCTGCTGCACGCCGGCCCACAGGCCCACGCGGGCGCCCGCCAGCGGCGTGTTGAACAGGTTGTAGTCCGACTGCGTCAGCGACCCGGCGTTCGCCACGTTGATGCCGTAGCCCGCGTTCACCCAGACGATGTTGTTGTACAGGCGCACGTCCGTCGCGTTGCTGCCGATCAGGATCGCATCGCCCACGGGCTGGTACAGCGTGTTGTTGCGTACCGAGCTGCCGTTGTGGTTGCTGTTGATCGACAGGCCGACGTTGCTGTTGGCGTAGATCACGTTGCTGTCGATCTGCGCGTAGCCGTCGTCCTGGATGCCGGTGGAGTTGCTGTAGATGCGATTGCCCGTGACCGTCGCGGAGTTGATCACCACGCCTACCTTGGTGTTGGCATAAACCTCGTTGCTCGACACCACGGCATTGCTGTAGAGGTAGATGCCGTTGTCGTTGTGGTGCACGTAGTTGTCGCTGACGACGGCGCCGTAGTAGTAGGCGGCGATGCCGTACCGGCCGCTGCTGAGGTGGCTGTAGACCTCGTTGTCCCGCACCAGGACGTTGTTGTAGGCCGTGATGCCGCCCGAGGTGTTGTCGTGCACCTTGTTGCCGCTGACGCGGATCTCCGTGCCCGTCACGCCGTCGACGTAGGCGCCCCATTGGCCGTTGCCGTAGATGTCGTTGCCCTCGATCACGCCGCCGATCGCATGCAGGTAGATGCCCTGGTCGTGGTTGCCGTGCAGGGCGCTGTTGCGCACGGTGAAGTTGTCGTTGCTGGTGTTGATCCAGATGCCGGTGCCGGCATTGCCCCAGACGTTGCCGTTGCTGACCAGGATGCGGTCGCTGTCCTGGCCGCTGTCGCCCAGCACGCCCGTCAGCGCACCCGTGATGCTCAGGTGGTCCAGCGTCACGTCGTCCGCACCCTGCAGCTCGAACACCGCCGTACCCGTGTTCGTGTTGCCGCGGTTGAGCACCGTGCTGT
>SCTQ01000162.1 GCA_004322345.1 Aquabacterium sp. | reverse complement strand
GGGTGTGTTCTTTGCCTACTTTCTTGCACAAGCAAGAAAGTAGGTCGGCCGCCGGGCCGAAACCCCGGCGCAGCGCACCGAGCCGAACGGGACCGGACCAAGAACGCTCAAGAGCTCAAAAGCTCAAGAACTCAAAAGTTCAAGCATCCGCCAACTCAGTCTTGGCCGCCGCCGAAGCCCCCGCCTCATCCAGCGCATCCCCACCAGGCTGCGCAAACCGCACGCGATTGCGCCCGGCGTCCTTGGCTGCATAGAGCCCTTCGTCGGCCCGCTCGATCAGATGATCCAGCGAATGCGCCTTGCTCTCGGCCAGGGTCGACACGCCGAAGCTCGAGGTGATGCGCAATCCATCGACGCTGCGCACGCCAGGCCCGGCCTCGGATTCGATCTTGGCCCGGATGCGCTGCGCCACCCGCATCCCTTCGGCCAGGCCCACGCCCGGCAGCAGGATGCAGAACTCCTCGCCGCCGTAGCGGCACAGCAGGTCCTCGGTGCGCATGGCCGAGTGCAGCAGCTTGGCCACCTGCTGGATCACGTGGTCGCCCACGGTGTGGCCGTAGGTGTCGTTGAAGTTCTTGAACTTGTCGATGTCCGTCATCAGGCAGGCGATGGGCTCGCCGGTGGCCAGGGCGTGGGCCATCAGCTTCTCGGCGCGGGCAAAGAAGGCGCGGCGGTTCATGCAGCCGGTCAGCGGGTCGTAGTTGGCCAGCAGCTGCAGGTCCTCGTTCTGGCGCTGGATCTGGTCGCGCGAGGCTTCCAGCTCGTTGAGCGCCTGGCGCAGCTTGCCGTTGACGCGGTCCAGCTCGGTCACGTCGTCCAGCGTCAGCAGGCAGCCGCGGGCATGGCCGGAGGCGTCGCGGATGGCGGCGCAGTTCAGCAGCGCATGCACCGGCTGTTCCATGCCTTCCGACAGCTCGACGCTGACGCCGATCACCGTGCGGTTCTCCTTCACGGCGGTGACCCAGGGCGGCTGCTCGCCGGCGCGCTCCAGGGCGCCGGCCAGCCAGGCCAGCTCGCCGATCGGGCGGCCCACCAGCTTGCCGCCGCCGGGCTGCAGCTTGGCGAAGGCATCGTTGGCCAGCAGGATGCGGTGCTCCATGTCCAGCACCAGCAGGCCCTCGGTCAGCGTGTTGAAGGCCGTGCGCACGCGCTCGGGGATGGCTTGCGAGGGATCCAGGTGCTGCAGCATGCGCCGCAGGTAGAGGTAGTGCATCAGCAGGCCCGCGGTACCCAGGCCCGCCAGCAGGATCAGCAGGGGCGCGTTGAACCAGTCGCGCCAGCCGGCCAGGCCGGCGCGGTCGGCATAGCGGATCTCAACCGAGCCCCAGCGTCCGCTGGCGCCGTTCAGCGGCACGCTGACCTCGGACAGCGTGGAAGCCTCGTTGGCGGCACGCTTCCAGAGCTCGGCATGGCGCGGCGTCGCGGCCACGAGCACGCCATCGGTACGGCGCACGCCGATGGACTCGATGTCCTGCGAGGCATGTTCGATGTCGCCCAGCATCTCGGCCACCACGCCCTCGGTCTGCGGCCGGGCCAGCAGCACCTTGACCTGGATCGCCAGGTCCACGGCGGAGCGTTCGCGTATCGCCTTCAGGCGCGCGTGTTCGCTGGGGAAGATGCCCAGCACCAGGTCCAGGGCGAGGACCAGGCTGGCGGTCAGCGACAGCAGCCCCAGCGCGATGCGCGCGGTGGCGCCGGGCCGGGGGATGCGGGCCAGCCAGGCAGGCAGGCGCAGACGCATGCCGAGCCTTCAGCGGGCGGCCGGGGCCGCCTCGGGCGGCTCGACCACCACGCGGCCCGAGACCATGCGGCCGGGAGTCTGGCGCAGTGCCGGCACAGGCACGGGCACGGACCGGACGGCGGGGGCGGCAGCCGGATGGAAGGCCGCCTGCACGACGCCGCCACGCGGCTGCTCGGCCGCGGACGAGCGCATCGGCGTGTCCATCTGCCAGGAGCTGGGCGCCGCGCTCGCGGGCTTGCCCGCGGGCCGGGCCGGCGTGCCGGGCTGGGCGGCCGAGGCGGAAGCCGCCGAGTTGCCGCCGAAGTCCACCGAGCAGCGCAGGCCCGAGGGCACCGTGTGGTCGGGGTTGGGCAGGGTCAGGCGCACGCGGAAGCTGTTGGAGGCCGCGTCGATCACGCGGTCGACCAGGGTCACCGTGGCCTTGAGCACGCCGAACTGCTGCAGCTGGGGCGTGACCTGGGCCAGCTGCCCCGGCTTGATGCTGCCGAACTGGCTGGCAGGCACGATGGCCTCGATGCGCAGCGGATCGATCTTGGCCACCTTGACGACGGCCTCGCGCTCGATGCGTTCGCCTTGCGAGTGATAGCGCTCGACGATGATGCCGTCGAAGGGCGCGCGGATCAGGCGCTGGCCCAGCTGGGCCGCCGAGAGCTGCCATTCGCGCTGGGCCACGTCGCGGGCCTCGCGCGCCTGGCGGGCGCGTTCGTCGGCCACCCGCCATTCGGCCTGGGCCTGTTCCAGCGCCTGGGTGGAGATGAAGTTCTCCTTCACCAGGTCGCGCGCGCGCTCGTACTTGCTCTTGGCCAGGTCGGCGGCGGCCGCGGCGGCCTTGACCTCGGCGTCGGCCGTGGCCCGGGTCTCGGCCACGGCCATGGAGGCGCGCTCCACGCCGGAGCTCAGGCGCGCCAGGATCTGGCCCGAGGTGACCATGTCGCCGCGCTCGACGCCCATGTGCTCGATGACCCCGACGCTGGCGCTCCCCACTTCGGCCACGCGGTCGGGTTCGATCAGGCATCCCATGGGCTCGGCCACGGCACCCGCGCCGGCACCGGCAGCGGCCATCAGGCAGAGGGTTCGTGAGATATGTCGCTTCATCTGGATCCGTCGTGGGCACTGGGAGCGCCGCACCTGCGGCCTTCCGGTCTGTGCCGGTTTTTTCGACTCGACCGTAGGAAAATTGAGCGACAACAGTGTCAGGTTTGGCGGGGCTTGCCCTGACCCCGGGGCCACGCGACGCGATCTCAGCGTATTTCCCAGGAGGCGCCTGGGCCCTGGTTGCGGGCGAACAGGTCGGCGGCACGGCGCTCGTAGTCGGCATCCTCGCCGTCGAGCTGCGTGGGTTCGCCCTCCTCATCATCGCGCTGGCTGCCCAGAATGGGCAGCGGGTCCAGCGAGCGCCAGGCCGGTGCGCTGCTCATCAGGCTGGCCAGCAGGCCGGTGACGCGCGTGGCCCACCAGACGGCGCCCGCGGTCAGCGCGATGCCGCCGGCCTCCGCGGCCTGCACGCGCACCTCGACGCCGGAGCCCGAAGTCGGGTCGAAGGCCCAGGCGCTGGGGTCGATCTCCACGCTGGCCACGGCGGGCGGGCCATCCGACGAAGACGCCTGCGGCTGCACGCGGAACAGGTCGATGTTGCGCAGCAGGTCCAGCGCCGGCGACTGCACCTTCTGCACGGCGAAGTCCTGGTCCGGGTCCGCCCAGTAGGCCTCGGCATAGCTGCGCTGCTCGCTGCGCGAGACGTACTCCGGCGTGTATCCGGCCACGTGGTAGTCGCCGCTCAGCGCCACCTGCAGGTCCTGCGAGCCGGCCGGGGAACGCGGCACGACTTCGAGGCTGCCCTGGCCGGCGTCGCCACGATCGTCCTGGTGCTCGTGGCCGTCGTCGGGCAGGGATGGCGGCGAAGGCGGCGTCTGCTGCTGCGGCACCTCGACCACCGGCGGGCGGGTCTCGATCGGCGGCAGCGTCGGCACGTCCACCTCGGGCGGCTGCGTGGGCAGCGGTGGCGCGGTGTCGCCGCCGCCCGTCGGCGGCGCGGGCGTCGCGGCCACGGTCAGGGAAACGGTCTGCACGGCGCCCTGCAGGCTGCCGTCGCTGGCGACGAAGCTGAAGCTGTCGGCGCCCGCGTAGCCCGCGTTGGGCTGGTAGGTGAAGCTGCCGTCGCCATTGAGCGTCAGCGCGCCGTGGGCCGGGCCGCCGACGATCACGGCCTGCAGCACGTCGCCGTCCGGATCCACCGCGGGCACCAGCACGCCCTGCACCGCGGCCACGCCCAGCGCCTGGTCCTGGCCCACGGCCCAGCCCAGCGTGCCGCCGGTCCACAGCGGTGCCTCGTTGACGGCGGTCACCGTCACCGCGATGGCCTGGGTGCCGGAGAGCACGCCGTCGCTCGCACGCACGATCACGTCGTAGATGTTGTTGCCGCCGGCATCGGTCGGGCTCTCGTAGTCGGGCACGGCGATGAAGCGCAGCGCGCCGGTCAGGCTGTTGATGGCGAAGCGCGCCGCGTCGGCGCCGCCGGCGATGCTGTAGGTCAGGGTCTGGGCCGGCAGGTCGGGGTCCGCGGCGGTGACCATCGTCACGGCCGTGGTGTTCTCGGCCACGCTGACCGAGGCCGTTGCGCCGCCGCCGTTGCTGGTGACCTGCGGCGCCTGCTCGTCCACCGGGGAGACGGTCACGGCGATGGCCTGCGTGTCGCTGAAGCTGCCGTCGCTGGCCTGGACGATCACGTCGTAGACATTGTCGGCACCCGCGTCCGCC
>SCTQ01000161.1 GCA_004322345.1 Aquabacterium sp. | reverse complement strand
GGCCTGGACCTGCGCCAGGCCTTCACGCAGGACCCGCAACGCGCCGCGCGCTTCGGCTTCGAGGCCGCGGGGATCGGCGCCGACCTCTCCCGCCAGCGCATCGACTGGGCCGGCTGGCAGCTGCTGCTGGCGCTGGGCCGGGAATGCGCCCTGCCGCAGCGCCTGGCAGCGCAACTGGCCGGCGCGCCCGTCAACGCCACCGAAGGCCGCGCCGTGCTCCACACGGCCCTGCGCGCGCCGCGCGGCGCCGCGCCCTACGCGGGTGACGTGCACGCCACGCTGGACGCCTTCCTCGCTTTCGCCGACGGCCTGCGCGCCGACGTCGAGGCCGGCCGCTCGCCCATCCGCCACGTGGTGCACATCGGCATCGGCGGCTCGGACCTCGGGCCGCAGCTCGTCACCCAGGCCCTGGCCCCGTTCACGCACGAGCAGATCCGCTCGCACTTCGTCTCCAACGTCGACGGCGCCAACCTGATGCGCGTGCTGCGCCACCTGCGACCGCAGGAGACGCTGTTCATCGTCGCCTCCAAGACCTTCACGACGCAGGAGACCCTGGCCAACGCCCAGGCCGCGCGCGCCTGGTTCCTGGCCGGCGGCGGTACCGAGGCCGGCATCCCCGATCACTTCGTCGGCATCAGCACCAACGTGCCGGCCGTGCAGGCCTTCGGCATCCGCACCGTCTTCGGCTTCTGGGACTGGGTGGGCGGTCGCTTCTCGCTGTGGTCGGCCATCGGGCTGCCGGTGGCCATCGCGATCGGCGGCGAGCGCTTCCGCGCGCTGCTGGCCGGCGCGCATGCGATGGACCGCCATGCCGCCACCGCCCCGCTGGAATCCAACCTGCCGCTGCTGCTGGGCCTGCTGGACGTGTGGAACCGCAACTTCCACGGCTACGCCAGCCGCGCCGTCGTGCCCTATGCCGACGGCCTGCGCCGCCTGCCTGCCTACCTGCAGCAGCTGGAGATGGAGAGCAACGGCAAGTGCGTGGACATCGAAGGCGAGCCGCTGGCGCTGTCCACCTCGCCGGTGGTCTGGGGCGAAGCCGGCACCAACGGCCAGCACGCCTTCTTCCAGATGCTGCACCAGGGCACCGACGTGGTCCCGGTGGAGTTCATCCTGGTGAAGCAGGAGACCTTCGCCGCCAGCCTGCCCCTGCCGCTGCGCGAGCGGCTGCAGGAGCAGCACGCGATGCTGCTGGCCAACGGCCTGGCCCAGGCCCAGGCCCTGATGCACGGCAAGACGACGGATGAGGCCCTGCGCGAGACCGCACCCACCGCCTCGCCCCACGCCGACGCGCTGACCATCGCCAAGCACCGCAGCTTCCCCGGCAACCGACCCAGCACCACCCTGCTGCTCGACGAACTGACGCCGCAGGCGCTGGGCGCGCTGATCGCGCTGTACGAGCACCGCGTCTTCGCCGCCGGCGCGCTGTGGGGCATCAACAGCTACGACCAGTGGGGCGTGGAGCTGGGCAAGGCCCTGGCCAAGGACCTGCTGCCACGGCTGGCCAGCGGCGACGTCGCGGGCCTGGACGGCTCCACCGCCGCGCTGGTGCAGCGGCTGCGCAGGCCATGACGATGCGCACCGTCGTCTTCGACTTCGGCGCCGTGCTCTTCCAATGGGAGCCGGTGCAGCTGCTGCGCAAGGTGCTGCCGCAACGCGTGGCCGACGAGGCCGGGGCGCGCACGCTGATGGCCGGCTTCTTCCAGTCCTTCGTGCCCGGCAGCGACTGGGCCGAGTTCGACCGCGGCAGCCTCGGCATCGAGCAGCTCGTGCCGCGCCTGGCCGCCCGCCTGGCCCTGGACGAGGCCGAGGTGCGCGCGGTGGTCGAGGCCATCCCGGGCCACCTGCAGCCCAAGCCCGACAGCGTGGCTTGGCTGCGCCGCCTGCATGCCCAGGGCCTGCGGCTGTGCTTCCTGTCCAACATGCCCGCGCCCTATGCAGCTCACCTGGACGCGACCTACCCCGAGATCCTGTCCTGCTTCGACGGGGGCGTGTACTCGGCCCACGTCGGCCATGTGAAGCCGGAGGCCGCGGTCTTCCACGCCGTCGAGCAGCGCTGCGGCCTGGTCCCCGAGCTGACGGCCTTCATCGACGACCACCCGGGCAACGTCGAGGCCGCACGCAAGCGCGGCTGGCACGGCCTGCACTTCACCGATGCCGCGAGCTGCGCGGCCGCACTCGACCGCTGGCTGGAGCTGCCACCGGCGGCACGCACCCAGGCCGCGGCCTGAATCCCCTTCCCCCGGTTCACGGGGTCCTGCCCAGGACGGCGTGACATCGTGCCGCGCCCCCCGGGTATGCGCCAGACGCCGCCGCCTTACCGAGCCGCGGCGACTTGCCTGAAGATCGCGCCACCCGCGGACGGACCGCGGACCTAGCCCCCCAGCACGCCCGTGGCCGATCCCGCCCCACCTCCGCCCTTCGCGCCGTCCAGCCAGCCGGCTGGCCTGCGCACGGCCGGCGCGCCCGCACCTCCGACGGTGGAGATGGTGGGCGCGCTGCTGTCGCGCGGCTCGCTGGCGCTGCGTTTCCCGGCGGAGATCGAGGCCCGCTTCGAGGCCGATGCGGCCGATGAGCGCCGGCGCTGGATGGTGCTGACGGTGCTGGGCCAGGCCCTGGCCCTGCTGTGCTTCATCTACTCCGACTACCACATGGTCCCCGACCGCTGGCCGCTGGCGGTCTGGCTGCGGCTGGGCCTGCTGCTGCCGGCCTGCCTGCTGCTGGCCTGGCTGATCGCGCGCAGCACGCGGCCGGCCGAGCGCGAATGGCTGGCGATGGCGAGCAACCTGGTGTCGGGCGCGGTGGGGCTGCTGGTCATCGTGCCCTCGGACAGCCCGCGTGCGCCGGCCTACCTGGTGTCGCTGTGGATCATCGCGCTCTATGCCAACGTGGTGCAGCGCCTGCGCTTCCCGCAGGCCATCGGGCTAGGCGCGGTGACCTTCATGGCCCAGGCCTGGGCGGTGCAGGCGATGCCGGCCTGCACCGCCTATATCGCCGTGCCGGTGACGCTGATCGGCCTGTCCACGCTGGTCTTCACGCTCTACGCCGGCCACACGCTGGAGCGCGAGGAGCGCCACGCCTGGCTGATGGGCCTGCGGCAGTCGGCCCTGCAGCGCGAGCTGGCGCGTGCCAACGACATCCTGCACCAGGCCTCGCGCCGCGACACCCTGACCGGCCTGGCCAACCGCCGACACTTCGACGAGTTCATCGCCCAGGTCTGGGAGCGCGCGCGCCAGGACGGCTCGCCGGTGTCGGTCATCGTGGTGGACGTGGACCACTTCAAGCAGCTCAACGACCGCCTGGGCCACCTGGCCGGCGACGATTGCCTGCGCGGCATCGCCGCCTGCCTGCAGCGCTGCCTGCGCCGCCCGGCCGACCTGGTGGCGCGCATCGGCGGCGAGGAGTTCGCCGTGGTGCTGGGCACCACGCCGCACGAGCAGGCCTGCCAGGCCGCCGAACGCGTGCGCGGCGGCGTGCTGGCCGAGGAGCGGCTGCAGCGCACGGGCGCCGGCGGCAACCTGCCGGTGTCGATCAGCCTGGGCGTAGCCACCCACTATCCCCATGCCGGCGGCGGCACGCCGCTGGCGCTGATGCAGGACGCCGACGCCGCGCTCTACGCGGCCAAGGCGGCGGGGCGCAACTGCGTGCGCTCGGCCAGCGCGCGACCCGAAGTGCCCGGCGCGCAGGGCCTGCGGGAGGTGTCGCCGTGAGCGCGCCGGGCCGCCCCAGGCGTGAACTCCTGCAGCGCCGTGCGCGCAGGGTGGTCCGATGAGGGCCGCCGTCGGCAGCTCGGCCTATGCCCGGCTGGTGCAGGCCATCGGCGGCGGGCAGCGGTTGCCCCGGTTCCGCCTGCGCTTCCCGCCGACGCTGGAGAAACGCTACGCCGCCGACACGGCGGCTGCCCGCCACCGCCACGCGCTGATCAGCGGCTGGATCGCGCTGGTCACCTACCTCGGCTTCCTGCCGGTGGACTGGCTGCTGGCGCCCGACGTGTTCTCACGGGCGCTGTGGCTGCGCGTGGGTGTCTTCATGCCCTGCGCGCTGGTCGCGCTGCTGGCCTTCCAGTTCATGCCCGAAGCCCACCTGCGCACGCCACGGCTGCTGCGCGAGGCCATCGTCGCGCTCAGCGGCGTCGCGGCGGCCGTGACCCTGGCCTTCATCATCCACTGGGGCCACCAGCCGCAGATGGCCTACTACCAGGGCGGCTTCGCGATCATCGTGGTCTACGGCAACGTGGTGCAGCGGGTGCGCTTCCGCTGGGCCCTGGTGTTCTCGGCCACCGTGCTCGGCATCCACCTGGCCTCCATCCTCAGCTGGCCCGACTACCCGGTGGACCTGCGGCCGCCGATGATGCTCTTCGTCGGTGCAATGGCGCTGTTCTCGCTGCTGGCCAACCACAACATCGAACGCGACGAGCGCCGGCGCTACCTGCTGAACCTGGGCGAGGCTGCGCTGCTGGAAGACCTGGAGGCCACGCATCGCCAGCTGGAGGCGCTGTCGCGTTCCGACGGCCTCACCGGCCTGGCCAACCGCGGCCACTTCGACCGCTGCCTGGCCGAGGCCTGGCTGGCCGCCGAGGCCGCGGGCACGCCGCTGTCGCTGCTGCTGATGGACGTCGACCACTTCAAGGCCTACAACGACCGCTACGGCCATCCCGCCGGCGACGAATGCCTGCGGTGCGTGGCTGACGAGCTGGCGCGCGGCCTGCAACCCGGGCGCAACCTGGTGGCGCGCTACGGCGGCGAGGAGTTCGCTGTGATCCTGCCCGGCCAGGACGCAGAGGGCGCCGCCCGCGTGGCCGAGTGCGTGCGCGCCGCCGTGCAGGCACTGGAGCTGCGGCACGAGGCGGCGCCGGCCACCGGCTGCGTGACGCTGAGCGTGGGCTGCGCGACGGCCCATCCGGCCGCCATGCGCGGCAGCGGCACGGCCATGCTGGTGGCCGCGGCGGACGGGGCGCTCTACCGAGCCAAGCGGCAGGGCCGCAACCGGGTGGAGTCGGCGCCGGGCGACGCCTGCGGGTCCTAGTGTGGTGCGCCACTCAGATCTGTACTTTTGCTGAGCCGTATCGGGCCGCAGGCTAGGCGCGTGCGCAGGCCCGTACCGGGCGGTACGAGCCTGTGGACGCAACGACGGATGCGGC
>SCTQ01000160.1 GCA_004322345.1 Aquabacterium sp. | reverse complement strand
GGCATCGGTCTGGTGCTGGGCTTGGTCCTGCTGATCTGGTTCGGCAGCGGCTTCTTCATCGTCACCGAAGGGCAGAAGGCCGTCGTGATGTCCTTCGGCCGCTTCAGCCACATCGCCGAGGCCGGCTTCCAGTGGCGCATGCCCTATCCCTTCCAGTCGCACGAGATCGTCAACTTCACCGGCCTGCGCTCGGCGGAGATCGGCACGACCGTGGTCTCCCAGGCCACCGGCCTGCGCGACTCGTCCATGCTGACGCAGGACCAGAACATCGTCGATATCCGCTTCACGGTGCAGTACCGCCTGAAGGACGCACGTGCCTTCGTCTTCGAGAACGCTGACCCGATCTCGGCCGTGACCAAGGCCGGCGAATCGGCGGTGCGCGAGATCGTCGGCCGCAGCGAGATGAACGCCGTCCTCTACGAGCAGCGTGACGCGCTGGCCATCGACCTGGTCAAGCTGATCCAGCTGCAACTGGACCGCCTCAAGGCAGGCATCCTGATCGTCAACGTCAACGTGTCGAGCGTGCAGCCGCCCGAGCAGGTGCAAAGCGCGTTCGAGGAAGCCGTGAAGGCCAGCACCGACCGCACCCGTTTCAAGAAGGAAGGCGAGACCTACGCACGCGAGGTCATCAACAAGGCCGGCGGCGCGGCCGCGCGCCTGAAGGAAGAGGCCACCGGCTACGCCGCGCAGGTCGTCGCCCAGGCCGAGGGTGACTCGGACCGCTTCCGCCGTGTGCTCGAGGAGTACAAGAAGGCGCCTGGCGTCACGCGCGACCGCCTCTACATCGACACGATGCGTGAGGTGTACTCGAACGCGACCAAGGTGATGGTGGATTCGCGCTCGGGGTCCAACCTGCTCTACCTGCCGCTGGACAAACTCGTTCAGCAGGTGCAGTCCTCTGCGATCCAGAGCGTGCAGCAGGCCCAGCCCGTCGCCTCCGGCGGCTCGACGATAGATGTGACACCCACGACGCCCAGCATCACGGACGTGCGGGCGCGGGATACGGCGCGCACCCGCGACCGTGAAGGCCGCTGAGCACGGGAGACGACAAGAATGAATCGGATCGGAACGTTTCTGCTGGGCTTGCTGATCTTGGTCGTGGTGATGGCCTCGACCATGTTCATCGTCGACGAGCGCCGCTTTGCCGTGGTCTACGCCCTGGGCGAGATCAAGAAGGTCATCATCGAGCCCGGGCTCAAGTTCCAGCTGCCCCCGCCGCTGCAGAACGTGGTGTTCCTGGATCGCCGCATCCAGACGCTGGACAGCCCCGAGACCCGCCCCCTGTTCACCGCCGAGAAGAAGAGCCTGGTGATCGACTGGCTGGTGAAGTGGCGCATCGTCGAGCCGCGCCAGTTCATCCTCAACAACGGCACCGACATCCGCAACGTCGAGAACCGCCTGAGCCCCATCGTGCAGGCGGCCTTCAACGAGGAGATCACCAAGCGCGACGTGCGCGCGGTGCTCTCCAGCGAGCGCGAAGGCATCATGAAGGGCGTCATGAAGCGCCTGGCCGACGATGCCAAGAGCTTCGGCATCGAGATCGTCGACGTGCGCATCAAGCGCGTGGACTTCGCGGCAGCCGTCACCGACTCGGTCTACAAGGCCATGGTCACCGAGCGCAACTACGTCGCCAGCAACCTGCGTTCTCTCGGCAAGGCCGAGGGCGAGCAGATCAAGGCCGACGCTGACAAGCAGTCGGTGGTGATGCTGGCCGAGGCCAACCGGGAGGCCCAGCGGATCAAGGGCGAGGGCGACGCCAAGGCGACCTCGATCTACGCCGATGCCTTTGGCCGCGATCCGCAGTTCGCGCAGTTCTACCGCAGCCTCGACGCCTACAGGGATGCCTTCCACAGCAAGGCCGACATCCTGGTGGTCGATCCGTCGTCCAGCGAGTTCTTCCGCGTGATGCGTGGTGGTGGCGGCTCGTCCGCCCCCGCGGCGCCCGCGCGCAAGTGACGGCGAAGGCCACGCAAGCACGGACCTGCAAGCCTGCGGATGCTGGACAAGCTCCTCTGGGGGATCGCCCTGTTCCTGGTGGTCGAAGGGCTGCTGCCCTTCCTCAGCCCGGCGTCGCTG
>SCTQ01000159.1 GCA_004322345.1 Aquabacterium sp. | reverse complement strand
CCGGTTTCACCGAGGGCCAGGCCGTCGAGGCCTGGGCCACGAAGCCCGCGCCCGTGCAGATGCTGTGGCTGGGCTACCTGGGCAGCACCGGCCTGGGCGCGATGGACTTCCGCATCACCGACTGGTCCGTCGATCCCGAAGGCGCGCAGGACTGGGCCAGCGAGGCCCCGCTGCGCCTGCCGCGGCCCTACGTCTGCTACCAGCCGGCGTCCTACGCGCCCGAGGTCGGCGCGCTGCCGATGCGCGAGCGCGGCCACCCGACCTTCGGCTCCTTCAACACGCTGCAGAAGATCGGCGACGCCTGCGTCGAACTGTGGTCCGACGTGCTGCAGGCCCTGCCGTCGGCGCGCCTGCTGCTCAAGGCCATGGAGCTGTCCGACGCCGGCGTGCGCGAACGCCTGCTGGGCCGCTTCGCGCGCCACGGCATCGCTGCGGACCGGCTGGAGCTGGTGAGCTGGTCGCGCAGCAAGGCCGAGCACCTGGCGCTCTACCAGCGCGTGGACATCGCGCTGGACAGCTTCCCCTACAACGGCGTGACCACCAGCTGCGAGGCGATGTGGATGGGTGTGCCGGTGGTCAGCCTGCACCGCGACTGCATCGCGTCGCGCCAGGGATTGAGCCTGCTGAGGGCCATGGGCCTGGACCAGCTGGCCACAGGCTCGCGCGCGGGCTTCGTCGCGCGCTGCGTGGACCTGGTGTCGCGCCCGGACGAACTGGCGGCACTGCGCGCCGGCCTGCGCGAGCGCATGCGCGCCAGCGAACTCACCGACGCGCCGGGCATGGCGCGGGCGATGGAGCAGGCCTGGCGGGATGCGTGGCAGGGGTGGTGCGCCCGGCGCTGAAGCCGTTCGCGGATTGCACAACGACTTGCCCGGCGGCAGGCGCCGCCGGCCACGAGGGCCCGCGGCGCCGCTGCTTCAGTCCGCCGACTTCCTGCCTCGCAGCCTGCAGTCCTCGTCGGACTCGCCCGGCAGGCAGCTGCGGTCGGCAGGGCCGGCGCCCGTGGGCTCCATGCCCAGGCCGATCAACTCGACCGTGAGCTGGGACTTGCGTGACTGCTCCGTCGTGCTGCCCGCGACCGCGTCGTCCTTCTTGTTCTTGGACGGGTCGGACGGCGGCGGGGAGGAAATCGCCATGCCGGCAGCGCTGACCGTGACGGGCGCGCCGACCACCGAGCCGCCGACGATGTTGTCGGCGCCCTTGACCACCTGCGCCGCCAGGCTGACCCGGCCGCCGGCGCGGATCAGGGTGTCCAGCGCCAGGATCTCGCCGTAGACGGCGGTCAGCGTGACGTTGCAGGTGCCCATCTTGTCGCAGACATCCTTGTCGTCCTGAAGCACCGCGATGCCGCTGCCGGTCGTGACCGGGGCACTCTCGTAGCGGACGGTGCCGTCGGCAGCGCGTACCTGGCGCAGCGCCGGGGCCGCGACCGCAGTGTTGGAGCCGCGGCCGTTGTCGATGTTGCCGAAGGACGACCACACCATCACGTCGTTCAGGTTGCCTACCGAGAACACCTTCTGGCTGGCGACCTGGAAGTCGCC
>SCTQ01000158.1 GCA_004322345.1 Aquabacterium sp. | reverse complement strand
CAAGAGGCACCACGGGTCCTCCTGAACCGGTCCCCACGAGGGTAATTCGGACCCCGTCCACGCTCCAGATATCTCTCTCGCTGGGAGGTAAGTAAGCATGCGTGGCGGCCCGTTCATGTCCCACCAATGGACGTCGGTTCAAGTGTTGTTTCGGCGATGAACGTGCTGCAGTAACCCAGGCAGGAACTGGCCGAGACGCAATGCCGAAAATCTCAATGGTGGCAACCATTTACACGCATCGTGCGAGTGACGCCGGCCCACCATTCAAGGGTCTGCCCAGACCCGGCACTGCCCGAAAGCCCCAAGTCGACGACTTGGGGCTTTTTCTTGCCCGGGCCATCCCTTGAATGCTGCTCGTGGCTGTGCGGGTGCGGGCGGCCGGCACGCGCGCGTCACGGCGATCTGCGGGCCGCAGTCGAGGGACTCGTGCCGCGCGCAGGGCATCCAGTCCATCCCGCAGGGGTTCGACGCGAGCTCGGGGCGGGCAGCACTGCTCACGCCCTGGAAAGGACGTGCGACAGCGACCCAGCCCGCCTCCCTGCACCCGAGGGATGACAAAGGCCGCGCTTCAATAGGACATTGGCTGGCTGTTGCCGGCTGCGAAGGCGGATGCACGGGCCCCTGCCCCGTTCCTCCTGTTCCGGCTCGTCCGGCAGGCCCTCGGAACCCAATCGGAGATCGCGTTGTTCCTCCAGCAGTCACGCATTCGGCGATCGATGAACGCCCTGGCCGCCGTTGCGCTGGCCGCCTGTACGCCCGCCTGGGCCCTCAGCGTCAGCCAGACCACCCCCGGCGAGCCGCCGGTGGTCTTCAACCAAGACGGCAGCGCGCAGGCCTCGACCCGCATCGACCAGGGCCCGGGCTATCTGAAGCTCGTGGCCGGCGCGTCCACCTCGGGCCAGGAAGCCGCCACGGCGAAGGCGGGTGCATCGGTGGACGGCGCAGGCGTCCTGCTCGGCCGCACCGGCG
Source organism: Aquabacterium sp. (assembly GCA_004322345.1). Taxonomy (GTDB): domain Bacteria; phylum Pseudomonadota; class Gammaproteobacteria; order Burkholderiales; family Burkholderiaceae_C; genus Aquabacterium. Next base: position 5,037 of record SCTQ01000158.1, on the reverse strand, counting down.
GCATCGGTGAGCCGGGCATCGCGCGCGCCTATCTCCACCTGGACGCCCTGCTGAGCCACACGCTGGCGCCCGGCTATCTGGGCGACACGGCGCTGCTGCCGGACCAGTGCTGCAGCTACACGGCGACGCTGGATCTGCACATCGGCGTCGAGCGCCAGGACGCCGACGGCAGCTTCAGCGATGCCGCCGACTACGAGATCGACCTGGTCGACGTGCGCACCGGCCGTCCGTCGGCCGACGGCAGCGGCACCAGCAGCACGCGCGAGATCCAGCTCGCGCAGGCAGGCGACGGCTTCGCGCATCCGGGCTTCGCCGACGCGTATTCGGCCGGCGCCCCGCTGGTCTTCAGCTTCCTGCTGGACCAGGGGCAGGCTTTCCGCATCTCCGTGGGGCTGGAGCTGAGCGTCACGGCGACGGCCACGCAGGTGCCCGGCTATGAGTGCGTCAGCATGGTCTACCCGATGGGCCCGGCCTTCCCGGGCCTGTGTGTCGGCTGGCCATCGACGGCCAGCGTGGTGCTGGATGCCGGCAATTCGCTGTATTGGGGCGGGCTGGAACTGCTGGACTCGGAGGGCAGGGTCGTCGAATCCGATTTCGTGCGGTCCGACGGCTTCGACCTGTCACGCAGTTACCTGCCCGCCGCCTCGACCGTGCCTGAGCCGGCGTCCGGCGTGATCATGCTGGCCGGCATGGTGCTGGGAACCTGGACGATCCGCAGGCGCCGGGGCTGAGCCGCAGGCGCGAAGAAAACCCGCCCGCCGGGCCGCCATCCATGTCGCGCATCAGGGAGGAACGGCGCGCACTCAAGAGCGAGGAGCGAGGAGCCGCCAATGGCGGGCTGGTGCGAGCCCTTCGCCAACCGTCTTCGACTTGAGGGCAGCATCAGACCTGATCCGTGCCGCCGTTCGCTGCGTCAACGTAGCGAATGCAGACTCTCTCCCGGGCGCAGCGCGGCGGCCATCTTCTGCAGCAGCACCTGCGCGACCTGCTTGCTCGGGATGCCGGCGCGATAAGCGCAGGCCACTTCTTCGTCCAGCGCAAGACTGTCGACATAGGCCATGGACCATTCCCCGAAGCGCCGGTTCGTCACGGTCTCGGAGTCCAGCAGCAGCACGCGGGAGTGCCGCGCGTCGGACTCGATGCGCCGTATCAGCGCCTCGACCTCGCCACGCCGACCTTCGATGCACTGGACGAAGTACCGGCCGGTGAACCCGAGCGCACCGGTGATGTCGCGCTGGCGGTTGCTGCGCTGGCTGTGCGCATGGATGTGCTGCAGCTCCTGCGCGGAGAGGGGCAGGCGCGCCGCGCTGACGTAGGTAAGGCTGATCAGGTCCACGAGACCAGACTGTAGTCGCGGCTTCGGCCAATGGCCCCAGGGATGCCGCTCATGGACAAACTGGGACCAGGCGCAGCCCCATCTCGGGCCAGTTCGCCTCTCCTGCGGCAAGCGCCTTGACCGCAGCGACATAGGCTCCGCGCTCTCCCGTGCCGGCACCCGCGCGCACCCTGCGCGCCAACAGGTGCCGTGCGCGTTCAGGCGGCAAGGCCAGCCGACCTTGCAGCCACATCTCGAGGTCCCATTCGTCTTCGTCACGGGAGCCGGCAGCCTCATGCATGTCCGGCTGCCGTGGCCAAGGAGGCACAAAAGGCGGTGCCTCAGCACCGCGTCGGGTCTGTGCGGTGTTCATATCGCTTCCAGGGCAGAAATACACAGCCGCATGGGCCGCTGCGGCGGCGGGACGTCGCCCTGCGGGTGACATCTTCGGGAGATCGCAGCCGGAGGATGCGGCCGGTCCTCCGGCTCACGCCGGCCGCCGCATCCCCGGCTGCGCATCGCGCCTCAGTGTTCGGCAACCGGCATGGCCGGCCGGCCGGGCTCCTTCGGCGCCTCCGACACGGTGGCATCCGTGGTCAGGATCAACCCGGCGACGGACACCGCGTTCTGCAACGCCGTGCGCGTCACCTTGGTCGGATCGATCACCCCCATCTCCATCAGGTCGCCGTACTCGCCGGTGGCGGCGTTGTAGCCGAACTTGCCCTTGCCGGCCGCCACCTGGCTGACGACGACGGAGGGCTCCTCGCCCGCATTGGCCACGATGGCCCGCAGCGGCGCCTCCAGGGCGCGCAGCACGATGCCGATGCCAGCGTCCTGGTCCGCGTTGGCCCCCTTGAGCCGACGCACCGCGTCACGCGCACGGACGAGCGCCACGCCGCCGCCGGGAACGATGCCCTCCTCCACTGCTGCCCGGGTCGCGTGCAACGCGTCGTCGACCCGATCCTTCTTCTCCTTCATCTCCACTTCGGTGGCCGCACCCACCCGGATCACGGCCACCCCGCCGGACAGCTTCGCCACGCGCTCCTGCAGCTTCTCGCGGTCATAGTCGGACGTGGTTGCGTCGATCTCGGCGCGCAAGGTCTTCAGACGGGCCTCGATGGCGTCGCGCGTTCCCCCGCCGTCGATGATCGTGGTGGTCTCTTTGCGCACCTCCACCCGCTTCGCGCGGCCCAGGTGCTCCAGCGTGGCCTTCTCCAGCTGGAGTCCCGTCTCTTCCGAGATCACGGTGCCGCCGGTGAGGATGGCAATGTCCTGCAGCATGGCCTTGCGGCGGTCGCCGAAGCCGGGTGCCTTCACCGCCGCCACCTTCAGCACGCCGCGCATGCTGTTGACCACCAGGGTGGCCAGCGCCTCGCCTTCCAGGTCCTCGGCGACGATCAGCAGGGGCCGGCCGGCCTTGGCCACCTCCTCCAGCACCGGCAGCAGGTCCCGGATGCTGGACACCTTCTTGTCGGCCAGCAGGATCAGCGGCTCGTCGAGTTCCGCGCTTTGCTTCTCGGGGTCCGTGATGAAGTAAGGGCTGAGATAGCCCCGGTCGAACTGCATGCCTTCGACCACCTCGAGTTCGTTGTCGAGCGAGCGGCCGTCCTCCACGGTGATCACGCCATGGTTGCCGACCTTGGCCATGGCCTGGGCGATGAGGTCGCCAATGGCCTGGTCCGAGTTGGCCGACAGCGCGCCCACCTGGGCGATCTCCTTGTTCGAACTGCAGGGCCGGGAAAGCTCCTTCAGCGACGCGACCGCCGCCTCGCAGGCCTGGTCGATACCGCGCTTGAGGTCCATCGGGTTCATGCCGGCGGCCACATGCTTCATGCCCTCGCGCACGATGGCCTGCGCCAGCACGGTCGCGGTGGTCGTGCCATCGCCGGCGACGTCTGCCGTCTTGGCGGCCACCTGCCTGACCATCTGTGCGCCCATGTTCTCGAGCTTGTCGGGCAGCTCGATCTCCTTGGCGACCGAGACCCCGTCCTTGGTGACGACCGGCGCGCCGAAACTGCGCTCCAGCACGACGTTGCGGCCCTTGGGGCCCAGAGTGACCTTGACGGCGTCGGCGAGGATGTTGACGCCCCTGACGATGCGCTCGCGCGCGTCTTCACGGAATTGAACGTCCTTGGCAGCCATGGTGTAGCTCCTTCATTTGCTCCTTGAAACTGACAAATGGATGGGTCGGCTTCAGGCGACCTGCTTGAGAACGGGCGCGTTGCCGGACGGCTCGATGACGCCCAGCACGTCCTCTTCCCGCAGCACGAGCAGTTCCTGATCACCGAGCTTGACGGCCTGGCCGGCGTACTTGCCGAACAGCACGCGGTCGCCGGTCTGAACCTGCAGGGGCCTCACGCTGCCGTCGGCCAGCAGGCGGCCGTTGCCCACGGCGAGCACCTCGCCCTGGTCGGGTTTTTCGGCGGCGTTGTCGGGGATGACGATGCCGGCAGCGGTCTGCCGCTGCTGGTCGATCCGCTTGACAATGATCCGGTCGTAAAGGGGACGAATTTGCATTGTTGTGCTCCTTGGCGAGACAGACGATTGACGAGTGGAGGCTGCCTCGGCCCGGCCGGAAACCGGTCCGGCGGCAGCCCGTCAGCCGGCTGCGAAAGTGCCGGCGAGCAGCGAAATAGGTTCGGCCTGGCGGATTTCAAGGGCCCCGCGATTGCGGGGAAATCCGGACCCGAGCCAGCGCCTGGGCAGCACCGGGATGCACTCGCAGCCCGAGTTGACAGGTCATGAGGATGACGCGCCTTTCCCCCGGCGCGTGTGACGGCATGGGGCGGCGACGGCAACGGGGCAAGGCCACCGGTGAGCGCCGTCAGCCTGCAGGGTCCTGTCGTCATGTCCCGGCCACGGGATCGCGGCTGCCCGGACGGCTTGTCCACGCCCCCGGACCGTGGAACACACCGGCGTCCGACCTTGCTTCGAGGTAGCCAGGGCAGTCCTCAGCCACGCCATGTGCTCACTATCAGGGCTTCCCTACATCGCACTCTTGCGGTGGACTACAGCGGGCCCGCGCTTGACGTCAGAAGATCCGGGACGCTGGCGGCCCCCCCGCCGGATCACAAGTCAGGAGATCGTCATGGCAACTGCGAAGAAGACCACCCGTACCCGGAGCGCGGCCGGCAAGCCGAAGGACGCCACCGCCCTACTCAAAGCAGATCACCAAGCCGTCAACGCGCTATTCGAGCAATACGAGAAGGCGCGGTCTACGGCCAAGAAAGGCCGGCTGGTGGCCCAGATCTGCCGCGAGCTGACAGTCCACGCCCAGATCGAGGAGGAGATCTTCTACCCGGCGTTCAAACAGGCGCTGAAGGACAAGGAACTGGTGCCCGAGGCCACCGTTGAACACGACACCCTCAAGTTCCTCATCGGCCAGATCGAGGGCATCGAGCCCGATGGCGAACTGTTCGATGCGAAGGTGAAGGTGCTCAGCGAGTACGTCAAGCACCATGTCAAGGAAGAACAGGGCGAGATTTTCCCGAAGGCCAAATCGAGCAAGCTCGACTTGGCGGCGCTCGGCGAACGGCTGGCCGAGCGCAAGGCGGAACTGCTCGCGCTGCAGCCGGCTCTGGCATGACACCTGGAGGTGCGCCGACAACGCGCCGAGACGACAGGAGCGCAGCAGGCCGTACATCGCGGACGGCCATCTTGGCCAGGTAGAGCGCCTCGACTGTTGGAGGCGCTCAGATGTCTCCTGGAGCGCGCTGCGCTGC
>SCTQ01000157.1 GCA_004322345.1 Aquabacterium sp. | reverse complement strand
ACCGGAATAGCGCTGGAGGCGGCTCGTCCCCCAGCTGCAGCTCCGGGATCCGGCCCGCGGGCTTGAGGAGCAGCGGCCGCCCGTCCAGCTGGTGCGAGATGGGCTGCATGCGGCCGGCTCCCTGCCCGCCGGAGGCCGCGGGGGCCGATGCCTTGCCGGCGGCGGAGGGCGCGCGTTCGATCAGCCGGGCGGGGTCGTCCGTGGCGGCGTCCTTGCCGTCCCCGGTCTTGGCCGGGGCGGGCCCGGAGGCGGCCGCCGCGGCCGCCGCGGCCGTCTGCTGCTCGCCGCCGGTGGCTTCAGCCGCCGACGCCGCCTCCTCCTCCGCCACCGCACGGCGCGAGGGCAGCACGAAGGTCATGGCATCGGGGGCGATGCTCACCTCGCGCGGCTGGCTGGCGGACGAGGCGGCGCGCAGCGAGGGGCTGCGGGCGGCGGTCTCGGTGACGCTTTCGGTGGCGGGCTCGGCGCTGTCGTCGGCCTCCTGGGCATGGGCGTTCGCCGACGGCGTGGGGATCTGGGTGGCGGACATGCGTGCGGCCAGCGCCTGCTCGGCCTCCGCGCGGCGATGCTCCTGGCGCGCCACGATGCCCGCGCCGATCAGCGTCGCCAGCGACAAGGCACCCACCAGCTTCCATTCGCGGCGCGAGATGCGCTGGGGCGAGGGCTTGGGGCCGAGGTCCGGCCAGTCCAGGTCCACGCGCGTCTGCGGGCCGGCGTCCACCACGGCCACCGGGTAGCTCGTTTGCGCGGGCGCCGGTTGCACCATCGGGTCCTGGGCGGAATAGGGCAGGGCCTGGCAGGCCAGCTCGGCGTCGTAGCGCAGGCGCTGCGCGGGGTCCATCAGGATCCGGTAGGCCATGTTGAGCAGCGCCATCTCCTCGTGGTCCTCGGGGATGGCGCCCGGGCCGCGGCGGTCCGGATGGTGGCGGAAGGCCAGCGCGCGATAGGCCGCGCGGATCACGATGGTCGGCGCGTCGGGCTGGACCTTCAGCCTTTCGTAGTGCGTGGGCCGGATGCGGGGCAGGGGCATGGTGGTCTGCTCGTGCGGTCCGGCCGTTCAGCGCTTCAGCGCGGGGCTTTCTTGGGCCGTGCCCAGCCTTCGATGGCGACCTGCTTGCCGCGCGCCACGGCCAGCGCACCCGGTGCGACGTCCTTGGTGATCGTGCTGCCGCCGCCGATGGTGGCTCCGTCGCCGATGCTCACCGGCGCCACCAGCACGCTGTTGGAGCCCACGTGCACGTCGGCACCGATGGTGGTGCGGTGCTTGTTGGCGCCGTCGTAGTTGGCCGTGATGCTGCCGGCGCCGTAGTTGACGCGCGCGCCCACCGTGGCGTCGCCCAGGTAGGCCAGGTGGTTGGCCTTGGCGCCGTCGGCCAGGGTGCTGTTCTTCACCTCGACGAAGTTGCCGATGTGCACCTCGTCGCCCAGGCTCGCGCCGGGGCGCAGGCGGGCGAAGGGGCCGATGCGCGCGTCGCGGCCGACGAGCACCGGGCGATCGGGGCTCTCGCCTTCGATGTGGGTGTAGGCCTGCACCTGGGTCAGCGGCGCGATGCGCGCGTTGCGGATCACGCAGTTGGGGCCGATGTAGACGCCTTCGCCCAGCTCGACCCGGCCCTCGAAGACGCAGTTGACGTCGATGTCCACGTCATTGCCGCAGACCAGCTCGCCGCGCAGGTCGAAGCGCGCGGGGTCGGCCAGGCGCACGCCGGCTTCCATCAGCGCGGCGGCCTGGGCTTTCTGCAGGCGGCGCTCCAGGTCGGCCAGCTGCGCGGGGCTGTTGATGCCCAGCACCTCGGTTTCCTCGGCAGCGTGCGTGGCCACCACCTGCACGCCTTCGTTGCAGGCAGCCGCGACGACGTCGGTCAGGTAGTACTCCTTCTGCGCGTTGTCGTTGCGCAGGCCGGCCAGCCAGCGCTTCAGCGCCTGGGTGGGGGCGGCCATCATGCCGGTGTAGACCTCGCGGATCGCGCGCTGCTGCGGCGTGGCGTCCTTGTGTTCGACGATGGCCAGCACGTGGCCGCCCGTGTCGCCGCTGCGCACGATGCGGCCGTAGCCGGTGGGGTCGTCCAGCGCGATGGCCAGCAGGGCGAGCTGTCTGCCGCCGCAGGCGGCGGCCAGGCCGCGGGCGGTCTCGGCGCGGATCAGCGGCACGTCGCCATTGAGGATCAGCGTCGTGCCGTCGTCGGGCAGCACCGGCGCGGCCTGCTGCACGGCATGGCCGGTGCCCAGCTGGGGCTCCTGGCGCACGAAGCGCAGCGGCAGCTGCGGGAAGCGCTCGCGCATCGCGGACTCCACCGCTTCCGCGCCGTGGCCGGTGATGACGACGATGCTGCGTGCCTCCAGCGTGGCGCAGGTGGCCAGCACATGGGCCAGCATCGGCCTGCCGCCGATGTGGTGCAGCACCTTGGGCCGGGCGGACTTCATGCGGGTGCCCTTGCCCGCGGCCATGATCACGATGTCTAGCGGCATGTTCTTCTGTCTGGAGTGGAACTGCGTGCCGTGCATTCTCGGTGGGAACGCGGATGCGGCAGCGAGCCCGCGATGTTGCGCCGGGCAGGCCGCCCGGCCCTACCCCTCAATGCAGGGAAGCTGCATGGCCTTCCGTGCAGGAATGCAGGAGCGGGCCCCTGCCGATCAGCGGGTGCGGCAGGCGTCAGCGGTCGGTGGGCAGCAGCACGCCGACGCTGCGCCCCCCGGCCGGCGGCGAGGGGAAGCCGTCCATGGACGCCTTGGCCAGCGGCTGCAGCAGGTAGCTGCCCAGGGCGCTGCCCACGCGTTCGTGCCGGGCGTGGGTCTCGTAGAGGATCTCGTTGCTGCGGCGGTCGCGCAGCACCAGGTCGACGCGGAACTCGTAGACCGGCGTGTCGTAGTGGAAGCCCAGCCCGAAGCCCGGGCCCCAGAAGCCGCGGCCGTAGACCCCGCCGCCGTACCAGAAGGGACCGTCGCGGGTGTCGCGGATCACGCCGCTGACGCCGCTGCCGCTGGTCACCTGCACCAGCACGTCGGCGTCGGCGGGGCCGGCGGCCGACTTGAAGCCCGCGGCCTCAAGCGCGCTGCGTGCGGCGGCCTCCACCGTGTCCTGCTCGGGTGTCTGCTGCGAGGGCAGGCGCTCGAAGGCGAACTTGCCCGGCGCGCGTCCCGCGGGCCAGCGGCTGAAGCTGGAGACCTCGGCGTTGATGGTGTTGAGGTGGGCGCAGCCGCCGAACACGGCCAGCAGCATGAAAGCCAGGATGCGCAGGAAGGTGGCCGGGCGTGCGAAGGCGGTGCTGCTGTGCATGGTCGGGTCAATCCGTGTCGTCGCGGGCGGCGCCGGTCCAGCGGATCACGTTGACCTGGGAGGAAACCGGCGTGGGGCTGGCGCAGCTCTCGTCTTCGTCGAATGCGATGTCGCCCTGGGGTTCCGGGCGACCCGTCGCGCGCACGTCGGCGAAGGGGAAAAGCCCATGGTCCATCAGATGCGATGGCACCACGTTCTGCAGGGAAGTAAAGATGCTCTCGATGCGGCCAGGGAAGCGCTTGTCCCAGTCGCGCAGCATCGCCTTCATCTGCTTGCGCTGCAGGTTCTCCTGGCTGCCGCACAGCGTGCACGGGATGATGGGGAAGCCGCGGTGATCGGCCCAGGCGGACAGGTCGTCCTCGGGCACGTAGGCCAGCGGGCGGATCACCACGTTGCGGCCGTCGTCGCTGACCAGCTTGGGCGGCATGCCCTTGAGCTTGCCGCCGAAGAACATGTTGAGGAAGGTGGTCTGCAGGATGTCGTCGCGGTGGTGGCCCAGCGCGATCTTGGTCGCCCCCAGCTCCTGCGCCACGCGGTAGAGGATCCCGCGGCGCAGGCGCGAGCACAGCGAGCACATCGTCTTGCCTTCGGGCACCTTGTCCTTGACGATGGAGTAGGTGTCCTGCTCCTCGATGTGGAAGGGGATGCCCACGCCGTGCAGGTACTCGGGCAGCACGTGCGCGGGGAAGCCGGGCTGCTTCTGGTCCAGGTTGACGGCGATCAGCTCGAAGCTCACCGGCGCGCGGGCCTGCAGCTTGAGCAGGATGTCCAGCATGCCGTAGCTGTCCTTGCCGCCGGACAGGCAGACCATCACGCGGTCGCCGGCCTCGATCATGTTGAAGTCGCCGATGGCCTGGCCGACGAGGCGGCACAGCCGCTTCTCCAGCTTGTGCGCTTCGCGTTCGGCCTTGCGTTCCTTCGCCAGCCCTTGTTGCAGGGCTTCGGCCACGGGGAGGGTGTCGGGGGCGTTCATGATGGGTGGGATTGTCGCCGGGGCGTCGCGGCGATGCTCACCACAGCCCGGTCTCGACGCGGATCGCGACCTCGCAGTCCGGGAAGATCTGCAGCTTGGCGATGCGCACGCGCACGCCGATCACGCCGGGCAGCTCCAGCAGGCGCTTGGCCACCTTGCCGATCAGCGTCTCCAGCAGGTTCACGTGGACCGCGGTGCACTCCTCGATGATGATGGTGCGCACGTTGGCGTAGTTGAGGACGTGGAAGATGTCGTCGTCGCGCGGCATCAGCGGCTGGGTGCCGAGGTTGAGCTCGGCGTCGACGGCGATGGGCTGCGGGCGGTCCTTCTCGTGCTCCAGCACGCCCAGGTTGGCGTCGAAGCGCAGGCCGGTGAGCGTCAGGATCTGCGTGCCCTTGGTGACGGACATGGGGGGCTCTCCTCGTTTGCGTGGCCGGCCTCAGCCGGGATTCATCATCGAAAAGTCGCGCGTGAAACGCATCAGGTGCTGGCCGCCGTCTACCACCAGCGTGGTGCCGGTGATGGAGCGGTTCTCCAGCACGAAGCGCACGGCGGCGGCCACGTCGTCCGGCGTGGAGCTGCGGCCCAGCGGCGAGAGCTGGTGTGCCTGGCGGAACTGCTCGCCCTGCAGCCAGGGGCTGTCCAGCGTCAGGCCCGGCGCGACGCCGGCTACGCGCAGGCGCGGCGCCAGCGCCTGGGCCAGCAGCGTGGTGGCGGCCTCCAGCGCGGCCTTGGACAGCGTGTAGCTGAAGAAGTCCGGGTTGGGGTTCCACAGCTTCTGGTCCAGCAGGTTGACCACCACGCCTTCGCGCGCGGGATCGGATCGCAGGTGGGCGGCCAGCGCCTGGGCCAGCAGCACCGGGGCGGCCGTGTTGGTCAGCAGGTGGCGGCTGAAGGCGTCGTGGCCGAAGCCCTGGGCGTCGTCGAACTCGAACAGCGAGGCGCTGTTGACGACGGCATCGACTGGGCCCAGGCGCGCCACCGCCTGCGCCAGCAGGCCACGGCAGTCGGCCTCGCTGGCCAGGTCGGCCTGCAGCACCTCGGCGCGTGCGCCGTGCGCGCGGGCCTCGTCGGCCGTCGCCTGCGCGTCGTCCCGCGACCGGTGGCAGTGCACGGCGATGTCCCAGCCCGCTTGCGCCAGGTGCAGGGCGATGTGGCGGCCCAGGCGCCGCGCCGCGCCGGTCACCAGGACCGTGCGCCGCGCGGCGGGGCGATCGGGCTGGGGCGTGTGCACGTTGGCTGGCTTCCTAGAATGGCTGTTGGTCGGCGCTCGGCCCGCCAGTTTAGGCGGGCCCTGTTTTCCGCCGGCCCCGCACCGCCCGAGCCCATGCCTGCCGCACCCGTCCCGCCCCAGTCCCCCGCATCGATCGAACTCCAGGCCCGGCTGATCGAGGAGATCGAGGCCGCCGGCGGCTGGCTGGGCTTCGAGCGCTACATGGAGCTGGCGCTGTACGCGCCCGGCCTGGGCTACTACAGCCGCGGCGACCGCCAGTTCGGCCAGCTGGCCCGGGACGGCAGCGACTTCGTCACCGCACCCGAACTCTCGCCTTATTTCGCCCGCGCCCTCGCACGCCAGCTGGCCCAGGTGCTGGAGGCCACGGGCACGCGCGAGGTGTTCGAGTTCGGCGCCGGCAGCGGCGCGCTGGCCGCGGGGCTGCTGCAGGCCCTGGGCGATCGCATCGACCGCTACACCATCGTCGACCTCAGCGGCGCCCTCCAGGCCCGCCAGCGCGCGACGGTGGCCGAGCGCGCGCCGCAGTCCGCCACCAAGCTGGGTTTCGCGGCCGAGTGGCCCACGGCGATGCGCGGCGTGGTCGTCGGCAACGAACTGCTGGATGCGATGCCGGCCGTGCTGCTGCACTTCGACGGCGCGCAGTGGCTGGAGCGCGGCGTGGCCCGGTCCGGCAGCGGCTTCGCCTGGGCCGATCGCCCGACCACCCTGCGTCCGCCCGAGGACACGGCCTTCCTGCCCGGCACGACGACCGAACTCCCGCGACAGGCCGCGGCCTTCATGCGCACCCTGGCCGAGCGGCTGCAGCTGGGCGCCGCCTTCTTCCTCGACTACGGCTTCCCCCAGGCCGAGTACTACCACCCGCAGCGCCTGGGCGGCACCCTGGCCTGCCATCGCGCCCACCTGGTGGACTTCGACCCGTTGCAGGACCCGGGCGACAAGGACATCACCACCCACGTCGACTTCACCGCCGCCGCGCTGGCCGCGCAGGACGCCGGGCTGGACGTGCTGGGCTACACCACGCAGGCCCGCTTCCTGATGAACTGCGGGCTGCTGGGTGATCTGCAGGACGCCAGCTGGACCGAGAAGGCCGCCGCGCAGAAGCTGCTGACCGAGCACGAGATGGGGGAGCTGTTCAAGGTGCTGGCCGTGGGGCGCGGCGTGGACGTCGAGCCGCTGGGCTTCCTGGCCGGCGACCGCATGCACACGCTCTAGGGCCTGTTAACACTACCGGAGGACGCGCGCTGGAGCCTGGCAAGGCGCTGGGCGTCGTTGCCGCCTCGTCGTGTGCCGAAGGCACACGGCCTTGGCTGCGCCTAGCTAGTCCTCCGTTTCAGTTCAGGCCAGGGCCTCGATCACCGCCTCCAGCCGCGCGCGCCGGATCGCATCACCCACCGCCGGGCCGCTGCGGCCCTCGGCCGCCGCCTTCGCGGCGATGGGGGCGGTCGGCACCGCGGTGGCCGCCCGCAGGGCGAGCAGCAGGCGCTCGCGTTGCGGATAGGGCTGCCCCTCCAGGCCGGCGCGTCCGCGGGCATCGCATTCGCAGGCCTGCAGCACCTGCTCCATGCGCCGGGGCTTGCGGATCGCGTCGCAGCGTTCCAGCAGGCGCAGCACCGCGGCGCCGTCGAGCTTGCCGCTGCCGTGCACGTGGCCGTGCTCACGGGCGACCACTTCGGCCAGTTCGCGGCAGTCGGTGGGCACCTTGAGGCGATCGGCCAGGTGTGCCAGCAGCTCGACGCTGCGCGCCTCGTGGCCGAGGTGGCGCGGCAGGATGTCCGCCGGCGTCGTGCCCTTGCCCAGGTCGTGGCAGAGGCAGGCGAAGCGCACCGGCAGGTCGGCCTGCAGCCGGGCGGCCATGTCCAGCACCAGCATCAGGTGCACCCCGGTGTCGACCTCCGGATGGTGCTGGGGGGGCTGCGGCACGCCCCACAGCGCATCCACCTCCGGCAGCAGCCGGGCCAGGGCGCCGCAGCTGCGCAGGACCCCGAACATGCGGGAGGGGCGCTCCTCCATCAGGCCGCGCGACAGCTCCTGCCAGACCCGCTCGGGCACCAGGGCATCGACCTCGCCGCAGTCCACCATGCCCCGCATCAGGGCCTCGGTCTCCGGTGCCACCCGGAAATCGGGCAATCGTGCCGCAAAGCGTGCCAGCCGCAGGATGCGCACGGGGTCCTCGCAGAAGGCCGGGGAAACGTGCCGCAGCACCTTGTCCGCCAGGTCCCTCTGGCCGCCGTAGGGGTCGATCACCCGGCCTTCGGCGTCCTCGGCCATCGCGTTGATGGTCAGGTCGCGGCGCTGCAGGTCGTCCTCCAGCGTGACATCCGCCGCAGCATGGAAGGCGAAGCCCTGGTAGCCAGGGGCGGTCTTGCGCTCGGTGCGAGCGAGTGCATACTCCTGCCCCGTTTCGGGATGCAAGAAGACAGGGAAGTCGCGGCCCACCGGCTTGAAGCCGGCGTCCAGCATCCGCCGCGGGTCCGCCCCCACGACCACCCAGTCCTCGTCGCCCGCCGGGCGGCCCAGCAGGCGGTCGCGGACGGCACCTCCCACGCGATAGATCTCCATGCGGAAAGTTTAGGCGCAGGACTTGCTTTTCTGCCCGCCGAACCATTGCTGGTCAGCGAACCCGCAAACCGGGGGTCCAGACAACCCGTTACTTGGAAGTGCGATGTTGCACTGCTATAAAACTGCCAAGTAGTGCGCGAAAGCCCGGTGTTTGTAGGTCGCCGACCTTTCCAGGCTTTCCCTTTCGTTCCACTTCAAGGAGTTCTCCAATGAAATTGAAGATCCTCGCAGCAGCGGTTGCTCTAGCCGCCGCCGCCGGCTCCCAGGCCGCTACCTGGGATCTGGCATTGGCTGACTTCGAGACCAGCGCCAACTTCACCAAGCCGGTGACGTTCTCCGGTGGCTCCGCCATCAAGTACGACTTCACCTACTCCGGCATTGGCGAGTCCGATATCTCCCTGGGTCTGACCCTGGGCGAACTCAAGCTGGGCAGCATCCAGGACATCGCGTTCACCTCGATCAAGCTGGTCGATGCGAACAACGTCGTCGTGTACAGCCAGACCCCTCCCGGCCCCATCGCCTTCTTCGCGGTCGACGGCCTGACCATCACCCCGACCTTCTCGCTGATCCTGGAAGGTGCCGTGGTCGGTACCGGCACGATCAAGGGCTCGTATGACCTGTCGGTCACCGCTGCTCCGATCCCCGAGCCGGAAACCTATGCGCTGATGCTCGCCGGCCTTGGTGCCGTCGGCTTCGCCGCTGCTCGCCGTCGCGCTTGATGGCAAGCTGATCGGACTGACCCGGCGCAAGCCGGGTCGGGATGATCGAGAAAACGGGCCTTCGGGCCCGTTTCCTATTTCCGGGCCGTGTTTCAGGCCGGTTTCGCGGCGGCTTCCTCGGCCAGGGCCAGGTAGGCGTCCACGGGGATTTCCTCCGCCCGGCGCGTGAGGTCGAAGCCCGCTCCCACGCCGTGCTGCTGCAGCCAGGGGCCGAGGGTGTGGCGCAGGATCTTGCGCCGCTGCGAGAAGGCCGCGGTCACCAGCTCCTGCAGCATGCGCTGCGCAACGGGACCCGAAAGCCGGCCAGGCGCGGGCACCATGCGCACGACGGCCGAGTCCACCTTGGGCGGCGGGTCGAAGGATTCCGGCGGCACGTCGCAGACCGGCTCCATCGCGTAGTGGGCCTGCAGCATCACGCTCAGGCGCCCGTATTCCTTGCCGCCGGGCTCGGCCACCAGTCGGTCGACCACTTCCTTTTGCAGCATGAAGTGCTGGTCCTGCACCACCGCGACGTGGTGCAGCAGGTGGAAGAGGATGGGCGTGGAGATGTTGTAGGGCAGGTTGCCGATGACGCGCAGCGTCCGCGGCGCTGCCTGGGGCAGGCTGGAGAAGTCCACCTTCAGCACGTCGGACTCGACGACGCTGAGCTCCTCGCGCAGGCGCAGTTCGCGCGCGATGTCGCGGTCGAGTTCGATGACCGTGAGCTTGCCGCTGCGCGCGACGACGGGGTTGGTCAGCGCGCCCAGCCCGGGGCCGATCTCCACCAGCGCGTCGCCGGGCTGCGGGTCGATCGCGTCGACGATGGATCCGATGACGAACTCGTCGGTCAGGAAGTGCTGGCCGAAGCGCTTGCGTGCGACATGGGTGCCGGGGCGGCCTTGGGCGCCGCCGGATGCGGGGCGTGGTCGCCGGTTCATCGCCCCGGTTGTGCCTCGCGGATCTCGACGTAGGCCTGGGCGCGGATGTCGCGCGCCCATTCCTGGTAGGCGGCTTCGAAGCGCTGCTCGCGCAGCGCGTTGCGGGCGTTGTCGCGCAGTTGCTTGGGATCCACCGGCACGTCGCGGCGCTCCAGCAGCTGGATCAGGTGGACGCCGAAGCGCGTGGTCACCGGTTGCGAGATCTGGCCCGGCTGCATGCGGTCCAGCACCTGCTGGAACTCGGGCACGAACTGCCCAGGCTGCGACCAGCCGAGGTCGCCGCCCTTGGTGGCCGAGCCGTCCTGGGAGTACTGCCGCGCCAGTTGCGCGAAGCTGGCCTGGCCGCCGAGGATGAGCTGGCGCAGCTCGCCCAGCTTGTCGACGATGACCCGCTGGGGCAGCTGCGGCGTGGGCCGGATGAGGATGTGGCGCGCGTGGTGCTGGACGACCGCGTAGCCCTTGATCGCGTCGCGTCGGTCGATGAGCTTGATCACATGGAAGCCGGCGCCGGAGCGCAGCACCACGGGGCCGATGTCCCCCGGCTTGAGCGTCGTCGCCGCGCCGACGAAGAGGTCGGGCAGCTGGCTCGTCGCCTTCCAGCCCAGCTCGCCGCCGGCCTCGCGGGTCGTCGCGTCGTCGGAGTAGTCGTGGGCCAGCTTGATGAAGTCGCCGCCGGAGCGGGCCTTGGCCAGCACTTCCTCGGCGCGCGCCTTGCGCTGGGCCACCTCGGCCTCGCTGGCACCGTCCTTCACCGATACCAGGATCTGGGCCACCGACAGCTCGCGTTCGGTCGCGGCCTGGCCGAGCTGCTCGGAGATGTAGCCGTCGATGTCGGACTCGGTGATCTTGATGCGTGGCGGCACTTCGCGTTCGCGCAGGCGGTCGAGCATGATGCGTTCGCGCAGCATGCGGCGGAAGCGCTCGTAGTCCTGGCCGTCCTGTGCCAGGCGCTGTTTCAGCTGCGGAACCGACAGCTCGTTCTGCGCGGCGATGGACTCCACGGCGCGGTCGAGGTCCACCTCGTCCACGCGCATGCCCATCTCGCTGGCCCGTGCGAGCTGGCTGCGTTCCTCGATGAGGGTGTCCAGCACCTGGGCGCGCAGCTCCTCGCGCGGGGGCTGCTTGTCGGCCGGCGTCTCCTGCAGCACGCGCAGCATGCGCAGCGTCACGTCGGAGTTGGTGATCGGCTCCTGGTTGACGACGGCGACGATGTAGTCGGCCGTGCGCACGTCCGACACCGGCGTGTCGATGGTGCGGCTCATGCCGCTGACCTCGCTGCCGAAGCCCGGCACGACGAGGCGCGTCGAAGGGTCCGCGGCGGAGGCAGCGTTCTTCGGGCTGCCGCTGCGCTTGAGTCCCTGGGCCTGGCCGGTGGTCGCGACGGTCGTTGCGAGGATGGCCAGCGCCGCGGCGGCAACCAGGGACAGGTGACGGCCGCTGCGGCGGCCGCTGCGCCGCGAGGCGCCGTTCGTATCAATCATTGGCGGACGTGAAGGGTTCGGGGTTGGCGGGAGAGGCGATCAGCGCGTTCTCCTCGCGCAGCAGGCGATAGCCCGGAATATTGTCCCTCAAGGCCCGCAGCGGGCTGCTGCCCAGGCGGGACAGGCCGACGAGCTCGAGCTGGAACATGAGGCGCGTGGTGGCCTCGGCCTGGCCGGTGGACAGCCGCTCGGCGACGACGCGGCCGATCCAGCAGCCGCCGTCGTACTCGATGCCGAACAGCGAATCGGTGATGCGGTTGTCCAGCAGGTTGTAGTTGACGCGGCCCACGGTGTACCAGGTGCCGCCCCCGCTGGCGCAGCCGCCGGCGCCGCTGCGCATGCCGGACTCGGCGTTGGCGGCGGCGGCCACGGCCGCGGCGGGCGCTGCGGCGGGTGCGGTCATCGAGGGCATGCGGCCGGCGAAGGGCCATTGCCAGCCGATGTCGACCTGGCGGTTCAGGCCGCGCGTCTCGCGGAAGGTCAGCGCGACGGTGCGCCAGGCGCCGGGGGTGTAGCGCGTGGTGAAGGTGGTGCGCTCGACGCGGTGGGCATCGGCGTTCCAGCGCAGCGTGCTGTCCAGGTACCAGTGCGGGATGACCGAGGTCGAGCCCAGCAGCAGCAGGTCGGACAGCTTCTGGGTCAGCGGCTCGCCGTCGGCGGTGATGCGCTGGTCCGACAGCAGGTAGCGCTGCACGATGCCCAGGCGCAGCGCCTCGGCACCGGTGGTGGGGTCGATCAGGCGTGCGGTGACGCCGGCGGCCACCTGGTGGGCGTCGGCCACGCGGTCGATGCCTGAGAACGCGTTGTCGGCGTAGATGGAGTCGGCGTTGAAGTCCAGCGGTGCGCTGTCGAACTGCGGGATCGCGGACTGGTCGCGATAGGGCGTCTTCAGGTACTGCAGCCGCGGCTCCAGCGTCTCGATGTAGTCGCGGCCGAACCACCGGCCCGGGCGCTCCAGCACCCACACGCTGTTCAGGCTGAAGGTGGGGATCACGCGCGACATGCTCTTGCGGCCGTTGGTCGAGGCCTCGTCCAGCGCGTAGCTGGCCGCGTTGAGGTTCAGGCGCGGCGTGATGGTCCAGCCGATGGCCCCGGGCACCGGGTTGATCGGATAGGCGATGCTGGTCAGCGCGTGGAAGCGCGTGCCCTCGATGGCGTTCTCGTTGCCGGGATGCGTGAAGCGGTTGACCTGGGTATCCAGGCTCCACCGCAGGCCCGACGCGTCGCCGGATCCGGCCACGCCCACCTGCGGCGCGCGGCGGTAGGGCGAGACGAAGCGCGTGCTCGTGTCGGTGGTCTGCAGCGCCTGCCATTCCTGCACGCGGGCGAAGGCCTGCAGGTCCTGCACGCCCAGGCCCGGCATGCCCAGGCTGCCCGGGTCGAAGCGGTGCTCGAACGCGGCCTGGCTGCTGAGCAGGCGCGGTGTGATGCCGGAGATCGCCCGCGGGAAGTCCTTCCAGTAGTCGTCGTCCGAGGTGCGCTGGATGTCCAGCTTCACCCAGGTGCGCGTATCGAAGTTCTGCTGGTGTTGCAGCCGGGTCAGCCAGCGGTCCTTCTCGGCCTCGCGGTCGTTGGGCAGCAGGTCGGCATTGAGCACGCCGCTGAGGTTGGGCTCGAGGTAGCGGAACTCGGTGCGCAGCCCGGCGCCGCGGCGCGTGGCGAAGGTGGGCGTCAGCGTCGCGTCGTAGTTGGGCGCGATGTTCCAGTAGTAGGGCAGCTCGAACTCGAAGCCGCTGCGGTTGCTGATGTCGAAGTTGGGCGGCAGCCAGCCGGACTTGCGCTTCTCGCTCAGCGGGAAGGTCATCACCGGCGCGGCGAGGATGGGCACGCCGTAGAAGCGCACGACGGCGCCTTCGGCACGGCCGACCTCGTTCTCGAAGTCCAGCTCCACCTTGGAGGTCGTCAGCTCCCAGGCCGGGCCGGCGCCGTCCTCGGGCGTGCAGCTGGTGTAGCTGGCCTTGGTCGCGTTGGCATGCTGGTCGTCGATGAAGTCGAAGCGCTCGGCGTGGCCGCCGGCGCCGGTGCGCGCGAAGCGGTAGGTCGGCGAGATGAACCAGCCGGCATTGGTGTCCAGCTGCAGCTGCGCCTGCGGGCCGGCGTAGCTGTTGCCCAGGTTGTCGACGCGCACGTTGCCGACGGCATGGGCGGTGTTGTCGGCATCGGTGTGCTCCAGCTTGTCGGCACGGATGGTCATCGTGCCGCGGCGCATGCGCGCCGAGCCCTCGGCCGTGGTGCGCACGCCGCTCTCGCCGGTCAGCTTGTCGGCGTCGACGAAGATGGGCAGCGGGACGGACTTGTCGCGCCTGCTGTCGCGCGTAGGCAGGCCCATCTGGTAGCTGCGGCGCAGCTGCACGGGGTCGGTGGACGTGGCGTCGGAGGCCGCGCCGCTGGCCGCCTGGGCGGCGCTCGCCGCCGCGGCGGGCGGGCTGGCGACGCGGCCTCCGACGCCACGTCCACCGACCCCGTGCAGCTGCGCCGCAGCTACCAGATGGGCCTGCCTACGCGCGAC